>NZ_JBILUK010000017.1:0-27626 GCF_044371015.1 Phenylobacterium sp.
CTGGCGCCCGACCCGCGACTGGCCTGGGTCGTCGTCGAAGCCATGATGCCGGCCCCTTCGGGGTTCTTCTGCGGGCCCCAGCTGTTCGACTGGCTGACGCGCGAAGGGCTGCCGGCCCTCAAGCCGGTCCACAGCGACGGCCCCCTGCGGCTCTGGGTGGCCGACTGCGGAACCGGCCAGGAGGTCTATTCGCTCGCCATGGCGCTGGCCGAGACGGCGGGACTCGACAACCAGGTCGAGATCTATGCGTCGGACCTTTCCGAGCGTGCGCTGGAGCTCGCGCAGGCCGGCGTCTATTCGGCCTATGAGGTGCAGCGCGGGCTCTCGGCCCGGCGTCTGGTTCGCCACTTCGAGAACCGCGGCGAGGCGTTCGCGGTCACCGCGCGGCTGCGCGCCCGCATCCGTTGGCGCCGCGTCAATCTGCACGATCCGAACATCGTGTTCGGTCGCTTCGACGCGGTGTTCTGCCGCTCGGCGCTCGGGCGGATGACGCCGGAGGCGGCCGAGACGGCGCGGGCCCGACTGGCCGAGGCCGTGGCGCCCGGCGGCCTGCTCGTGCTGGACCCCGCCATGGCCATGGCGGATGCTCGCCTCAAGCTTCTTCGCGCCGATCTGGGCGTCCTGTGCGACGCGGAGGCCCCCGCGCGACGCGCGGCCTGACGCGCTGTGGGCGTTGGCCCTCGACACCCGGCCCGGCAACCGGCCGCGGCGCCGGGAAGGTCAGGGTCGCGGTCACACCACCGCCCGCGTTGACCACCACCTCGGCCCGGCCGCGGAGTTGGCGCGCGAAGGCGGCCATCAGGGTGCGTCCCACGCCTGGCGGCGGCAGTTCTCCGCCGATCATCCCGCCATCGTCGGAGACCTCCAGGACCGCCTCGGTCTCCCCCACATGGAAGCCGAGCCGAAGGACGCCGCCCGACTCCAGGCCATGAGCCAGGGCGTTGGCGATGGCCTCCACCGCGAACAGGGCCAGCGGCGCCAGACGATCCGGATCGATCACCAAGGGGTCGACCGAGACCTCGGTCCGCACGGCCGCGCCGCGGGCGAGCTCGCCGTTCACCAGTTGCGCGGTCAGCTCCTCGAGGAACGGCGCCAGGTCGACCTTCTTGATGTCCGGCCCCTGATAGAGCGCGCGATAGATCAGACCCAGCGCGCTGACCCGCCGGCGCATATCGCCCATGGCCGTGCGGGCGGCCGCGTCGGCCAGCGCCCGCTGCTGCAGGTTCAGCAGGCTGGAGATGACCTGCAGGTTGTTTTTCACCCGGTGGTGGATCTCGCGCATCAGCGCGTCCTTCTGCGCCAGACTGTCGCGCAGGGCGGCGTCGCGGGCCACGATGGCGTCGGCCATGTCCTCCAGCGTCACCGCCAGATCGCGCAGCTCCGGCGGCATCTCCTCTGCGCGCACCGGCCGCACGCTGAGGCGCCCACGCCCGTAGAGCGAGGCGATGCGCCGTAGGTAGAGCACCCAGCGGGTCACCACGCGCTCCACCACCACGGACACCGCCACCAGCGCGAAGAGGAACGTCAGCAGCGGAAACGCCACCCCGCTCAGCGGATTGAGCCGCGCCCAGGACAGCAGGCCCGGCGACGGCGCCGAGAGCACCACGATGACGTCGTCGCCCACCACCGGCGCGGCTGTGTAGACGCGCCGCCGGTTCTGGCCGTCCGGCCCGTACCAGACCAGCGTACCCCGCGCCGCGATCCGCGCGGCCCAGTCCGGCGGCAGAGCGGGAAACGCCCCGCGCGCCGTGGTTGTGATGTAGCGCCCGGCGCCGTCGACCAGCGCCACCTCGGCGCCGCGCGGCAATGTCGGATCGCCGGCCCGCGGCTGCAGGCTGGACAACGCGATGACGGCCACGAACGCGCCGTCGAAGGCGCCTTCGAAGTCGGTGGCGCGGGCCGCCGTCAGCACCGAAGGCTCGGCGGCATAGACCAGTCCGGGCTCCCGGGTGAGGGTGAAGCGCTCGCCCTGGGCCAGCGCCTGGAACCAGGCCCGTTGCGCCCGATCGGGATCGGGCGGCGTCGCGCCCGAGGCGCAGACCACGCGCCCCAGCCGGTCGAACCGCACCAGGTTGAGATAGCCCGGCGTGCGTCTCGCCACGGTCGCCAGCCGCTGGGCGCACTGGAAGCCGACGGCGCCCGGCGCCAGCGTCTCCAGCAGAACCTCGGCGCTCTCCACCCGCGCGCGGGCTATGGCGGCGCTGCGCTCGGCGGCGAAGCCCAGGTTCTCCCGCAGGACCCGCCCCTCGCGCTGGAAGGCGATCGCCGACTGTAGAACCCCCAGCGCCAGCACCGGCAACAGCGCCGCGGCGAGCGCGGTCACCAGGCGGATCCGGATGGTGGTCAGCGGCGTCCAGCTCAGGCGGGCCATCGGCGTATCCCAGCCCTCTCAACGGCCCCCTGGCAAGGGTCAGCGCACCGTGCTGAGGCGCTCGGCGTCCGCCAGGATGGATCGCATGGCGTCGCCGGCCGCCGCGCCGTCGCGCCGATAGGTCCCCTGCTCAAGGATGGTCTGCAGCGCCCGCCGCGCACGGCTGACCCGGCTCTTCACCGTGCCTACGGCGCAGCCGCAGATCTCGGCGGCCTCCTCATAGGCAAAGCCGCCGGCGCCAACCAGAATGATGGCCTCCCGCTGTTCGGGCGGCAGCATGGCCAGACCCAGTCGCAGTTCATCCAGCGCCACAGGGGCCGCCGGGTCGTCGACCGCCACCAGGGTTCGTTCGGCGGTTTCGGGATCGAGCTGGCTCTGGCGCCAACTGCGGCGACGGTCGGAATAGAACTGGTTGCGCAGAATCATGAACGCCCAGGCCTTCATGTTGGTGCCGGTTTGAAAGCTGGCCCGCGCGTCCCAGGCCTTAAGCATCGCGTCCTGCGCCAGATCGTCGGCCGCAGTGGCGTCGCCGCACAGGCTGCGGGCGAAGGCGCGCAGGTGCGGGATCAATCGGACGAGGTCCTGTCGAAAACGCGCCTCGTCTTCGGCCACCGTCATCCGGACGCCTCGGATCCGCGCTCGTCGGCGCGCTTGAGGATATCCAGGAATTCTTCCGGCACGTCCTCGTTGACGACCGCGTCGAACATCTGGCGCAGGCGCACGCCGATGGCCTGCTGGCGCAGCCGCGCCTCGTCCAGCGCCTTGGGCTCGATGATGTCGTGGGCGTCCCGCATGGCGGGCGTGCCCTCCCCGTTCGGTGGCTCGTCGCCGCTCAACGCATGCACCCCCCATCCGGTTCCCGGCGCCACCGGAATTCGTCCGGTCAGGATGAAGAAAACACCCGAAACAGGGAACCGGTTCCATGGAGCCGGCGTTTGATATGGTGTTGGGGTGCGGTCCGCAGTGGATCGCGCATTCGATGGGGTGCGCTCTTGAGTCTGCTGGCCCGCCTGTCACCGCATCTGCCGTTCGTCCGGCGCTACGCTCGCGCGCTCACGGGAGACCAGGCGCAAGGCGACCATCATGTCCGTCTGGCGCTTGAGGCGCTGGCGGCCGGCGAGCGGGCGCTGGCCGACAACATGACGCCCCGGGTGGCCCTCTACCACGTGTTCCAGTCGGTCTGGCGGGTGACCGGCGAGGCGCCGGGCTCCATGGCGGCGGACGCCGCGACACGGCGCCTGATGCGCATCGCCCCGCGTTCGCGACAGGCCTTCCTGCTCACCGCGCTCGAGGGCTTCACCCCCAGCGAGGCCAGCCAGATCCTCGACGAGACCTTCGAGACGGTGGAGTCCCTCATCGCCCAGGCGCAGGTCGAGATCGACGCCGAGCTGGCCACCAGCGTGCTGATCATCGAGGACGAGCCGGTGATCGCCGCCGACATCGAGGCCCTGGTGGCTGAACTTGGCCATCGGGTGATCGACGTCGCCGCCACCCGCACACAGGCCGTGGCGATCAGTTCGCGGGAGGCGCCGGGCCTCGTGCTGGCCGACATCCAGCTCGCCGACGGCTCCTCTGGCATCGATGCGGTGCGGGACATCCTGGCGGAGGTCGACGCGCCGGTGATCTTCATCACCGCCTTTCCCGAACGCCTGCTGACCGGCGAACGACCCGAACCCACCTTCCTGATCACCAAGCCGTTCCAGCCGGAGACCGTGAAGGCCGCCATCGGTCAGGCGCTGTTCTTCCACCCCCGGTCGACGGACGCCCAGGCGGCCTGAAACGGGACGGCGGGTTGCCCCGGCGTCCGCGTGTGTTGCACCGCAACAACGTTCCGCATCGGAATTGTGACAGCCGCGCTTGGTCCCTTCGCCGCGGCGCGTTCCGTTGTAGCTCTGTCGCCACTGGGACCAGCCCTCCCGCCCCCCCCGATTCCGTGGAGCCAAAATGACCTTGCGTGTTCTTCTCGCCGCCGGCTGCAGTGTCGCCGTTCTCGCCGCCCTCCCCGCCCAGGCGCAGACCTCGGCCACCGAGATCGGCGAAGTGATCGTCACCGCGCAGAAGAAGGCCGAGGCGATCAATGACGTGCCCCTGGCGCTCACGGCGGTCAGCGGCGAGAAGCTCGGCGCCATACTCTCGTCCGGGGGCGACATTCGCGTGCTTTCGGCTCGGGTCCCCAGCCTGACGCTGGAGTCGAGCTTCGGCCGCGTCTTCCCGCGCCCCTACATCCGCGGGCTCGGCAACACCGACTTCGACATCAACGCCTCGCAGCCGGTGTCGTTCATCTATGACGAGGTGGTGCTGGAGAACCCGCTGCTGAAGAGCTTTCCGCTGTTCGACATCGACCGGGTGGAGGTCCTGCGCGGGCCGCAGGGCACGCTGTTCGGCCGCAACACGCCGGCCGGGGTTCTGAAGTTCGAAAGCGCGAAGCCCACCAACTCCTTCGAAGGCTATGGCCGCGCCTCCTACGCCACGTTCTCGACGGTGAACCTGGAGGGCGCCGTCTCCGGTCCGATCATCGCCGATGTGCTCTCCGGGCGCCTCTCCGGCCTCTATCAGCGCCGCAGCGACTGGGTGGACAACACCCGCGGCGGGGACAAGAACGACGCCGAGGGCTACGATCAGATGGCCCTGCGCGGGCAGCTCCTCTACACGCCCAACGCCCAGTTCAGCGCGTTGCTGAACCTGCACTACCAGCACCTCGACGGCACGCCGCGGATCTTCCGCGCCAACATCATTCAGCGAGGAACCAACAACTTCGTCCCGGGCTTTAAGCGGGACGTGATTTCCCATGACGCCCAGAGCCGCGCGATCCAGAAGATCGAGTCCTCCGGCGCCAATCTGAAGCTCACCTACGACTTCGGCGAAGGCCTGCCCGAGCTCACCTCGATCACCGCCTATGAACGCTTCGACGCCTATTCCCGGACCGATGTCGACGGCGGTTTCGGGGCGTCATTCGCTCCGCCGTTCGGGCCGGGCTTCATCCCCTTCCCCTCGGAGAGCGCAGACGCCGTGCCGTTCCACGGCCAGTGGACCCAGGAGATCCGGCTCGCCGGCGACAATGGGCCGTTGGGCTACACCCTTGGCGTCTACTACTTCAATGAGAGTATCAAGATCGACAGCTACAGCTTCAACACTCTGGCGGGCGGCGCGATCGATGGCTTCTCCTATCAGAACCAGAAGACCGAGAGCTGGGCGGTGTTCGCCAATCTCGATTACGACGTGTCGGACCAGCTGAAGCTGGCTGGCGGCGTCCGCTTCTCCGATGACAACAAGGACTTCCTGGCCCAGCGCACGCGCTCGCCCTTCGGCGCGCCGAACACGCCCATCCTGCGGACCAGCCCGGACTCCAGCGACCTCAGCTTCAATGTCAGCGCCACCTATGCGGCCAGCGACTCGCTGAACGCCTACGCCCGTGTCGCCCGCGGGTACCGTGCGCCCTCGATCCAGGGCCGTGTGGTGTTCGGCGACGGGCTCTCGGTCGCTGGCAAGGAAACCGTGATGTCCTACGAGGCGGGCTTCAAGGGCAAACTGCCGGAACTGCGCGCGCGCTTCGACGCGGCCGTGTTCTACTATCGCGCCAACGACCTGCAGATCACCGCCGTCGGCGGCGGCGCCAACTTCAACCGTCTGCTCAACGCCGACAAGGCGACCGGATACGGCTTCGAATTCAACGCCGAGGCCGAGCCTGTCGACCGCCTTCTGCTGACTGCGGGCCTCTCCTACAACCACACCGAAATCAATGATTCCGGGCTGTTCACCCAGCCCTGCGGCGCCGGCTGCACGGTGCGCGATCCGGTCGGACCGATCGCCGGAACGGTGCGGATCGACGGCAACAGCCTGCCCAACGCCCCGCGTTGGATCGCCAGCGTCACGGCGGGCTACTCCTGGCCGGTGGGCGAGGGCTCGGTGTTCGTGTTCAGCGACTGGGCCTATCGCTCGAAGGTCAACTTCTTCCTCTACGAGTCCGCGGAGTTCAACGACGCCAAGCTGCTGGAAGGCGGTCTGCGGGTCGGCTACCGCGCGCCTGACGAAGCCTGGGAGGTGGCGGCCTTCGGTCGCAACATCACCAACGACCGCAGCCTGGAAGGCGGCATCGACTTCAACAACCTGACCGGCTTCGTGAATGATCCGCGGACGCTCGGCGTGGAGGTCAAGGCGAAGTTCTGACGGGACGGCGGAGATCGGAACCGGCGTGGGCCTTGCGCGTTGTCTTGAACGCGGAGGCGGCGACGCCCCCCGACACACGGCCGGTCCCCTGCCGGTCGGCCGCCTCCGCGACCCGCCATTCCTTTGCCGCACGGCTCAGCCTATAGGCGCAGCGCCACGGAGGAACGGCGCCTGACCGAGCTTGCCACATCCAAGACCCCCGCCAGGCCCAGGCTCCGGCGCGTCGAGGTCGTCGCCAATCTGGCGGCGGGCAGCGTCGGGCCCGGCGCGCCGGCCGAGCTTGCGGCGATTTTCGCCGAGCATGGGATCGATGCGCGGATTCGCGCACCTGACCCCGAAAGCCTGGAGGCCGCGCTTCGTTCAGCGATCGACGCCGCGCCGGATCTGCTGGTGGTGCTGGCCGGCGACGGCACCGCGCGGGCGGCGGCCGAGCTGGCGGGGCCGAACGGCCCGGTCCTTGCCCCCCTGGCCGGCGGCACCATGAACATGCTCCCCCACGCCATCTATGGCGCCCGACCCTGGCAGGCGGCGCTCGCCGATATCCTGGCCGACGGCGAGACGCGCACCCTGGGCGGCGGCGAGGTGGACGGCCGCCGCTTTCTGGTCGCGGCGATCCTCGGGTCGCCCGCGCTTTGGGCCCCGGCGCGGGAGGCGGCGCGACGGCGCAATCTGGCCCTGGCGTGGCAGCGGGCGCGGCGGGCGATCAACCGCGCCTTCACCGGGCGCCTCCGCTACACCCTGGACGGCGGCGGGCGGGAAAAGGCCGAGGCCTTGATCCTGATGTGCCCTATCGCCTCGGCCGCCGTCGACTCCGAGACCCCGGCCCTCGAGGCCGCGGCGGTGGATGTCTATGGCGTGGGTGAGGCGCTGCGGCTGGGGATGGCGGCGCTGGGCCACAAGTGGCGGAGCGACCCTTCGGTCGACCATCGCACCTGTCAGGTCGCGCGGGTCTGGTCGGCAAGGGAGATTCCGGCCCTGCTCGATGGCGAGAGCGTGCGGCTGCACGATGTCGCGGAGGCCCGCTACGTACCCGACGTCTGCCGGGTGCTGGTCCCGCGATCTTCCTAGATTGAGTTCAGCGACGGGGCTTGGGCCCGCGTCCCGTGGCCAGGGCTGTCACCGCTGCGGAAACGATGGCCGGGTTCCGCGCCAGGATCACCAGCGCCACGACGCCCGCGCCGGCCGCCAGCACCGGATGCTGACGCGCCAGAGCCACAATGCGCTCGGTCGGCGACGCAGGTTCCGGCGCGGCCCCGGGACGGGGCCTGGGCGGCGAAGCCTTGCGCAGCGCGATGACGGCGATCAGAACCGCCAGCGCGGCGCAGACCAGCGCCACAACCGCCGCCGCGCCCGCCTCGCCGAGCCCAGGTTTCACCAGGGCGAACAAGGTCGCAGCCATGGCGATGACGCACACGCCCGCCGCAACGGCGATGGCGGCCAGGGCGGCGGCGAGGCCCAGGAGGCGCTTCAGGTTCAACGGCGCGACGCGAGCAGCATGCCGATCAGCACGCCGACGCCCAGCGCAACGCCGGCTGAGGCCAGCGGTCGGGCGCGGATCTGATCGCTGGCCACGCGGGCGGCCTCGTCGAGATGCTCGCCGGCTGCGTCGGCATAGACGCGGCTCTGCGAGCGAAGTTGGTCCACGCCCTGCTTGAGGGTGGCTTCGAACTGCTTGGCGTTCTCAGCCAGCGCCTTCTGAGCGTCGGCGATCGCCTTGTGGGTGGCTTCGGCGATACGAACGGCGGCCTCGCCGGCGGCTTCAGCGGTCTCGGCGGTGGTCTTGGGGGGCATGATCGTCTCCGGGCGTCTTGGGCCGGCGGGGAGTCCGGCGCGTGTCCGCTACATAGGTCCTTCCGGGCCTGGCCGCAAAGGATGCGACATCAGATCACACCGGAGGCCCGCAGGGCGGCGATCCGATCCGGGGTGCAGCCGCCGCGCTCCGCCAGCACCGCCTCGGTGTGCTCGCCCAGCGCCGGTCCCGGCCAGCGCACCCGCCCCGGCGTCGCCGAGAGCTTGGGGAAGGCGTTCTGCATCCGGATCGGCCCGAACACGCCGTGGTTCACGGTCACGATCGCATCCCGGGCGGCGAACTGGGGATCCTCCAGCATGTCGGGCGCGCGATAGACCCGGCTCGACGGCACGCCATGACCCTCCAGCTTGGCCAGCAGATCGCCCAGATCATGGGTCGCGGTCCAGGCGGCGATGATCTCGTCGAGCTCGGTCTGATTCACGCCCCGGCTGGCGTGGTCGACGAACTTCGGATCGGTCTTGAGATCCGGCCGACCCATGGCCTCGGTCAGGCGGGCATAGACATTGTCGCCATTGCCGCCGATCAGGATCATCTCGCCATTGGCGCACGGATAGGCGTTGGAGGGCGCGATCCCCGGCAGCACCGAACCCGAGCGTTCACGCACATAGCCGGTGATGTCGTACTCGGTGATCAGGTTTTCCATCACGCCCAGCACGCTTTCATAGAGCGCGGCGTCGATCACCTGGCCCTTGCCGGTCTGGCTGCGGTGATGCAGCGCCATGGTGACGCCCATCACGGCGTGCATCGCGGCCAGGCTGTCGCCGATCGAGATGCCGGCCCGGGCCGGCGGCCGGTCCGGCTCGCCGGTTACATAGCGCAGGCCGCCCATCGCCTCGCCGATCAGGCCGTAGCCAGCGCGCTGGCTGTAAGGGCCGGTCTGCCCGAAGCCCGAGATGCGGGCCATGATCAGGCCGGGATTGTCCTTTGAGAGTACATCATAGCCCAGGCCCCACTTTTCCATGGCGCCCGGCCGGAAGTTCTCGATCACCACGTCGGCCTTGGCGATCAGGGTCTTGGCCAGCGCCTGGCCCTCCGGCTTGCGCAGGTCGAGGCCGACCGACTTTTTGTTGCGCCCGATCACCGGCCACCAGGGCGAGAGCCCCTTGGGCAGGCTGCGGCCCCACTGGCGCATCGGGTCGCCAACCTTGGGGTCCTCGATCTTGATCACCTCGGCGCCGAAGTCGCCCAGGATCTGGCCGCAGAACGGCCCGGCGATCAGCGTGCCCATCTCGATGACGACGAGCCCGGCGAGCGGGCCTTCCGGTGCGGTCTGGCTCATGGCGGCTCCTTACAGGCGGTGACGCAGCGTGGCCAAGCGGATTGGACGTCCTCCACCGAACCGCTTGACCACCCACGGCGGCGCTCGCCAAGGTCACAGCCGGAGGTGATCATGCGTTGGCGCGCACGGCTCGAGCGGGACTGGCGGTTCTGGCAGGGACTGAATCGCGTTCTTAAGCGCGTGAAGACCATCGAGCGGGACAGCCCCAACCTGATCTGTGATGACCTGCAGGCGGCGGTGGAGCGCTGGCGGGATCGCCCGGCCATCACCTTCGAAGGCAAGACGCTGACCTATGGCGAGTTCGACGCCATGGCCAACCGCTACGCCCACTGGGCCAAGAACGCGGGCCTGCGGCGCGGCCAGGCGGTGGCTCTGTTCATGCCCAACCGGACAGAGTTCATCGCCGTCTGGTACGGGCTCTCCAAGGTCGGCGTGGTCACCGCCCTGATCAACAACCAGCTGGCGGGGGCGCCGCTGGCCCATTGCCTGAACATCTCCGGCGCCAATCACATCATCGTCGACAGTGAAACATCGCCGGTCTTCGAGGCCGCCAAGGGGCTCGTCGAGCGACCGCTGCAGCAGTGGGTGCTGGGCCCCGCGCACGGGGACCAGCGGGATCTGGTCCAGGCGCTGAAGAGCTGCAGCCAGCTGCCGCCGGATCGCTCCGTGCGGGAAGGCATGACCGCCTCCGAGACCGCGCTGCTGATCTACACCTCGGGCACAACCGGCCTCCCCAAGGCGGCCAAGATTCCCCACACCCGGGCCCAACTCTATCTGCGCGCCTTCGCCGGCGCGACGGGCGCCAGGCCGACGGACCGGATCTACGTGGCGCTGCCGCTCTACCACGCGACGGGCGGCTTCTGCGCGGTGGGCTCGGCGCTGCTCAACGGCGGCTCGATCGTCCTCAAGCGCCGGTTCTCCGCCAGTCAGTTCTGGGGCGACGTGATCGCCGAGGGCTGCACCATGTTCGTCTATATCGGCGAGCTCTGCCGCTATCTGGTCAACCATCCGCCCGGCGAGGATGACCGGCGTCACAAGATCCGCATGGCCTTCGGCAACGGCCTGCGCCCGGACGTCTGGCCCGAGCTCAAGCGACGGTTCGGCATCCCGGAGATCCTGGAGTTCTACGGCGCCACCGAAGGCAATGTGGCGATGTTCAACTTCGACGGCCGCGAGGGCGCCATCGGGCGCGCGCCCAAGTGGCTGCGCAAGCAGCTCAACATCCGTCTCGTTCAGTTCGACGTCGAGACCGAGACCGTTATCCGCGGAACGGACGGCCTTTGCATCGAGTGCGGCCCGGGCCAGGTCGGCCAGTGCATCGGCAAAATCAGCGGCGACGCCCGGACCGACTATTCCGGCTATCACGACAAGGCGGCGACCGAGAAAAAGATCCTGCGCGACGTGGCCGAGCGCGGCGACGCGTGGTTCTCGACCGGCGACCTGATGAAGATGGACGCCGACGGTTATTTCTATTTCATCGACCGGATCGGCGACACCTTCCGCTGGAAGGGCGAGAACGTCTCCACCACCGAGGTGGCCGAGCGCCTGGGCGGCGGCCCGGGCGTGGCCATGGCCAATGTCTACGGCGTCGAGGTTCCGGGCGCCGACGGCCGCGCGGGCATGGCGGGCCTGGTTCTGGATGCGCCCTTCGACCCCAAGGCGTTCGGTGACTACGTGGCCCAGGAACTGCCCACCTACGCCCAGCCGCTGTTCCTCCGCATCCTGCCCGACCTCGACACCACCGGCACGATGAAGCTGCGCAAGGTTGACCTGGTCTCGGAGGGCTTCGACCCGTCCCGCACCAAGCACCCGCTATGGTTCCGCGATCCCAAGCGCGGCTACATCAAGATCACCAAGTCGGTGTATGAGCGGATCACCAGCGGCGCGGTGAAGTTCTAGGATGCGGCAACGACGTCGTCCGGCGGCGGCGGCCGTGTGATCCGGGGGCCATGGAGAGCCTGGGGCAGTGGCGATACGCAGTTGATCGCGCCGCGACGCAAGCGGCCTATGCGGTCGCGCCGCTCCAGCCCTGGGAGTTGGATGGGACACACGCGGAGCTTCCTGAACCCACCTCCGATCGGCTCAATCTGGATTCCGGCCTTCGCCGGAATGAGCGGGGGTAGGCGCGGAGGTCAGCGCCCGGGGTGTGGTGAATATCTAGTCCGACAGAATCGATGCGATCCGAGACTGCACTTCAGCCCAGGGACCGTTCGGCAGTCGACCCATGGGTTCGAGATCAGTTGCATCCACCGTCGCGATCTTTGCGGTCCGGACGACGGATTCTGCCGACAGGCCTGCCGCTTGATGGTCGAAGTCCACGTCTCCTGGCCAGCCCCGGTTGGCGGCGCTGGTGATCATCAGCACCCAGACCAGACCATGGTTCGCTTGAAGGTCTCCCGCCGCGAGCACCAGAACTGGCCGGCGCTGCCGGGTCGCCCGATCCGTGTAAGGAAAGGGCGCCTTGACGATATCGCCCGGCTCAAAGATCGGCGTAGGCCTTCCGGTCCGCCTCGGAATCCCACTCTCGGAACGTCTTGAATGGGTCGTCGGAGGGCTCCGCGCGCTGGCGCACCAGAACGGCGCGATCTCCGTCGATCTGATAGGCCACCGTATCGCCCGGGCGCAGGCCCAGCGCGCTTCGAACCGCGCGCGGAAGCGTCGTCTGCGACTTGCTGGTGATGCGGCTGGTGATCATGGGCGGAATGTAAGGAAATTCCTTTCCCAACTCAACAACACCCTCTCCGCCTTCCACCGGACTCCGCCTATATCCGCCCCATGACCGAAGCCCCCGCGCTCACCGGCGCCCAGCTGATCAAGGACGAGGTGCGCCGCTTGCCGGACCGGCCGGGGGTCTACCGCATGATGGGCGAAGGCGGGGAGGTGCTCTACGTCGGCAAGGCGCGGAGCCTGAAGAAGCGCGTCGTGCAGTACGCCCAGGGCCGCTTCCACACCCAGCGGATCGCCCTGATGGTGGATCTGACGCGCTCGATGGAGTTCGTCACCACCCGCACCGAGACCGACGCCCTGCTGCTTGAGATCAACCTGATCAAGCAGCTCAAGCCGCGCTTCAACGTGCTGCTGCGCGACGACAAGAGCTTCCCCGAAATCGTCATCCGCCGCGAGCATCCGGCCGCGCAGCTTCGCAAGCACCGCGGCGCCCACACCATCAAGGGCGACTATTTTGGCCCCTTCGCCAGCGCCGGCGCCGTCAACAAGACGCTCAACACGCTGCAGAAGGCGTTCCTGCTCCGGTCGTGCTCCGACAGCGTCTACGAGAGCCGCACGCGTCCCTGCATGCTGCACCAGATCAAGCGCTGCTCGGCGCCCTGCACCGGCTTGATCTCGCTGGCCGACTACGCCCGGCTGGTTGAGGAGGCCGAGGATTTCCTGCGCGGCAAGTCGCGCGAGGTGATGCGCCGGATGTCCGACGCCATGCAGGCGGCCTCCGACGACATGGCCTTCGAGACCGCCGCCGCCCTGCGCGACCGCATCCGCGCGCTGGCCTCGGTGGCGCAGGAAACCCGGATCAATCCGGAGACGCTGGAAGAGGCCGACGTCTTCGCGCTGCACGCCGAGGGCGGCCAGGCCTGCGTGCAGGTGTTCTTCTTCCGCGCTGGCCAGAACTGGGGCAACCGGGCCTACTTCCCCCGCATCGACAAGACCGATGGCGACGCCGAGGTTATGGCCGCCTTCCTGGGCCAGTTCTACGAGGGCAAGCCGATCCCCAGGCTGATCCTGGTGAACGTCATGCCGAGCGAAGACGAACTGCTCGCGGAGGCCTTCGCACAGACGTCCGGCCGCAAGGTCGAGATCGCCCGCCCCCAACGGGGCGAGAAGCGGCAGCTGGTCGAGCATGCGCTCACCAACGCCCGCGAAGCGCTGGGCCGCCGCATGGCGGAGGGCTCGGCCCAGTCCAAGCTGTTGGCCGGCGTGGCGGAGGCCTTCGGCCTCGACGCCCCGCCGGAACGGATCGAGGTCTACGACAACTCCCACATCATGGGGACCAACGCGATCGGCGGCATGATCGTGGCCGGGCCCGAGGGCTTCCAGAAGAACCAGTACCGCAAGTTCAACATCCGGGGGACGGACCTCACCCCCGGCGACGACTTCGGCATGATGAAGGAGGTGCTGACCCGCCGCTTCGGCCGGCTGGTGAAGGAAGAGGAAGAGGGGCTGCCCGATATCGCCCGGCCCGATCTCGTTCTGATCGATGGCGGCCAGGGCCAGGTGGGCGTGGTGGTCGAACTGATGGCCGAGCTCGGCGTCGACGACATCCCGGTGGTCGGCGTCGCCAAGGGGCCCGACCGCGACGCCGGTCTCGAGCGGTTCTACATTCCCGGCAAGCCCTACTTCATGCTCGAGCCCAAGAGCCCGGTGCTCTACTACCTCCAACGCCTGCGCGACGAGGCCCACCGCTTCGCCATCGGCAGCCACCGCGCCAAGCGCGCCGCGGCCATGGTCAAGAACCCGCTGGACGAGATCGACGGCGTCGGCCCCGGCCGCAAGCGCGCCCTGCTGCACGCCTTCGGCAGCGCCACCGGCGTCGCCCGCGCCAGCGTGGAGGACCTCGCCAAGGTGGATGGGGTGAGCGAGGCCCTGGCCCAGCGGGTCCACGCCTATTTCCGGAAGGGCTAGGCGTCCCATGTGCGACACCCTCTGCGCCCTGCCCGCCGCCACCGCTCGCGGCGCAGCGCTGTTCGCCAAGAACAGCGACCGCGAGCGGAACGAGGCTCAGGTGCTGGAGCTGTCGCCTGCGCGCTCCGCGTCGCCCGGCGCGCACCTCGCCTGCACCTACATCACCATCCCCGAGGCCGCGCGAACCCACGCCTGCCTGCTGTCGCGCCCGTTCTGGATGTGGGGCGCCGAGATGGGGGCCAACGACCAGGGCGTGGTGATCGGCAACGAGGCGCTGCACGCCACGGTTCCCGCCCCTCGTCGGCGCGCGCTGACAGGCATGGATCTGGTGCGCCTGGGCCTGGAGCGCGGCGCCACCGCCGCCGAGGCGGTCGACGTGATGATCGAGCTGCTGGAGACCCACGGCCAGGGTGGCGACTGCGGCCACCTGGGGCGGTTCTACTATCACAACGGGTTCATCGTCGCCGATGCGACCGAGGCCTTTGTGCTGGAGACCTGCGGCCGCTGGTGGACGGTCGAGCGGGTGCGCGGCGCGCGCGCGCTCTCCAACGCCTATTCCATCGGCGCGGACGCCCACCGGATCAGCCCGTCGCTCGCGGCTCACGCCCGGGCTGAGGGCTGGACCGACCCAGAGGGCCGCTTTGACCCCGCCGCGCGCCTCATTGATCCGGTGCGCGACGCGGTGAGTTTCGGGCGCGGGCGCTGCGCGCGCGGCCAGTCGCTGCTGGATCGCAACGCACCGAATCTCACGCCCGCCCACCTGCGCGCCATCCTCCGCGACCATGGCGAGGCGCCCGACTGGTCGCCGGCCAACACCCAGGGCCGCACGATCTGCATGCACGCCGCCCACGGCCCTCGCCGCAGCCAGTCGGTGGCGTCGCTGGTCAGCGAGATCCGGCCGGGCGGAACCGTCCACTGGGTGACGGCGAGTTCGGCGCCGTGCCTGTCGATCTTCAAGCCGGTGGTGCTGGACGCGGCTGCACCGCCTTTGGGGCCCAAGCCGACCGACCGGTTCGACCCCGAGACGCGCTGGTGGCGGCATGAGGCGCGGCATCGACGCCAGCTCCGCGGCGACATTCCCGCCGCAGTGACCCGCATTTCCGCCGAGCGCGACAGGCTGGAGGCCGGTTTCCAGACCCGAGTCGATGCGGCGCTCGTCAACGGCGGCCTCGACGCCGCCATCGCCGCCTGCTGGGCCGAAGCCGATGCCCTCGAAGCCCGCTGGGCGGCCGATCCTGATCTTGGGCGCCCGCCGGAGCCCGGCGCCGACCGGCTCCGGCGCAGCTGGGGGCGGTTGAGCGCCGTCGCGGGACTCCGGATGCGGTGACGTCCGTCACCAAGATAATGGTTGCAAAGACCTGCATCCAATGTCATTGAATTTTCATTGCACGAATGCGCAGCGAAATTCAGGGAGATCGCCGATGCCGGCCGCCGACCGAGAAAGCTTCTACGTCCTGGGCGAGACCCTGGCGCCGCTGCTCACCAACGACATGGGCTCATCCGTCGAGATCTTCGACACCAGCGGCCCCACCGGCGGCGGCCCGCCGACCCACCGCCATGCCTGGGAAGAGATCTACGTCGTCACCAAGGGCCTGCTCGACGTCACCGTCGACGGACAGACCCGGCGCCTTGGCCCCGGCGGCTTCGCCCACGTGCCGGCCAATACCCCTCACAGCTACCACACGGTCGAGGACGCCGAGTTCCTGACCATCGTCACCAAGGGCAACGCCTCGAAATTCTTCCGCCAGGTCTCCGGCGAGGTCGAGATGAACCCGCCCGACATCGCCGGGATCGTTCGGGTCGGCGAGGCCCACGGCATCGAGTTCCTGCCCCCGGCATGACGGCTCCAATCGTGACGGCGCGGCGAAGCTACGTCAGTCCCAAACGCGAGGCCCAGGCGGCGGCGACCCGCGAGGCGATCCTGAACGCCTTCGCCGAACAGATGTCGGGGTCCGACTTCGACCGCCCCTCGCCCGCCGACGCCGCGAGACGGGCCGGGGTCAGCCTGCGCACGGTCTATGTCCATTTCCCCAACGAGGAGAGCCAGATCCTGGCGCTGGGCGACTGGCTCGACCGGAAGCTCTACCCCGACGGTGTGGTGATGGCGTCAGGCCCGGACGATCTGCCGCGCTACTTCCGCGACATCCACGCCATGGCGCTCAAGCACCCGATCTCGCGCCGGATCTCAATGCGCGAAGGCGTCTGGCAAGAGGTGCGCCGCCGTCGCCGCGCCCAGCGGCTCGACGCCGTCCGCGCCGCCGTCGCCGCCATCGGCGCCCCCCCGGACGCGACGGCCGACGCCACCGCCATGCTGCTCAGCCTCTCCGGCGCAGACGCCTCCTGGCCGCTGCACGACCACGGCCTGCCGCTCGACCGCATCCCCGACGTCATCGCCAACACCGTCGCCCTGATCGTAGCGCAGTTGCGGGACGCGGCGCGGACAGCCGATCAGCGGGCTGCGGGCCGGAGCGTCAACGACAGCGGCTGACGCGGCGCCACCAGCGTGTTCAGCACCTCCAGCTCCAGCGCCAGGGTCTGCGGCGTGACCCCGCCGGTCACTTCCAGCTTGGTCTCGCCATAGGGCGAGACCGTCACGATGTCGGCGGCGTTGTAGAAGGCCTGCGGCGAGCGCAGCCGCACAGTGTAGCGAACGGGCGAGGCGTTCTTTAGCGTCACCGCCAGAACCTTGGACTTCTCCACCACGTCGCCCGCCGTGAGCGTCAGCGTCGAGCGGACCACCTCCTCCACCATCGGCGGGCGGCCGATCAGGCTGTCGCGATACCAGGCGACTGTGCGGTTGGCCTGGAGTGCGGCCCGGATTGAGGCCGCCGAGCTGTCGGGCGCCACAACGAGGGTGACCGTCCGATGGCCGCGGGGAATGTCGTAGTCCCAGTCGATCAGGCCGTGGATATCCGAGGTACCGATGATCGCCAGGTTGTTGTCCAACGCGATGCGGAAGGCCGACTCCGAGTAGTCGGCTCCATTGGCCACTTCGATGCCGTGCATCTGCTTGTTGGCGATCAGCCGCTGATGCAGAGGCATCAGCCGAGCCACGCCGTCAGGCGCCTGGCGATGCCAGTAGGGATGGTTCCAGAACACGAAGCCGCCCTGAGCGTTGGCCGTGCGCACCGACTCCTCGACATTGTCACGACGAAGCGCGTTGGCGTCGGTGATGAACACCGCGTTGATATGGCCAGGCGGCATGTCGCGGGTGATCTCGGCCCCGGCGATGATCAACAGGTCGTCCTTGGCGGCCTCGCGGGCCAGGTTGAACGATCGGTTGCGGTCCGGGTGGGGAATGTCGGCGGCGTGGGGCTGGTACTCGATGTGCTCGGTCACGGCCATAGCCGCCAGCCCGTCGCGGCGGGCCTCCTCGACGCGGATTGTCGGCCATACTTCGCCGTCGGAAAACACGCTGTGGGTGTGGAGGTCCACCGCCAGGATCTTGCCGCCGCTGACCGCCGCCGGAAACACCATCCGCCGGGCGTCGTGCTTGCCCTCATGCGCCGTCGCCGCCCCGACAAGGGCCACCGCCGCCGCCACGCCCATCCACCAGATTCGCATGCTCGCCTCCCCAGGTTCGAGGCGGAAGCTGGCGCCGAGCGGCGACACGTTGATGACAGGCCGTAGGGTTGGGGGGCTCGGCGACAGACGCAACAATCCCCAAAACCCCATGGGTCCCGACGTGCGCCGGGATGAACGGGGCCGGGGCGTCGGCGTCGCTAGAAGAAGCTCGGCACGAAATAGGCCGCCAGCAGCAGGCCGAGCGCGACGATCATCAGGCGGCCGATCAGCTTGTTTCGGGCCTCGGTCTTTGCAGCCGCCTGGGCGGCCTCCTGGGAATCGGGTTCGGTCATGGCGTGGGCTCGTAGCTCAGGATCGGAGCCAGCCAGCGCTCCGCCTCAGCCAATGTCCAGCCCTTGCGCCGCGCATAGTCCTCGACCTGGTCTTTCTCGATCCGACCGACGCCGAAATAGTGCGCCTCCGGATGGGCCAAGTAGAGGCCGCTGACCGAGGCCGGCGGGTTCATGGCCAGGCTCTCGGTCAGTTCCATGCCGGCGGCGGCCGGCGCATCCAGCAGGCGGAACAGCGTCGACTTCTCGGTGTGGTCGGGCTGGGCGGGATAACCCGGCGCCGGGCGGATGCCGCGATAGCGCTCGGCCACCAGGGCGTCGATGTCGAAGGGCTCTTCGGGCGCATAGCCCCAGAGCTCGGTGCGCACCCGCCGGTGCAGCGCCTCGGCGAAGGCCTCGGCCAGACGGTCGGCCAGCGAGGTGGCGAGGATCGCCGAATAGTCGTCGCCGGCGTCCTTGAACCTCTTCGCCAGCTCCAGCTCCCCATGCCCGGCGGTGACCGCGAAGCCGCCCATAAAGTCGGCAGGTCCGCCGATCGGCGCCACGAAGTCGGCGAGCGCCATGTTGGCCCCGTCGCCCGATTTGGGCATCTGCTGGCGCAGGGTGTGCAGCCGCGCGATCTCTTCAGCCCGCGCCTCGTCGGCATAGAGCACAACGTCATCGCCATCCGCCTGCGCAGGCCAGAAGCCGACCACGCCGCGCGCCTCCAGCAGGCCCTCCTGCAGGATGCGGTCCAGCATGCGCTGGGCGTCGGCGAAGAGATCGGTGGCGGCCTCGCCGACCACGTCGTCGGTCAGGATGTCGGGATAGCGGCCGGCCAGCTCCCAGCTGGAGAAGAACGGCGTCCAGTCGATATGGCGGCGCAGCTCGGGCAGGTCATAGGGCGCGAAGGTGCGGGTCCCGAGGAAGCTCGGCCTGGGCGGCTGATAGGCGCTCCAGTCGATCTTGGGCGCATTGGCCCGCGCCTCCGCCAGCGAGAGCCGCGAACGTGCGCCTTGGCCGCGCGCGAACTGCTCGCGCACCTTGTCATAGTCGGCCGCCGTCTCGGCCAGAAACCGCGCCTTCTCGGTGGGCGAGAGCAGATTGGAGACCACGCCCACCGCCCGGCTGGCGTCCAGCACATAGGTGGTCGATCCCGAGGGATAGCGCTGGGCGATCTTCACCGCCGTATGGGTCTTCGAGGTGGTTGCCCCGCCGATCAGCAGAGGGATGTTGAAGCCCCGCCGCTCCATCTCCGAGGCCACGAACACCATCTCGTCCAGGCTGGGCGTGATCAGGCCCGATAGCCCGACGATATCCACATTGTGCGCCTTGGCTTCGTCCAGGATGCGGTCGGCCGGAACCATCACGCCCAGGTCGATGACCTCGTAGTTGTTGCACTGCAGGACCACGCCGACGATGTTCTTGCCGATGTCGTGGACGTCGCCCTTGACGGTCGCCATCAGGATCCGGCCCGCCTGTTCGCGGGGCTTGCCGGCCTTCTCGGCCTCCATGAAGGGTTCGAGATAGGCCACGGCCTGCTTCATCACCCGGGCCGACTTGACCACCTGAGGCAGGAACATCTTGCCCGCGCCGAACAGGTCGCCGACCACGTTCATGCCGTCCATCAACGGGCCTTCGATGACATGCAGCGGCCGCTCGGCGGCGGCCCGCGCCTCTTCGGTGTCGGCCTCGATGAAGTCGGTCAGGCCATGGACCAGGGCGTGGGTGATCCGCTGGCCCACATCGCCCTGGCGCCAGCTCAGGTCCGGTCCCTTGGCCTCCGACTTGCCGCCCTTGTACTTCGGCGCCAGCTCCACCAGCCGCTCGGTGTTGGAGACCGCCGGGTCCCGCTGCGGCCGGTTGAGAATCACATCCTCGACCGCCTCGCGCAGCTCGGCCGGGATGTCGTCATAGACCGGCAGGTCGCCGGCGTTGACGATGCCCATGTCCATTCCGGCGGCGATGGCGTGGTAGAGGAACACCCCGTGGATCGCGCGGCGAACCGGCTCGTTGCCGCGGAACGAGAAGCTGACGTTGGACACCCCGCCGGAGATGCGGGCGTGCGGGCACTCCGCCTTGATCCGCCGCGCGGCCTCGATGAAGTCGACCGCGTAGTTGTCGTGTTCTTCGATACCGGTGGCGACGGCGAAGATGTTGGGATCGAAGATGATGTCTTCCGGCGGGAAGCCCACCTGCTTCGTCAGGATCTTGTAGGCCCGGACGCAGATCTCAACCTTGCGGTCGGCCGTGTCGGCCTGACCCACCTCGTCGAAGGCCATGACCACCACGGCGGCGCCGTAGCGCAGGCAGGCGCGGGCCTGTTCGATGAACCTGGCCTCGCCCTCCTTCATCGAGATCGAGTTGACGATCGCCTTGCCCTGGACGCACTTCAGGCCCGCCTCGATCACCTCCCACTTGGAGCTGTCGATCATCACCGGCACGCGGGCGATATCCGGCTCGGCGGCGATGAGGTTCAGGAACGTCCTCATGGCGTGGACGGAGTCCAGAAGGCCCTCGTCCATATTGACGTCGATGATCGATGCGCCTGCGTCCACCTGCTGGCGCGCGACCGACAGCGCCTCGGGATAGGCCCCCTCGGCGATCAGCTTCCGGAACTTGGCCGAGCCGGTGACGTTGGTCCGTTCGCCGACATTGATGAAGGTGGGGCGCATGCTCTCGCTATTCTACAACTCAAGAAAGTCATCCCGGACGGCCGGAAGGCCGATCCGGGACCCAGCCTCCCGGGACCCTGCGACTGGGTCCCGGCGCTCCGCTTCGCTGCGGCCGGGATGCCGGATGGTGGTGTCTGCCTCAAACCAACTCGAACGGCTCCAACCCCGCCAGCCGCATCGCCGTGGGCCGCTCCGGGATCTGGCGCGGCTTCAGGCCCCGCACCGCCTCGGCCACATGGCGGATGTGGTCGGGCGTGGTCCCGCAGCAGCCGCCCAGGATGTTGACGATGCCGTCCTCGGCCCACTGGTGAAGGGCGTGGCCGGTCTGGTGCGGCTCCTCGTCATACTCGCCCATGGCGTTGGGCAGGCCGGCGTTGGGATAGGCCGAGACCAGGGTGTCGGCCACCCGGGCCAGCTCGGCGATGTGCGGCCGCATCAGGTCGGCGCCCAGCGCGCAGTTGAGTCCGATGGCGAAGGGCTTGGCGTGGCGCACGGAGTTCCAGAACGCTTCGACCGTCTGGCCCGACAGCGTCCGGCCTGAGCGGTCGGTGATGGTGCCGGAGATCCAGATCGGCAGCGGCTCATAACCCTCGTCTTCCAGATCCAGGATCGCCTTGATCGCCGCCTTGCAGTTCAGCGTGTCGGTGATCGTTTCGATCAGGAACAGGTCCACCCCGCCCTCGTGCAGCGCCCGCACCTGCTCGGAATAGGCATTGTAGACTTGGTCAAAGGTCACCTTTCGGGCGCCGGGGTCGTTCACGTCCGAGCTCATCGACAGCATCACCGGCAGCGGGCCGATGGAGCCGGCGACGAAACGCGGTTTATGCGGCTCCTTCGCCGTCCAGCGATCGGCGACCTCGCGGGCGATCCGGGCTCCCTCGAGGTTGATGTCCCGAACCGCCGCCTCCTGGGCGTACTCGCCCTGGCCGATGGAGGTGGAGGAGAAGGTGTTGGTCTCCGAGATATCGGCCCCGGCCGCATAGTACTGGTCATGCAGGTCCGACACGATGTCCGGCCGGGTCAGGCACAGGATGTCGTTGTTGCCCTTCATCTGGCCGGGATGGTCCTTGAACCGCTCGCCGCGGTAGTCGGCCTCGGTCAGGCCGCGCTTCTGGAACATCACACCCCAGGACCCATCAAGGATCAGCACCCGCTCCCGGGCGGCCGCCTTGAGGGCGGCGATGCGGTCGGACCGGGTCATGCGGCGGCCTCGGGTTGTTGCGGCGGGTTCTCGCGAACGCCCAGAATGCGGCAGATGGCGTAGGTGAGATCCGCCCGGTTGAGCGTGTAGAAGTGGAAGTCGTTGAAGCCTTCTTCCGAGAGCCGCACGCACATCTCGGCCGCGACGGATGCGGCGACGAGCCGGCGGGTGTCCGGATCCTCGTCCAGCCCCTCGAACAGGTTGCCCAGCCAGGCGGGGATCGAGACGCCGATCCGATGCGCCATGTTCGACAGGCCCGAGAAGCTCGAAACCGGCATGATCCCAGGCAGGATCGGGATCGTCACGCCGGCTTTCCGCACGCGCTCGATGAACTGCAGATAGCCGTCGATGTCGAAGAAGAAGTTGCTTATCGCGCGCGTCGCGCCGGCGTCCACCTTGGCCTTCAGCACCTCGATGTCGTGCTCCAGGGAGGGGCTTTCCGGGTGGATCTGTGGATACAGCCCGACGCTGACCTCAAAAGGCGCGATCGCCTTGATCCCGGCGGTCAGCTCGGTCGCGTTGGCATAGCCGTCGGCCGGCGGCGTGTAGGCGCCGCCGAGCGAGCCGGGCGGATCGCCGCGCAGCGCCACGATATGGCGGATGCCGGCGTCCCAGTAGTCGCGCACCACCTCATCCACCTCGGCCCGGCTGGCTTCCACGCAGGTCAGGTGCGCGGCGGGTCTCAGGGTCGTTTCCTTCAGCATCCGGACCACCGTGCGGTGCGTGCGCTCCCGCGTGGAGCCGCCGGCGCCGTAGGTGACGGAGACGAAGCTTGGGTTCAGCGGCTCAAGCCGTCGGATCGCCTCCCACAGGCTCTCCTCGGACTTGGGGCCCTTGGGCGGCGAAAACTCGAACGAGATGTTCGGAACGGGCCGTTCGCCCAGGCCGGCGCGGGCGATCGGCCCAAGGGCCGAGACGGACTGGCTCATGCGGCGCTCCGGATGCTGACCGGCGCGCGCGCGGCGGCCCAGATCTTCACGGTCAGGCCTTCGCCCCGGGCGGGCGGCAGGGCGCGCCGCTCCACCGAGGGCAGACCCGCATCGGCCAGCCAGCGGTCGATCTCCTCGTCGGAGAAGCCGAGACGGCGATGCTGATGCTGTTCGCGCAGCGCTTCGAGCGCGTGAGGCGCAAAGTCCACGAGGATCAGCCGCCCGCCCGGCGCGACGATCCGTCCGGCCTCGCGCACAGCGGCGGCCGGATCGCCCAAATAGTGCAGCACCTGATGGACGACGACGAGATCCGCGGCGCCGTCCTCAAGGCGGGTGTCAAAGATATCGCCATGCCGCAATTCGACCTGCTCGAGTCCGGCTTCGGCCACGTTGCGCCGCGCGATGTTCAGCATCTGGTGAGACAGATCGAGACCAAGCGCCTGATCCGCGCGCGGCCCCAGCAGGGTCAGCATGCGCCCCGTGCCGCTGCCAAGATCGACCAGGCGCTCGATGCGCCCCGGCCCGGCGGCGGCCCGAATCTCAGCCTCGACGTCGGCGTCGGAGACGTGCAGCGAGCGCAATTGATCCCATTGGGCGGCGTTGTCGGCGAAGTAGGCGGCGGCGGCGGCGGCGCGCTCGGCGGTCACGTCCTCCAGCTTTCGCGCGTCCCGTCTCAGCACCGGGTCTTCACCATCGGCGATGCTCAGGATCTCGCGGATCAGCGTCCTGGCCGCGCCGCCGCCGGCCAGCCCATAGAACACCCACGCGCCGTCGGGGAATCGCTCCACCAGCCGCGCCTCGGCCAGCAGTTTCAGGTGCCGGGACACGCGCGGCTGGCTCTGGTCGAGCACCCGGCAAAGCTCAAGCACCGCCATTTCCCCGCGCTGCAGGAGCGCAAGAATGCGCAGCCGCGTCGGTTCACCCGCCGCGCCCAGCACATCGACGATCTCTTTGGATGACAGTCGCATTAGATATAAAGATATCTTTATATGATGCGCCGTCAAGGCCCCCTGCCATCGACGGACTATCGCCGATAGGGTGTCGCCGGGGAGTGAACGCCATGCAGCGCGTGCTGATCGTCGGCAATGGCGGCGCCGGGAAATCCACGCTCGCGCGCGCGCTCGGCGCGCGCACGGGCCTGCCCGTCATCCATCTCGACGTCCTGTTCTGGAGGCCGGGCTGGGTGGAGACCGGGGACGACGAGTTCCGTGAAGCGGTGACCGAGGCGCTCGCGGCGCCGGCGTGGATCTGCGACGGCAATTTCGGCTCGACCTGGGATGTCCGGATGCCCCGCGCCGACACCATCATCTGGATCGACCGTCCGCCCTGGTTCAGCCTGTTGCGCGCGATCCGGCGGATGATTCAGTACCGGAAGGGCGGGCGCCCCGACATCGCCGAGGGCTGCGACGAATCCATCGACCTCAACTTCTACCGCTTCATCCTGACCTACGACGCCAAGGTGAAACCGCGTCTGGAGGCGGCGTTGGCCACTCACGGCGCGCAGGCCCGCCAGGTGCGACTACGTTCCGACCGCGACATCGCCGCATTTCTCGAAGAAGTCGCCTGGCGGTCAGCCGACGAAGATCCACCCGTCGGGGAGGCTCGATAGCTGCACGCCGGCCAGGATCACGCGTCCGCCGCCGCCCATGCTGACCACCACGTCGCCGTCGACCTGGGCCAGGGTGAACGTTGTGCCGGGATCCAGCCGCAGGCGGTCGCCTTCGCCCGCCGTGAACCCAACGATCCGATCGATGCCGGCCTCACCGAAGCTCAGGAACAGGTCCGCGCCCAGGCCGCCGTCAGCCGTGTCGTCGCCCCGGTCCCCGGAGATGGTGTCATTGCCGTCGTCACCGCGCACGAGGTCATTGCCCTGACCGCCGCGGACCACGTCGTTGCCGGCCCCGCCGCCCACCGTGTCGTCACCGAGGTTGCCATAGGCGAGGTCGCCGCCGCCCTCCCCGAAGACGACATCGTTGCCCTGGCCGCCGACGACCCAGTCGTCGCCCGCGCCGGCGGAGACAATATCGGCCCCCATGTTGCCGTTGATGTCGTCAAAGTCGTCGCCGCCCTGGATGCGATCATCGCCTTCGTCACCACGCAGGTAGTTCGCGCCGGAGCCGCCGCCGATGGTGTCGTTGTCGGCGCCGCCGAAGATGCGGTCCGCGCCGGCGCCGCCGTTGAGCGTATCGGTCCCGCCGCCGCCCATCAGCGTATCGGCGCCCGCACCCGCATCGTAGCGGTCAGCGCCGTCGCCCAGAATGCGGCTCACGGCCTCCGCCGGACCGGTCTCGACGATGCCGCCGGTGAGCGTGCCGGTGGTGAAGTTGAACCGCTGCAGGTCCGCCAGGGACGCGCCCGGCAGGCGCACCGCCTGCCCGGTGGTGGCGAACACGAACACGTCCGTTCCGACTCTGATGGCGGCATAGGCGCGCGCGCCGAAATTGGCGTTGGCCTGGTTCAGCGCCTCTTCGTAGCTGTCGGCCACGCCCTGATGGACCGAACCGAACCCCGCCGCGGCGCCGCCGATGAACAGCAGCCGGTCACTGGCGGTCCAGTCGGTGATCACGTCGATCGCATTGATGTCGGCGATTCCCGCCGGCGCCGGGCTGTCGCCGGCGCCGATCACAAACAGGTCCGACCCCAGACCGCCGGTCAGCCGGTCCGCGCCCGCGCCGCCCGTGAGGATATCCCCCTCAGCCCCGCCGACCAGCGTGTCGGCGTCGCCCGTTCCGTTGATCGTCGCCATGGCTCAACCCTCGCGTTTCCGCCCAAGGCTGACCCCCGGCGCGCCGAGGGTCAATGCGTCGCGTTAAGGGCTGGTTAGGCCCCGAAGATCCAGCCGCCGGTCAGGCTCGACATCGCGACGCCGACCAGCACCAACTGCCCCCCGCCGGTCATACTGATGACGGTGTCGGCGCCGACCTGGGCGAGACTGTAGGTCGTGCCCGGCGCCAGTTGCACCCGGTCGCCCTCGGCGAGGTTGAAGTCCAGCACCCGATCCGTGCCTGTCTCGGCGAAGGTGTTGAACACGTCGGCGCCGGCGCCGCCCGACATCGTGTCGTCGCCCCGATCTCCCGACAGAAAATCATTGCCCGCGCCGCCACGGACGACGTCGTTGTCCTGCCCGCCCCTGACCGTGTCGTTGCCGGCGCCGCCTTCACAGGTGTCCGCGCCCAGGTTGCCATAGACGAGGTCGTTGCCTGCATCTCCGAACAAGAAATCGTTGTCCTTGCCGCCGACAACCCAGTCGTCGCCCAGGCCGCCGCCGGCCGTGTCGTTCCCCTGGTTGCCGTTGATGTCGTCGAACCCGTCGCCGCCGGCGATCCAGTCGTCGCCCTCTTCGCCGCGAAGATAGGTGGCGTCCGACGACGAGCCCGAGTTGAAGCCCAGGACATTGGTGGCATAGACCACGTCATTGCCCTGGCCGCCCCATAGGGTGTCCGAGCCACCAAGGCCCTTGAGCGTGTCCGAGCCGGTCAATCCGCGGATAAGGTCGGCCGTAGGGCTGCCAAACAGGATGTCGGCGCCCTTCAACAACGTCGAGAGCGCCTCCTGGTCGCGCCCGTCGATCGCCCAGTTGAAACCGAGCGTAGCCGGTATCCCGAGCCCGTCCAGCGAGGCGGAGAGACCGGCGGCGCGATAGCTCAACCGATCGATCACGCCCGTTGGCATATCGAGGATGGTCGTCGCGGTTTCCCGATAGGTGAACCCTCGCCCGACAATCTCCAGTCTCAGGCCGGTGTTGCTGGTGGCCAGCAATGCCGTTGCGTCATAGCTGTCGACGTTGGCGCCGCCTGCGGCCCCGATGTCGGACCGGTCCATGTCGCCTTCGATGTTTCCGCCGCCCCCTGGCGCCTCGACGCCGAGGATGCTGACCGGCCCAGGCGCCGCAGAGTTGGAGGTTCCAGGCAACGGAGCCACGGTCGGCATGATCAGCACCGGCGACGCCACGATGTTCGCGAAATCGACATTGGCGAGCGTGACGCCCGCAAGCTGGATACGGCCATTGATCACATTGTGGCCGGCGGCGTCGGCGAACACGAACACATTGGCCCCGACCTGGGCGGCGACATAGTCGACCGCGCCGCTGTTGATCCTCTGCAAGGCGGCGGCCTGGGCCTCCGCCAGTGTCGTAAACCCCGTGAACTCCACATAGTTGGCTGCGGAGGCGCCCACCGGGCCGCCAAAGGTGATCCGGTCGATGGATTCCCAGTCCCTGACGGTGTCGTAGTTCGCGGTCGTGGTGTCTCCGGGCGCGACCACGAAGAGATCCGATCCGGTTCCGCCATACAGCAGGTCGGGATTGCCGCCGCCGTTCAGCGTATCCTCACCCGGCCCTCCCCACAGCCCGTCGCTGCTGCCGGCGCCTACCAGCATGTCCGCCCCAAGCGAACCGAGCACTACGCGTGTGAAGCCCGCGAAGATCAGGTTCGTCTCGCCATAGATCCCTGCGCCGAAGCGCACGGTCTGGTTGGCCAGTCCTGCGCCCGAGGTGACCAGCACCGTGCCGTCGCTCTCGAAGCTGACGGCGATCACCGTGTGGCCCGCGCCCGTGCTCGAGAACCGCAGGTCGTTGGCGGCCGCGTTGTAGGCCAGCGCGTCAGCCGCAGAGATCGTCTCGAAGGTCAGGGCGCCGACCGGCGGCGCGGACGGGGGGCCCGGCGTCGTGGGTGGCGGCGCCGCCACGGGCGTGTAGCCCGAGACGCTGTTGGCGAACACATCATCC
>NZ_JBILUK010000018.1:0-27518 GCF_044371015.1 Phenylobacterium sp.
GCCACCCTACTGGCCATCCTCGACACCGAGATTTCGCCCGAGCTGGTGCCCGCCGACGCCAGCGGCGCCATCCAGTCGACCCAGGCCAAGGTGGGTCCCTACGAACTCCAGGATTTCAGCCTGTTTCACATCACCCGCTACGGCCTGCCGCCCTCAAAGGTGGCGTTCCTGGCCTGGCATGCCTGGCGCGACGCGCAGGCGGGGCTCTGGCCGCCGAACTTCCCGCCGGAGGCGCGAAACGCCTACGACCTGGCGACGATCAAGCGCTGGCTGGGCGTGTTCCTGTTCCGCTTCTTCGAGATCAGCCAGTTCAAGCGCTCGGCCGTGCCCAACGGGCCCAAGGTGATTTCCGGCGGCGCCCTCAGCCCCCGCGGCGACTGGCGGGCGCCGAGCGACGGTACGGCTCGGATCTGGCTGGATGAGCTTGAGGCCAACGTGCCTTAGGCGCGGGTATAGCCCCTAGCCCCGACGTCCAACGGCCGCCTCGGATGGATACCTTTCTCGGCCCCGGTCGAGCAGGGCGGCGACGACATCCTGCGGGCGATCCACCGAGACCCAGGCGTCCATGAACTCGGGCGGCGTCAGCCGTTCGTCGACGGTGTGCTGGAAGAGCTTGAACAATGGGTCCCAGAAATTTCGCGGGTTGTAGAACACCACCGGCTTGGCGTGCAGGCCCAGGCGCAGCCAGGAGAGCAATTCGACCACCTCTTCCAGCGTGCCGATGCCGCCGGGCAGGATAACGAAGCCGTCCGACCGCTGAAACATGAGCATTTTTCGCTCATGCATGTTGTCGACGATGATGTGCTCCACCGTCTCCAGCGCGCGTTCAGCGCCGACCAGAAAGGTGGGAATGATGCCGAGCACCTCGCCGCCCGCTTCGTGCGCCGAACGCGCCACCGCGCCCATCAGGCCGACGCCGCCGCCGCCATAGACCAGCCGGATCCGGGAATCGGCGAGGGCTTTGCCGACCGCGCGGGCGGCCGCCAGGAAGGCCGGATCGGCCTCATCGGACGAACCGCAGAACACGCAGGCCGATTCCAACCGTTGGTTCCTGCGCGGCATCCCTTAAGCTCTCCACAGTTCTCCGGCCCGGCCGCGTTTCGGCGTGGCGTGTTCGGAAGGGTCGGGGCTTCGGGGGCGACAGGCAAGCGATGATTTGGTCCAGAGCGACTGGCCGTTCAGGAGACTTGGCGTCTTGAGCCACGTTCACGTCGCACACGGCCGATTCAGCGGCCCCGGGGCGGTCGAGCCCGACGGCGCGCGGTTCTCGTTCTGGGGCTCGATGCGCGACCTGGCGGCGCTGGTCATGCGTTCGGGCGCGCCACAGCTGCGGCTGCGAATTGCGGCAGCCCTGGTGCTGGTGGTGGCGGGCAAGCTGGGCGGTGTTCTGGCGCCGGTGATGCTGGGCGATGCGATCAACACCCTCGCGCCTGCGGCGCAGGGCGGCGTGGTCGTGGGTGGCGCGTTCATCGGCCTGGTGCTGGCTTTTGCGGGCCTCAGGCTCGGCGCGGCCTGTGCGCCGTTCGCCCGCGATGCGATCTTCACCCGGGTCTCGCAATCGACCATGGCGCGTGCGGCGGTGGAGAGCTTCGGCCACGCGCTCTCGCTCTCGATGGATTTCCACCAGGGCAAGCAGAGCGGAACCCTGGCTCGGGTCATCGACCGGGGCGCGCGCTCCACCGATTTCCTGATCCGGAGCCTGGTGTTCAGCCTCGGTCCGACCTTCATCGAACTGATCTTGGCGATGATCGTGATGACCGTCCGTCTGGACTGGCGCTTCGCCGCGACGGCCTTCGCGACCCTGGTGATCTACGCCGTGATCACCTTCCGGATCACCGACTGGCGATTGTCGCACCGTCGGGAGCTCAACGAGACGGAAAACCGCGCCGCAGGCCAGCTCACCGACGCGCTGATGAACTATGAGACGCTGAAGGCCTTCGGCGCTGAAGGCCGTCTGACCGACGCCTATGGCCATGCGATGTCGCGTTATGTCGACGCCAGCTCCAAGGCCAATGGCTCTCTCAATCTGCTGAACGCCGCTCAGGCTCTGATCCTGAACGTGGGATTGGCGGCCATGACCGTGCTTTCGGGCATGGGCGTGGCGGGCGGCACGCTCTCCATCGGCGATATCACCATGGCGGTATTCCTGCTCTCGGGCCTCTACGCGCCGCTCGGCATGCTGGGGTTCCAGTACCGAGAGATCCGCCAGGGCCTGATCGACATGGAGCAGATGGTGGCGCTGCGTGCGCTGGAGCCCGGAATCGTCGAGGCGGCGGACGCCGCGCCGCTGCCCCCGGCCAGCGGGCAGGGCGCTTCACTGGCCTTCGAGGCCGTCGGTTTCAGGCATGATGCGCGCTCGTCGGGTCTGTTGGACGTGAGCTTCGAGGCGGCGCCCGGCCAGACCGTGGCCCTGGTCGGCCCGTCCGGCGCGGGGAAGACCACAGTGGTCCGCCTGGCCATGCGCGTGCTGGACCCGAAGGAGGGCGGCATCCGCCTGGATGGGGTGGATTTGCGGGCGGTGCGGTTGGGCGACCTTCGACGGGCGGTGGCGCTGGTGCCGCAGGATGTGGCGCTGTTCAACGACACCCTGGGCGCCAACATCGGATTCGCCCGACCCGACGCCTCCGCGGCGGAGATCCGCGCGGCGGCCGAGGCGGCTGAACTCGGCGGTTTCATCGATGGCCTGCCGAACGGACTCCAGACCCGGGTGGGCGAGCGCGGCCTGAAGCTCTCCGGCGGCGAGCGTCAGCGGGTGGGCATCGCCCGCGCCCTGTTGGCGGATCCGCGCCTGCTGATCCTGGACGAGGCGACCAGCGCGCTGGACGGTCCCACCGAGGCGGCCATTCAGGAGACGCTCAAGAAGGCGCGCGCCGGGCGCACCACTCTGGTGATCGCCCACCGCCTCTCGACAATCGCCGACGCCGACCAGATCCTGGTGCTGCGGCGGGGATCGATCGCCGAACGTGGAACGCACGCCGAGCTTCTGGCGGCCGGCGGGGAGTATGCGCGGCTGTGGCAGCGACAGACTCGGGGCGCGGCTAGAGCCAAATAGGTCCGGCCGATCTACTCCGCGGCCTCCGGTATGTCGTTGGCGCGCACCGGCGTCGGGTCGCGGCGCCGCGGCTTGCGCGGACCGATGGTATGGTCGCGGATCCAGCCGAAGCGGCGGGAATAGACCTTCGGCGCAGCCAGCATCACCGGCGTCAGGATAAGCGTCAGCAGGGTCGCGAACGAGAGGCCCCAGACCACCGAAGCGGAGAGCTGGACCCACCACTCCGAGCCCGGCGCCTTGAATTCGATATGCGCGGTGTGGAAGTTGGGATGCACCTGGAACATCAGCGGCAAGAGGCCCACCACCGTCACCAACGTGGTCAGGATCACCGGCCGGAAACGCTGCGCCGCCGCGCGGACGGCGGCTTCATCGGCCGCGTAACCAGCCTGTCGCAGATGGTAGAAGGTGTCGACCAGCACGATGTTGTGGCCCACCACCACGCCGAACAGCGCCACAACGCCTGTGCCGGTCATGATGATTGAGATGTAGTCGAAGGTGCCGGCCAGGTTGACCTGAATGCCCAGCAACACGCCCACTGTGGACAGGATGACCGCCGAGAGGGTGACGAAGACGCCGTAGAAGCTGTTGAACTGCCAGAGCAGGATCACAAACATCATGAACAGCGCGGCCGCCATGGCGACCATGAAGAAGACCGCCGCCTCCTGGCCCTCCTCGTCGGCGCCGATGAACTTCCAGTTGATCGCCGGGTCGGTGAGGTTCTGTTCGAGCCATGGACGAAGCTCGGTGACCTTCTGGTTTCCGGCGACGCCCTCGATGGCGTTGGCCTGAATGATCACCAGCCGCTGGCCGTCCCGCCGCTGAATCTGGGTCACCTGCTGGGCGGGGACCCGCTTGATGACATAGCTGGCCGGAACGGCGCCTGAGGCCGTTGTGATCTTGAGTTTCTCAAGCGCCGCGACGTTCCGCGCCTCCGGTGGGAATCGAACCCGGATGTCGAGTTCGTCTTCCGAGTCGTCCGGCCGGAAACGGCCCATCAGCACGCCGCCGGTGAGGAACTGGATGGTCTGTCCCACCGAAAGCACGTCGACGCCGTAGCGGCCCGCCGCTTCGCGGTCGACGATCAGGTTCCACTCGATGCCCGGCGAGGTGCGGTTGTCCTCCCGCTCCATCAACTGGCGATCCGCCGCCAGCTTTGCGGCGACCATGTCGGCCGCCCTGGCCAGGGCGGCAGGATCATGGCTGCGGATCTGCACCTGAACATCCTTGCCGACCGGCGGCCCGGCGTCGGGCGGTCGAACCTCGACCTGAAGGCCCGGAATGTCGGCCACACGCCGACGGACCTCCTCCTCGATATCCCAGCCGCGCAAGCCTAAAGCCTGACGGTCCTCGAACTCGAGGAAGTTGACGTAGATTCGGCCGACCGTATCGTTCGGGGCCGAATTGGGCCCGCCGTTGGCGGCGAATCCGCCCGAGCGTACGCTCATCGACTCCACGCCCTTGATGTTGAGCAGTCGGGCCTCGACCTGTTTGACAAGATCGTCCTGCGCCTCGGGCGAGAGATTGCCCCGCGCCTTGACGAAGACCGAAACCGTCTCCGGCTCGTCGCTGAAGAAGAACTCGGTGCGGTGCTGGGTCGAGCCGAACCACATGAAGATCGCCACCACGATCACGACTCCGGCGGCCATGGTCCGGGTCGGATGCTCGCCAAGCGTGGTCAGCATGCGGGCGTACCACCCCATGAAGCCTTTCATCTCGCGAGGATCGCCGTGCTCGGACTTCATGATCTCGGCGAGGTGCTCTTCATCGACCGCAGCCTTGCGCGCGACCAGCGAGCCCAGCGCCGGGATGAAGATCAGCGCCACGAAGATCGAGGCGCCCAGAACGAAGAACAGGGTCAGCGGCAGGAAGCTCATGAACTTCCCGGCGATCGAGTTCCAGAACATGAACGGCACGAAGGCGCAGAGGGTTGTCAGGGTGCCGTTCAACACCGGCCAGAACATGCGTTTGCCGGCCGCCTCGAACGCTTCGTCGCGCGGCTGACCCTCGGCCATCTTCCGGTCGGCGTACTCGACCACCACGATGCCGCCGTCGACCAGGATGCCAACCGCCAGCACCATGCCGAACATGACCATCATGTTCAGCGTCACGCCCATGCCATTGGCCATCAGGAAGGCGAGTAGGAAGCAGATCGGGATCGCCGCGCCGACGATCAGGCCCTGCCGGATGCCCAGGCTCGCGACGATGATCATCATCACCAGCAGGCTGGCCATGATCAGGCCGCTCTCCAGCACCACCAGGGTGCGGCCGATGAAGTCGCTCTCGTCGAAGACGTAGTCGAGCTTTACGGTTTCCGGCCAGCGCTTGGCGTCGGCCTCGGTGACCGCCTTCACCCGTGCGACGGTGTCCAGAATGTTGGCGCCGCCACGTTTGGAAACCTCCAGCACGAAGGCCGGCTGGCCGTTGAAGCGGCTGATCGAGCTCGGCTCCTTGAAGGTGCGGCGCACCTCGCCGATGTCGCCCACCGTCACCAGCCGATCGCCATTGCGCTTGATCGGCAGCGCCAGGATGTCTTCCGGTCGCTCGACAACGCCCGGCACCTTGATCGCGAACTGGCCGGAGCCGGATCGGAGATTGCCGGCGGGCACCAGCTGGTTATTGCGCCCGATGACCTGGCCCAGTTCGCCGGTGGTGACGCCATAGGCCTCCATTCGCAGCGGATCGACCGTGACCTCGAGCACCTCCTCCCGGCCGCCGGACATGAAGACTTCCAGCACCCCGTCCGTGACTTCCAGCCGCTCCTTGAGCTGCTGAGTGATCCGGAACAGCTCTCGCTCCGGCGCTGAGCCTGAGACCACGATCCCGAAGATCGGCTCCCCGGAGAAGTTCATCTCTTCGATGATCGGCTCTTCCGCGTCGGGCGGGAAACGTCCGCGCGCCAGGTCGACCTTGGCGCGGACGTCCTCGAGCGCCTTGGTCTTGTCGAAGTCGGCCTCGAACTCGAGCGTCACAACGGCGGCGTTCTGGCGCGCCACCGCGTTCATCGACTTGATGCCCTGGATGGTCTGGAGCTCGATCTCCATGGGCTTGACCAGCAGGCGCTCGGCGTCCTCGGGAGAAACCCCGGGGTAGGGAACCACCACCGAGATGTAGGGCAGGTCGATGTCCGGTTCGCTTTCGCGCGGCATCGAGAGATAGGCGAACAGGCCGAAAAGCGCGGCGATCAGGGTCACCCCCAGGACCACCTTACGGCGCTTGATGGCGCCCTCGATCAGAGACCCGACCATGCCGACCTCCCGTCCCGCCCCGGCCTAGCGGGCCTGGGCGACGCGCACTTTTTGGCCGTCGGCGACAAACGATTGCCCGACGGTGATGATGTTCACAGTACCGGAAAGTCCCGACACCCACAGACCCTCGGGCGTCTCCTCGAGCACCGTGACCGGGCTGAAGGCCGCGCGACCATCGGCCAGCACGTGGCGCACGCCCTGTCGGCCTTTGGCGTCGAGCACCAGGGACGAAACCGGGGCCAGGTGGGCGACGTCCACGCCGGTGTTGACGCGCAGTTCGGCCGAGAGGCCGGATCGTGTGCCGTTGCCGGAGTTGGGGATCACGACTTCCACCCGATAGGTCCGGGTCTGCGGATCGGCGTCGCGGGCGACAAAGCGCACCCGGCCGTTCAGCACCTGACCCGAAACCAGCCGGGCCTGCGCCGGGGCGCCGGCCTTGAGCCGGCCGGCTTCCGTCTCGGGCGCGTCGCCGACCACCAGAAGCGGATCGAGTTCGATCAGCGTTCCGCAGGGCTGGCCGGGCGACAGATAGGTCCCGACCTCGGCGTCGCGTCGGTCAAATACACCGGAGAAGGGCGCGCGGATCTCGACCTGGCGCAGGGCGATCTCGGCGACCCGCACGCCGGCCTGGGCCGCGTCGAGCGCGGCCTGGCTCTCCAGCACCTGGGTCTCCGAGCGATAGCCCTGCTCGGCGAGCCGGGCGGCCGCCTCGCGTTGCAGCTGACGTGCGCGGAGCGCGGCGCGCGCCTGATCGAGGCTGGCCTGGCGCGCATCCACCGCCAGGCGGCAGAGGATCTGACCCTGACGCACGAAACTGCCTTCGGCGGCCGGGACCGCTGCGACCACGCCGGCGGTCTCGGATCGGACCACCACGCTCCGCGCGGCTTCAGTGCGGCCGCGCATCACCACCTGCAATTCGCGCTGGACCGGCGTGCTGACCTTGGCCTGAACGGTGGGCGGGCCCGAGGGCGCGGCGGGGCCCTTGGCCTTCGCGTCCGGCCCTGCGCCGCCGAACACCGCGCCCAGCAGGAAGAACAGCACCAGCACGGCGACCACCGCGACGATGAACATGTACTGCGGTTTCAGGCGCATAGACTGATCATCCCCGATCTCTTTGGCGTTCGCATGTCTGCAACCAACACCTGTCGCTGTCGTCTCGCAGCTTGCGGCGGTTGTGCGGCCGACGCCGATTGCGTGCAAATGAAATCGCGGTCACATGCGGGCTCTAAGTTCGACACCCCAGCGAGCGCCGACGGGAGGCCCCATGAAGTACCTGCACACCATGGTCCGGGTGACCAACCTCGACGACTCACTCGCCTTTTACTGTGACAAGCTGGGGCTTAAGGAAGTCTCGCGGGTCGAAAACCCGTTGGGGCGGTTCACCCTGGTGTTCCTCTGCGCGCCCGGCGATGAGGCCGCCGCTGCGGGCGGCGAAACGATCGTCAGCAGGTCGCCGCTGGTGGAGCTGACCTACAACTGGGATCCGGAAGACTACGGCGGCGGCCGCAATTTCGGCCATCTGGCCTATGCCGTGGACGACATCTACGCGACCTGCCAGCGCCTGATGGACGGCGGCGTGACGATCAGCCGCCCGCCGCGCGACGGCCGCATGGCCTTCGTCCGCTCGCCGGACAACATCTCGGTGGAGCTGCTGCAGGCCGGTCCGGCGTTAGCGCCGGCCGAGCCGTGGGCGTCGATGCCGAACGTCGGGGTCTGGTAGGCGCTGGGAGAATTCTCGTGGCTCCCCGAGCAGGACTCGAACCTGCGACAAGTCGGTTAACAGCCGACTGCTCTACCAGCTGAGCTATCGGGGATCAGGCCAACGAGAGGGCGGGCCTATACGCCGGGCCGCCGGGTTTCGCAAGGCGTGCGACGCGCCTCGAAAAAAGAGCCCGGCGCGAGGCCGGGCTTTATGAAGTCGGTGTTGGTGGGGTGTCTTCATGGAAGACATCGAGGAGAGTCGGTTCTCGTGGTTAAGCTCGGGTAAACAGGCGCAGCGAGTTCCATCCGGCGGCGGCGAATCCGTCGATAAGGCGCGGGATGCGGATACATTTCACCGGGATCGCCGGCGCAGGGATGGCGGCGGCGGCGCTGATGATGCGCGAGGCGGGCCATCAGGTCAGCGGTTCGGACGCCGAGGCGTTCCCGCCGATGTCGACCTATGTGGAGGGCTTGGGCTTTCCGGTGGCCTGGCGATTCGCGGCCGGCAACCTGCCGCAAGGGCTGGATCGGTTGGTGCTGGGCGCCAGCGCCAAGCTGGGCGGCGAGGCCAATCCTGAGGTGATCGAGGCTCGGCGGCGCGGGGTGCAGGTCACAACCTTCCCGGAACTGGTGGGCGAGGCGACCGCGGGCCGGCGCAATACGGTGGTCGCCGGCTCATTCGGCAAGTCCACCTGCGCCGCGCTGATGGCCCATGTGCTGCGCGAGGCGGGCGTGGACGCCGGCTGGATGGTGGGGGCCATTTCGCCGTCGTTGCCGGACACCGGCCACTGGGGCGCGGCGCCTCAGGTGGTGCTGGAGGGTGACGAGTACATCGTCGGGCCGACCGACCGGCGCTCGAAGTTCGTGCTCTATCACCCGCAGGACGTGCTGCTGACCTCGCTGATCCACGACCATGTGAACGTGTTCCCGACCTTCGCCGCCTATGAGGCGCCGTTCCGCGAGCTGTTGCGCCTGGTCCCGCAGGATGGGCTGGTGACCGCGCGGGCGCACCCTGCGGTGCGGGCGGTGATCGGCGAAACCGGGGCTAAGGTGGTCTGGTACGATACCGAGCCGGGCGCGGACGTCGACTGGTGGGCGCGGGATGTCGTGTTCGCAGAGCGCTCGCGGTTCATTCTGGTTGGTCCGGGGGGGCGTGAGGCGGCTCTGGAGACGGGGCTGCTCGGCGCGCACAACATCGAGAACATCGTCGGCGTCGGCGCCTATCTGCTGGAGCGCGAGCTGGTGGACGCAGCTGGGTTGGCGAACGGGGTGGCCAGTTTCCAGGGCATTCGACGGCGTCTCGACCGGCTGACGTCGCAGTCGCGCATCCCGCTGATCGAGGGGTTCGGCTCCTCCTATGAGAAGGCCCGCTCGGCGATCGACGCGATGGCGCTGCACTTTCCCGACCGACGTTTGACGGTGGTGTTCGAGCCGCACACCTTCTCCTGGCGGAATCGCGAGGCGCTCTCCTGGTACGACACGGTGTTTGAAGGCGTGGACCAGGTGCTCATCGCACCGCCGCCGCATCATGGCGAAGCCAGCCACGACCAGTCGAGCCTGTCGGAAATCCTGGCCCGCGTGCGCGCCGCGGGCGTCGCGGCGCATCCGGTTGAGACAGCCGAGGCGGCCGAGGCGGCGTTGTCCGGTCTCTCCGGTGATCAGGCGGTGCTGCTGCTCTCCTCCGGGCCGCTCCTCGGCCTGCCGGAGCGTCTGCCGGGGGTGTTTGAGCGACTGTACGGCTGACCCCGGGCTTTCGTGCGACGGTTATGTTGCAGTGCACAAAACGTCGTTGACTGCTGCAGTGCAACATGAGACAAGCGGCTGTGATCCGGGACCCAGAGTCCCACCGAACCGTCGATCCGTATCCAGCCCCCAGGAGCCCCCCATGGCCGCCGCCGACGCCGCGAAAAACACTGTCGAACAGTTCACCGCCGCCACCAACGTCGCCTTCAAGGACGGCGTTGAGAAGAGCCTGGCCGCGATGAACGAGATGAACGCTCACTCGAAGAAGAACCTGGAAGCCCTGGTCGCCTCGGCGACGGCTTCGGCCAAGGGCGCGGAAGCGCTGAGCGCGCAGGCGATGGCCTTCTCGAAGTCGATGTTCGAGACCAACGTGGCGGCCGCCAAGTCTCTGGCCGGCGCCAAGAGCGTGCAGGACGTGGTCGAACTGCAGACCAAGTTCGCCAAGTCGGCGATGGAAACCTACATGGCCGAATTCGCCAAGATGTCGGAGACGATGTCCTCGTCGGTGAAGGAGTCCATGAAGCCCCTCAACGAGCGCGTCACCGCCGCCGTCGAGAAGTTCCAGGCTTTCCGCTAAGCCTCAGGTTACAGTAGGCGTACGAACGAGGGTCGGTCCGCGAGGGCCGGCCCTTTTTCTTTGGTCGAGCCAGGGCTAGAGACACACCATGTCCAGTCCTGAAGACCGCCTGGCCGCGCTCGGCCTGACGCTTCCGACGCCCAACGCGCCGGTCGCCAACTATGTGCCGTTCGTCCGTGTCGGCGATCTCGTCCACATCTCGGGCCAGGTGTCGGTCGACGCCTCGGGCGGGATCCGCGGCGTGGTCGGCGAGGACGTCGACTTCGACACCGCCGTGAAGGCCGCGCGGATCTGCGCGGTGAACCTCATGGCCCAGATGAAGGCCGCTTGCGACGGCGACCTCTCCCGGCTGGTCCGGGTGGTGAAGTTGGGCGGCTTCGTCCAGGCGGGGCCGGCGTTCTTCGACATACCCAAGGTGGTCAACGGCTGTTCCGATCTGATGGTCGAGGTGTTCGGGGATGCGGGCCGGCATGCCCGCTCGGCGGTGGGCGTCTATCGCCTGCCGATGAACTTCGCTGTCGAGGTGGACGCCGTGGTGCAGGTCCGGTGACGACCGACTTCGGCGAGGCCTGGGATCTGTTGTTCCACCCGCCGGTCGCCCATCGCGGCCTATGGCGGCCGGACGGCGCGCCGGAGAACTCGCTGGGGGCGTTTCAGGCCGCCTGCGCCGCCGGCTACGGCGTCGAACTGGACGTGCATCTCTCCGCCGACGGCGAGGCGATGGTGTTCCATGACAACAAGCTTGCCCGGATGACCGGCGCCGAGGGCCGCCTGCGAGACCGGACGGCCGCTGACCTGGGCGCTCTGAAGCTGGCCGGAACCGACGAGACCATTCCAACCCTGCGCGAGGCGCTGGTGGAGATCGGTCATCGGGCGATGGTGCACATCGAGCTCAAGATCCCGTTCGGCGAGGTGGGACCGCTGGAACGGCGGGTGCATGAGATCATCGCCGATCATGCGGGGCCGCTCTGCATCATCGGTTTCAATCCCTATTCGCACGCCTGGTTCGCGGATCGCTATCCGGGCGTGCTGCGCGGGTTGGACAGCTACAGCTGGGATCGGGCGCCGCATATGGCGGAGGATCAACGGCGTGCGTTCGCGGCGCTCGAGCATGTGGAGATCGCCAGGCCGCATTTCCTGGCCCTGGGACTCGACATGTTGCCCTCCGCGCGCGCCGCCGAAATGCGCGCCGAAGGGATGCCGGTGATCGCCTGGACGGTGCGCGAACCGGCCCAGTGGGAACGGGTGAAGGCAGGTTGCGACAACCTGATCTTCGAGGGGTTCGCCGCGTGACGTTGACTCCGGCGGTCCGCGTGGCCGGCCGCATCGCCGAGATCGGACGCGAGGCCTGGGACGCGTGCGCCGACAACCCTGACTATTCCGGCAATCCTTTCATTCGGTTCGACTTCTTGAACGCCCTTGAGGTGTCCGAGAGCGCCGTGGAGCGCACCGGCTGGGGGCCGCGCCACTTGGTGGTGGACGATGCGGCGGGCCGGGTGGCGGCGGTGATGCCGCTCTACATCAAGAGCCACAGCCAGGGAGAATACATCTTCGACCACGCCTGGGCCGACGCCTATGAGCGGGCGGGCGGGAGATACTATCCCAAGCTGCTGTCTGCGGCGCCTTTCGTGCCGGCGACGGGGCCGCGGCTCTTGGTCCGGTCGGACGTGGACCTCGATGAGGCGCGACGGCTGTTGCTTTCCGGCGGGCTGGCGTTTTGCGAGCGCATGGGCGCCTCGGGGCTCAACCTCAACTTCGTGACCGAGGACGAATGGCGCTGGCTGGGCGGGGAGGGGCTCGGCCTGCGCGAGGGCCAGCAATACCACTGGGAAAACCGGGGATACGCCGACTTCGAGGCGTTCCTGGCCGACCTGTCATCGGGGCGGCGCAAGACCATCCGCCGGGAGCGGCGTGACGCGCAGGCCGACGTCGAGGTGCTCACGCTCACGGGCGCAGACATCACCGAGGATCACTGGGACGCCTTCTTCCAGTTCTATATGGACACCGGCGCGCGCAAGTGGGGCCGGCCCTATCTGACCCGGGCGTTCTTTTCCGAGCTCGGCGCCAACATGTCCGACCGGGTGCTGCTGGTGATGGCGCGACGGAGCGGGCGGTGGATCGCTGGCGCACTCAATCTGATCGGCGGGGATTGTCTCTACGGTCGCCATTGGGGCTGCGTGGAGGACGTGCCGTTCCTGCATTTCGAGCTCTGCTACTATCAGGCGATCGAGTGGGCGATCGACCACGGCCTGGCGCGGGTCGAGGCTGGCGCCCAGGGCCAGCACAAGATCGCGCGCGGTTATTTGCCCAGGCCGGTCTACTCCGCCCACTGGATCGCCGACCCCAGGCTGCGAGAGCCGGTCATGCGTTTCCTGGAACAGGAGCGGGCAGCCGTGGACCAGGAGATGGAGTGGCTGGAAGAGGCGTTCTCGCCGTTCCGGCAAGGCTGATCGGACGACTGTTTCGCCCTGCCGACGGATTTGATACGGCGCCGCTACGACCAAGGAGCGATCCATGAGCCTCGACGGAACCTACGACAGCGCCAACATCTTCGCGAAGATCCTGCGCGGCGAGGCGCCCTGCGCCAAGGTCTGGGAAGACGACCACGTCCTGGCCTTCATGGACGTGTTTCCGCAGTCCCGCGGCCACACCCTGGTGATCCCCAAAGGCTCGACGGCGCGCAATCTCCTCGAAGAGACTCCGGAGCGGCTCGCGGCGCTGATGGTGCGGGTGCAGAAGGTGGCGCAGGCGGTGCGCGCGGCGTTGAATCCCGACGGCGTCGTGATCACCCAGTTCAACGGCGCGCCCGCGGGACAGACCGTGTTTCACCTGCATGTGCACATCATCCCGCGCTGGGCGGATCAGCCGCTCGGCCGGCACGGCGGGGGGCAGATGGCGGATATGGCCGAACTGCAGGACCTCGCCGCCCGGATCTCCGCCCGGATCGAATGAGGGCTACTCCCCGGCCTCGGCGCGCGCGGCGCGGGCCTTGGCCAGCTCGCGCAGGTTATCCTCGTGGCCCTCGCGGGTGAGCCTGTAGGTAGCCATGACCGCGATCATCGCCATCCAGATGGTGAGGATGGTGGGCACATAGAGCGCGCCGAAGCGCCACAGGGTCTCGTCGGTGACCTGGTCCGGCGATGCGCCGGTCGGGAATCCGGACAACGACAGTACGAAGCCTGCGGCGATCACGCCGATGCCCTGGACCGTCTTCCGGATGAAGGTGGAGGCGGCGAAAAACAGGCCCTCGGACCGGCGGCCCGTGCGCAGCTCGGCCTGCTCCACCAGATCGGCCAGCATCGAGGACGAGAGGATCTGGAAGCAGATGATCAGGCCGGTGTCGATCATCGTGGTGAGAACCACGATCGGGAAGTTGAAGTTGGGATCATCCGGCAGGACGCCGAAAAGCTTGAGCGTCACCGGCAGCGGTGCGCCCAGGAAGGCCACGAGGCCGATGATGATCGCGCCCCGCTTCTTGCCCAGGGTCCGGGTGATGTAGGGCGCCATCACCGAACCGATGATCGCGGAGCCGAAGACGCTGACCGTGATCCACCCGATCTGTTGCGGCGTGAAGCCCCAGAAATAGATGCTGAAATAGAAGGCCAGGGCGGCGGAGAGACCGGTTGCGATGGCGCCCAGCAGGGCGGCGAAGAACAGCGAGGCGAATTCGCGGTTGACCAGGGTTTCCAGGATCTCCTTGAAGATGGTGCCCAACGACATCTGGCGCTTGGGCGGCGGCGGCTTGAGGTGCGGAATGCGCGAGTGCGTGCCGCCCGCCGACACCATGATGGCGATGAAGATCAGCACCGAGGCGATGATCCCGTAGAGCTCGTAAGCATCGCGGTTGAAACGGCCGTCCTGGATGGTCGCCGTTACGAACATCGGGAACAGCGCCATGAACATCAGCACCGACATGACGTTCCCGCCGGTCCAGCCGAAGTAGAACCGGAAGCTGAGCAGCGAACTCCGCTGGTCGTAGTCCTCGGTGAGCTCAGGCGCGAGGGCGGAGCTCGGCGTTTCATAGAAGGTGATGAAGGTGCGGATCAGCACCGCCATCACCAGCAGGTAGACGAACAGGGCCTCGTCCGACCAGCCCTGGGGCGGGTTCCACATCAGGAAGTAGGTGGCCGCCACCGGGATTGCGGACGCGTACATGAACGGGTGGCGACGGCCGAGGCGCGAGCGCAGGTTGTCCGACCAGTAGCCGACGATGGGGTCGCTGATGGCGTCGAGCACCAGGGCGGTGGTGATCGCCAAGCCTACGAGGCGGGCGTCGACGCCGATGACCTGACTGTAGAAGAGCAGCAGAAAGTAGTTGAATCCATTGTCTTTCACGCCGAAGGCGACAGACCCGAAGCCATAGGCGAGTTTTGTCGCGAAGCTGGGCGGAGGCGGCGAGGTGGTCGCGGCGCTGGCGTCGGTCATCTGGCGGCGTTTCTTCCCTGCAGCCGGTGAACCCGGCCTTGGGCGCATCATTCGGGACAATCGAAGCCGCTGTAAACCGCTTACCGATCGGTCAGCCTGTCGCGCCCGTCAGATCATGCTCAGAGATCATGCGATCAAACTCCAGGATGCTGCGCTGAAGGTCGATCATCGTCGCCGGCGCGATGTTGATGTCGTTGGACCTGAGTGTCAGCGCGCCACTCTCGAACATCACCAGCTGGCCGTTCAGAAGTTCGCGGAGTTCCATCCATCGGGCCACGACCGGATCCAGGGGCGGGGTCATGAGGACTGCAGCTTGCGGATGCAGGCTCGCAACAGCGACGCTCGCGCCTGGGTGATTTCGGCGCTGTTCAATTCTTCCATCGCGCCTTCCAGCGGCCGGCCCATGTGGCGCGACCCGAGCTTCCAGATTTCCGAGCGGACCTCCGCATCGCTGACGACGGCGCCGCGAAACCAGGAGGCAAGGCTCACCGGGCGCCGCGCTTGGGTCCGCCGACCGGTTTGGGCGTCGTAGCCATCGCGTCAGACAGGAACGAGCGCGTCACGGTCTCCACCTTGGCTTTCGGCTGCTTGGGCTTGCGGACTTCGCGGTTGGATCGCTTCTGGGCCTTGGCCATGGCGAGTTTGCTCTCTGTTGAGGTTGGGGAGATGAACGGGGATCAGTCCGGCGCGCCAGGCTGGCGCGGTCTCGGCGCCATGCCTTGCTCGCTCAGCAGCGCCAGCTCGCGCCACCGGATGGCGGCGCGCTCGTGGACTTCGCGGACCCGATCAAGCGATGTGGCCGCGGCGCGGGCCGCCGCGTCGATCGCCCGGTTATAGTATTCGGCCGCCAGGACCTCGCGCTTCAGCATCAGACGCTCTGGCCGGAGGCGAGGGGATTGGGCGGTCGCGCGGCGATGCGGCCGTGCAGGCGCTCGTGGGCCTGACGGAGGCGTTCAACCTCGGCCGAGAGTGCGGTGACATCGCTTTGAAGTTCGGCGTTGCGTCCGATGAGATAGGCGTTGTCGCGCATCAGCCGTGTGGTTTCGGAATCGACCGTGCTCATGACGCGCGCCTCCATCCGAAGAGGCCGGACAGGACGCGTAGCAACACCACGCTCAGCACCGCGAGTGCTGAGGCCGAAAACAGCCAGTTCATGTGGTTACCGAGTCGGCGCCGCGTCGGAATGGATCAACCGCTTGAGTGGCGGCACAGGCCCGACGGCGCAGACCTCTATATGGGGGCTCGGCGTGCGATTGCGAGCCGGCGGCCTACATTAGGCCCAGTCCGCTCAGGCTGGCGACGCCGTCGCGGCCGGCGATCAGGTGGTCGTGGACCTTGATGTTGAGCGGGCGGAGGGCGCCCACGACCTGTCGCGTCATCTCGATGTCGGCGGCGGAAGGCGAGGGGTCGCCGGATGGGTGATTATGGACCAGGATCAGGCTGCTGGCCGCCAACTCAAGCGCCCGGCGGGCCACCTCGCGCGGATAGACCGGGGCGTGATCGACCGTTCCGTGGTTCATCACCTCGTCGGCGATGAGCTGGTTCTTCTTGTCGAGGTAGATCACGCGGAACTGCTCGCGCGTCTCATGGGCCAGCACCTGTTTCACATAGGCGACCAGCGCTGACCACGAGGAGATCACCGGCCGCCGGGCGACCTGTTCGCGGGCGGTGCGCAGGCCAAGTTCGTGGACCAGGGCCAGATCCAGGGCCAGTGCGTCGCCGACCCCAGGCACCGTGCGCAACGCGGCCGGGCTGGCCCCCAGCACGGCGCCCAGAGAGCCGAAGCGGGCGAGCAGCCGCTTGGCCAGCGGTTTCACGTCGCCGCGCGGCAAGGTGCGGAAGAGGAGCAGTTCCAGCGCCTCATAGTCGGGCACGGCGGCGAGCCCGCCGGAGGCGGCCCGCGCACGCAACCGTTCGCGGTGGCCCAGGTGATGCGGCGCGGCCTCGGGCGCGTCCTGCCAGGGCGCGACCTGGGGCATGGCGTCCTCAAGGGCGAAGCGGGCGCGATCCATGCGACTATGTTCCCGAAACGTTCAGGATGCGCAAGGCCCCTTTTCGGGGGAGGCGGGACGCCGCCCCGTAAGCCAACCTTGGCGTGGGGGTATGCCAAATGAGCTTTGCAACAATCCTGAGCGTTATCGCCGCCGCGACCGCGGTGGTGATGATCCTGATCGTCAGCCCGATCTAGATCTCAGGCGACCTGCATCGGCGGGCGGAACCCGTCGGTCGGCGATAGCGTGAAGATTTCCACACCCGTCTCGGTGACGCCGACCGAATGCTCGCACTGGGCCGAGAGCGACTTGTCGCGGGTGACCGCCGTCCAGCCGTCCGCCAGCAGCTTCACGCCGGGCTTGCCCAGGTTCACCATCGGCTCGATGGTGAAGAACATGCCTGGACGCAGCACGTCGCCCGTTCCGGCCTGGCCGAAATGCAGGATGTTGGGCGCATCGTGGAACACGCGGCCCAGGCCGTGACCACAGAAGTCGCGCACCACCGAGCAGCGCATGTTTTCCACATAGCTCTGGATGGCGTGGCCGATGTCGCCGGTGCGCGCGCCGGGCCGAACCGCTGCCAGCCCGCGGGCCAGGCCCTCGTAGGTGACATCCACCAAGCGCTTGGCCTTGGGCGCAACAGCGCCGACGCCGTACATCCGTGAGGTGTCGCCGTGCCAGCCGTCGACGATGGCGGTGACGTCGATATTGACGATGTCGCCCTCGCGCAGCGTCCGCTCGCCGGGAATGCCGTGGCAGACGATGTGATTGGGACTGATGCAGGTGGTCTTGGTGTAGCCGCGATAGCCGAGACAGGCGGGCAGCCCGCCATGATCCAGGATGAATTCGCGCGCCAGATCATCCAACCGGCCGGTGCTGGCGCCCGGGACCACGTGCGGGGCGAGCATATCCAGGCACTCGGCGGCCAGTCGGCCGGCCTTGCGCATGCCCTCGAACCCCTCGGGTCCGTGCAACTTGATGGCGCCGGTTCGGTGATCGGCGACGAGGGTGTCGTTCATGGTTCGCTCCAGCGCCCTATGTCGCAGCATAGTCGGCGAAGTTCAAGGAAGCGTGGAGGCGGCTCACACCGGCCGCACCAGCACGATCTTCTTCTTGCCCGCCGCCAGCTTGACCACGCCGTCGACCAGGTCTGCGGACGTCACCACCCGGTTGGCGTCGCTTATGGCGGCGTCGTTCAGGCGTAGGCCGCCGCCCTGGGCGAGACGCCGGGCTTCGCCCTTCGAGCCCGCCAGCCCGGCATCGGCCGCCAGTGCAGCCAGTACGACGCCCGCCTCCAGGTCGGCGCGGGGCAGTTCAAAGGTCGGCATGTCGCCCGACACCCCGCCCTGCTCAAAGGCGACCCGGGCGGCTTCCTGGGCCCGCTCCGCTTCGTCGGCGCCGTGCAGAAGGGTGGTGGCGGCGTTGGCCAGCACCTTCTTCGCCTCATTGATCTCAGCCCCGCCCAACGCCTCAAGGCGGGCGATCTCGTCCAGCGGCAGATCGGTGAACAGCTTGAAGAACCGGCCGACGTCGGCGTCCTCGGTATTCCGCCAGAACTGCCAGTAGTCGTAGGGGCTGCGCATGTCGGCATTGAGCCAGACGGCCCCGCCCACCGTCTTGCCCATCTTCTGGCCCGAGGCGGTCGAGAGCAGCGGCGTGGTCAGGCCGAACGACGGCTTCTGGTCGACGCGGCGGATCAGCTCCACCCCGTTGACGATGTTGCCCCACTGGTCCGAGCCGCCCATCTGCAGCACGCAGCCATGGGCCCGCGACAGCTCCAGGAAGTCGACCGACTGCATCAGCATGTAGTTGAACTCAAGGAATGTCATCGGTTGCTCGCGCTCAAGGCGCGCCTTGACGCTGTCGAAGGCCAGCATGCGGTTGACCGTGAAGTGCACGCCGAAGTCGCGCAGGAACTGGACGTAGCCGTAGGCCGACAGCCAGGCGTCGTTATCGACCATGACCGCGTCGGTCGGACCGTCACCGAAGGTCAGGAACCGCTGAAACGTGCCCTTGATGGTGGCGATGTTGCCTTGGATCTGCTCGTGGGTCAGCAGGGGGCGCTGTCCATCCTTGTCGGTCGGATCGCCGATCTTGGTGGTGCCGCCGCCCATCAGCACAATGGGTTTGTGGCCGGCTTGCTGCAGGCGACGCAGCATCATGATCTGGATCAGATGGCCGACATGCAGGCTTGCGGCCGTGGCGTCGAAGCCGATGTAGGCCGTGACGATCCCCGAGGCCGCCGCCGCATCCAGTTCCTGCGGGTGGGTGATCTGGTGAATGTAGCCACGCGCCTGCATCGTGCGCAGGAACTCGGATTTGAAGGTGTTTGCGGACATCGGCGGTCTCGGTCTGGAAGCGCCGGCGCTGTCTGAAAAGGCGCCGACCGGGTTAGGGACAGGCGCGTGGGATCGGACGCCTGCTAGCGGGGCAGGCGGTAATAGCTGTCAGTGCGGGCGCGCGGTCCGATCATCGCGGGCTAGCTACGTCGGCGTCCCCATGGCAGTCAAGCGACCATGCTCGTGCTTGGATTCATGACTGGGACCTCGCTCGACGCCATCGACATGGCGGTGATTGAGACCGATGGCGAGGCGATCCTGGCCTTTGGCCCGGCGGGCGAGGTCAAGCTGCCCGACGGCTTGAGGACGGTGCTCCTCGAAGCCACCCGCCAGGCGCGCGCCTGGCCGCGCGGCGCGCCGGAGCCCGCGATCTTCGCCCATGCCGCCGAGATGGTGGCCGAGGCGCATTTCTCGGCCGCAGAGGTCTTTCTTCAGACCAACGGGCTGTCCTGGCCCGATCTGGACCTGGTGGGAATGCACGGCCAGACGGTGCTGCATGAGCGTCCGCAGGACGGCCGCGTGGGCCGGACCGTGCAATTGGGCGATGCGACGCTGCTGGCGCGACTTTGCGGACGACCGGTGGCCTATGACTTCCGTACGGCCGACGTGGCGGCGGGCGGGGAGGGCGCGCCGTTGGCGCCGATCTATCACCTGGCCCGGGCGCAGGCGTCAGGGCTCCGGCCGCCGTTGGCCGTGTTGAACGTGGGCGGGGTGGCCAATGTCACGCTCTGGACCGGCGGCGACGAGATTGCGGCCTTCGATACCGGCCCGGGCAACGGCATGATCGATCAACTTGTGCAGGCCAGGGGCGTGGGGCTGTTCGACGCCGAGGGCGCTTTGGCGCGGGCCGGACGGGTCTCGGAGGGCGCCTTGGCGCGGCTGCTGGATCATCCCTACTTCGCGGCGCCGCCACCCAAGTCGCTTGATCGGTTCGACTTTTCGCTCGACCCCCTCGAAGGGCTCAGCCTGGCGGATGGGGCGGCCACGCTGGTGGCCTTCACGGCCGAGGCGGCCCGGGCGGGCTTCATGGCGCTGGATGTCGCACCGACCGACGTGATCGTCTGCGGCGGCGGGCGGCGCAATCCGGCGATCATGGCCGCCCTGGCCGAACGCTTGCCGGGCCGCGTGGCGCCGGCTGAGGCTCACGGCTGGCGTGGCGACGCCATCGAGGCGGAGGCGTTCGCCTACCTCGCCGCCCGAGCCTTTCGCGGGCTGCCGATCAGCTATCCGAGAACGACCGGTGTCGCGGCCCCGATGACGGGCGGTAAGGTAGTGAGGCCGTGAGCGCCTGACCCCAGGTCACGCTTGCCGTTCAAACCATCGTTCGGCAGGGTTTCGGCTTCGAATTCAGGGAACCCAAGTCATGGCCGACGACAAGCCGGAAATCTTCGACGCTTCGGAACTGGGGTTCGATCCCGGGGCGCTCAAGGCCAAGTACCGCGCCGAGCGCGACCGGCGCGTGCGGGCCGACGGCAACGAGCAGTATGTCGAGATGGCGGGCAAGTTCGCCCACTACCTCGAAGACCCGTACATCGAGGCGCCGATCGAGCGGGCGCCGCTTACCGACGACACCGAGGTGATCGTGATCGGCGGCGGGTTTGGCGGTCTGCTGGCCGGGGCGCGGCTGCGCGAGGCGGGCTTCACTGACGTGCGGCTGATCGAGAAGGGCGGCGACTTCGGCGGCACCTGGTACTGGAACCGCTATCCGGGCGCGGCCTGCGATATCGAGAGCTACATCTACCTGCCGCTCCTGGAGGAAGTGGGCTTCATGCCCTCGCGCAAGTACACGCGCGCGCCGGAAATCCTGAAGTACAGCCGGAAGATCGGCGAGAAGTTCGGCCTCTACGACAACGTCTGTTTCCAGACCGAAGTCACGGCCATGCGCTGGGACGCCGAGGCCGCCCGCTGGATCGTCGAGACCAACCGCGGCGACGCGATGCGCGCCAAGTTCGTGGTCATGGCCAATGGGCCGCTGCATCGGCCCAAGCTGCCGGGCATCCCGGGCGTTGAGGGCTTCAAGCGGCACAGCTTCCACACCAGCCGTTGGGACTACGGCTACACCGGCGGCGGGCCGGAGGGCGGTCTGGAGAAGCTGAAGGACAAGCGCGTCGGCATCATCGGCACGGGCGCGACGGCCGTGCAGTGCGTGCCGCACCTGGGCGAATGGGCCAAGGAGCTCTATGTGTTCCAGCGCACGCCTTCGTCGATCGACGTGCGCAACGACCGCCCGACCGATCCCGAGTGGGAGAAGTCCTTGCAGCCGGGCTGGCAGCAGCACCGCATGGACAACTTCAACACCCTGGTCAGCGGCGGTTTTGCGCCGGAGGACCTCGTCAACGACGGCTGGACCGACATCATCGGCAACATCCTGCTGCTGGCGCGCCGCAAGGCTGAGAAGGGTGAGACGGTCGAGGATCCCGCGGCTCTGATGCAGCTCGCCGACTTCAAAAAGATGGAGCAAGTGCGGGCGCGGGTGGACCAGGAGGTCAAGGATCCGGCGAAGGCGGCGGCCCTGAAGCCCTGGTACAACCAGTTCTGCAAGCGGCCCTGCTTCCACGACGAGTATCTGGCGACGTTCAACCGCCCGAACGTCCACCTGATCGATACGCAGGGCAAAGGCGTCGAGGCGATCACCGAGACAGGCATTGTCGCCAACGGACAGGAGTACGAGGTCGACTGCCTGATCTATGCGACCGGCTTCGAGGTCGGCACCGACTACACCCGGCGGGCTGGTTATCAGGTCTATGGCAAGGACGGCGTCACGCTCAGCCAGAAGTGGGCGAACGGGCTGGAGACCTTCCACGGGTTCTTCGTGCGCGACTTCCCCAACCTGTTCGTGGTCTCGACGGGGCAGTCGGGCTTCACTGCCAACTTCCCGCACATGCTGAACGAGCAGTCCAAGCACATCGCCTATGTGATCCAAGAGGCGAACGGACGTCAGGCGCGCACGATCGAGGCCGAGCAGGGCGCCGTCGACGCCTGGGTGGAGACGATCCAGAAGCTGGCCCTGATGCGCGAGAACTTCCTCAAGGAATGCACGCCCGGCTATTACAACAACGAGGGCAAGCCCGAGGCGATGACCACCAAGAACTCCTCCTATGGGGCTGGCCCGATCGCCTTCCTGAAGGTGCTGGAGGACTGGCGGGCGAGTGGGGAACTCAAGGGCCTCGAATTGAAGTCCTAGGGCATGCTCGCGCCCACCGAGATCGCCGCCGGCGACGGCCGCGTGATCCTGCTGGTGGTGGCCCACGCCGATGACCCGGCGCTGTTCCTGGGCGGGACGATTCTCCGATGGACCGACGCCGGATGGCGCGTGGTCTGCGTTCGGGTGACCGATGACCGATGGGATTCGGTCGGTCTCTCTGAGGCTGAGACGATCGAGGCCAACGCGGCGGAATTCCGGGCGGCGGCGAAGGCGCTGGGTATCGCCGAGATCGTCGAGTTCGGTCTGCCCACCGACACCTTGGGCGACGCGAGCGAGGTCGCGCTGCGCGAGCGCGTCATCCGGCAGGTGCGGACCTGGAAGCCCTATGCGCTGGTCAGTTTCGATCCCTACGCCCGGCCGGGCGAAGACAATCAGGACCATGTGAAGGTCGCGCAGGCGGTCGACGAGGCGTTCTGGACCAGCCAGTTCCCGCTGCATCATCCCGAGCATCTGGCCGAGGGGCTGGAGGTTCATGGCGGCTTTGAGCGCTGGTACTTCGGGCGGTCCGTGGTCGAGGCGACCGATGTGGTCGACGTTTCCACCGTGCTGGACCGCAAGATCGAGGCGGCGCTCAAGCACCAGACCATGCTGCGGAACTATGTGAACCAGTTGCGGCTGCAGGCGCGGACGGGCGGGTGGCGGCTGCCGATGCTCGACGAGATCGACGCCGGTGGTGACCTGCGCGAGGTGATGGCCATGTTGCTGCGGGGCGGCGCCAAGGCGACCGGCGCGCCGCATGGCCTGGAGGCGGCTGAGGTGTTCCGAGTGGTGCGGTTCGGAGGCCTCGAGAGCCTGCTCAACCTATATGGTCGGCGACTTTAGGTGATGGGTGTAATCCGCGATGGACGTTGTGAGATCTTCGTGCTCACCCTGACGAAATGAGTGACTTGGCGCCACGCCGCAAGGGCGGATTCCTGGATGCGGTGGAGCGGATTGGCAACGCCCTGCCGGATCCCGTGTTCATCTTCATCGGCATCATCGGCGTTCTGGTGCTGGTCTCGGTTTGGGGCGCTGCCGCCGGGTGGAGCGCGGTGAACCCGGCGACGGGCGAAGCCCTGATCGCTCAGAGCCTCTTAAGTGAGGCCAATGTCCGCAAGCTGCTCACCGAGATGGCGCGCACCTTCACCGGCTTCGCGCCGCTGGGACTGGTCCTGACCATTGTTCTGGGCGCCGGCGTGGCGGAGAAGAGCGGGCTCATGTCGGCGCTGCTTCGCGGCAGTCTGCTGCGGACGCCGACGCATCTGCTGACGCCCGTGGTGTTCCTCGTCGGGATGTTGGCCACCCACGCGGTCGACGCGGCTAATCTGGTCTACGTGCCGCTGGTCGGGATGGTCTATGCCGCCGCCGGGCGTCACCCGGTGACGGGTCTTCTGACCGCATTCGCCGGGTCGGCGACGGGACTGGCCGGCAACCTGCTGCCGGGACAGTACGATGTGCTCATCCTGGGCGTCACACAGACCGCGGCGCGACTGATTGATCCCGCCTGGACCATGAACCCGGTCGGCAACTGGTGGTTCATCGTGGTGGTCGCGCTGGCCTTCACCGGCGCGGCCTGGTTGTTGATCGAGCGGGCGGCCGCGCCGCGTCTCGGACCGTGGAAGGCCGAAGATCCTGGCTCGCTATCGGGCGCAGAGTTGTCGGAGAGTGATGTCCGGGGCCTCAAGGCCGCCGGGCTTGCGGCGCTGGCGGTGGGGCTCAGTGCGGCGGCTCTGGTGCTCTGGCCGGGATACTCGCCGCTTTACGATGCTGAGGCCGCGCCGGCGCAGCGGCTCTCGCCGATGTTCCAAAGCCTCGCGGCGTTGATCGCGATCCTGTTCTTCGCCACGGGTTGGGCGTTCGGCGCCGCAAGCGGCTCGATACGCAGCCATCGCGACGTGGTTGAGGCCATGGTGCGCGGCCTGGAGCCGATGGTGCCCTATCTGGTGCTGGTGTTCTTCGCGGCGCACTTCGTGGCGATGTTCGGCTGGTCGAATCTCGGGCCGATCCTGGCCATCTCCAGCGCCGACATGCTGCGGTCCTTGAACGCCCCGCCGGCGCTGCTCCTGCCGCTCGTGACCACCGCGTCGGCCTGGCTCGACTTCCTGATCGCCTCGGGGTCGGCCAAATGGGCGGCGGTCTCTCCGGCGGTGGTGCCGATGCTGATGCTGTTGGGAGTCTCCCCGGAGATGAGCACGGCGGCCTATCGGATCGGCGACACGGTCACCAATCTGATCTCGCCGCTGAACGCCTACTTCGTGCTGACCCTGCTCTATTGCCGACGATGGGTTCCGGATTTCGGTCAGGGCACGATGCTGGCGATCCTGCTGCCGCTGGCCGCCGCCTTCTATGTGATCGGCGTCGTGCTGGTGGCGGGCTGGATCATGCTGGACCTGCCCCTCGGCCCCGGAGCGCAGGTGGCCTATACGCTGCCCGTGCGCTGATCGGTCTGCACCGATCCTGCACGCAAGTCGTGCGGAGCCTTACGTTGACGACCGGGCGGGATGCCCGATGCTGGGCCCATGCCTGAAGTTCTGGTCGCGGACGACGATCCGCACATCCGTCAGCTCCTTGTGTTCGCGCTGGAAAAGGCGGGCATGGTCGTGCGTGAGGCCGCCGATGGCGAGGCGGCGCTGGCCGAGGTGGCGCGCGCCCGGCCGGATCTGATCGTGCTCGACATCAACATGCCGCGCATGGATGGCCTGGAGGTGTGCCGCCGGCTGCGCGCGCAGGGCGACCTGCCGATCCTATTCCTGTCGTCGCGCGACGATGAGATCGACCGGGTGCTGGGCATCGAACTGGGTGGCGACGACTATGTGGTCAAACCGTTCAGCCCGCGCGAGGTGGTGGCGCGGGTGCAGGCGATCCTGCGGCGCGGCCGGGCGATGTCGGCCGACCAGGGCGCGGTGAGCGGGCGCGGGCGACTCGCCATCGACGAAGCGGCCTGGCTGGCCCGCTGGGACGGCGTCGATGCGCCGCTGACGGTGACCGAGTTCGGCATTCTCAAAATTCTCGCCGGGGCGCCGGCGCGGGTGTACAGCCGGGATGCGATCATCGACCGTCTGCACGGCCCGGGCTTCGCCATCACCGACCGAACCATCGACAGCCACGTACGCAACCTGCGCGGCAAGTTCGCCGCCCTGGGCGGACACGACGTGATCGAGACCCGACCGGGTGTCGGCTACCGGCTGGGGCCCTGTCAGGGCGGTGCGGCGTGACCGGGCGGGCCGGCTGGCCCACGCCGCGCCTCAGGACCATCCTGTTCGGCGTGCTGCTGTTCGCCGCCGCCATGCCCGCGATGGGGGCGATCTTCCTGCGGGTCTATGAGAACACCGTGGTGCGTCAGAGCGAGGCGGAACTGACGGCCCAGGGCGCGGCGCTGGCCGCCCTGGCTTCGGTGGACTGGCCGGGCGCCACGCCGCCCCGGCCGCGCCCGATCAAGCCCGACGCTGACTATTTTCGCCCGGAAAGTCCGACCGTGGACCTGACCCGGGATGAGGTGCTGCCGGAGCGGCCGATGCCGGTCCGCGCCGCGCGCCCGGCGGATCCTTCGGCCCTCGCGGTCGGCGCGCGGCTGGCCCCCGTGATTGAGCGCACGACCCGCATCACTCTGGCCTCGGTGGCGATGACCGACCGTACGGGCGTCGGCGTGGCCGGACCCGGTCTCGGCGGCGACTATTCGCGCCTGCCGGAGGTTGTCGAGGCGCTGGCCGGACGGTCGAGCACCGTGTTGCGGACCAACGGCGACTACCAGCCGATCTACAGTTTCGAGTGGCTGAGCCGGGCCTCCGGCCTGCGGCTGCACCACGCGCGCCCGATCCTGGTGGATGGGCGCGTGGAAGGCGTGCTGCTGCTCTCCCGCTCGCCGAGGGCGTTGTTCCGAGGCGTCTATGAGGATCGCGGCCAGTTGATCCTGGGCGGCGTGGTGATCCTGGCGGTCTTGGTGCTGCTTGCCGGGCTGGTGTCTCGAGGCGTGACGCAGCCGGTGGAAAAGCTGAGCGCGGCGTCAAGGGCGGTTGCGGCGGGCGGTGGCGAGATCCCGCCGACGCCGGCGCTGGCGGCGGCCGAGATCCAGGCGCTCTACGAAGACTTCCGCGCCATGGCCGAGCGGATCGAGCGACGCGGCCGCTATCTGCGCGACTTCGCCGCTGCTGTGAGCCACGAGTTCAAGACGCCGCTGGCGGGGATAAACGGCGCGGTCGAGCTGTTGCAGGATCACTTCGAGACCATGTCGGCCGACGAGCGGAGGCGGTTCCTGAACAATATCGCAGGCGACTCCGAGCGGTTGTCGCGGCTGGTCACGCGGCTTTTGGATCTGGCGCGCGCCGACATGGCGACGCCGGAGGCGGGGGTCTCGAGCGATGTGCCGTCGCCGCTCCAGCGGGCGGTGGAACGCGAGGCTCGCCCCGAGTTCGTGGTGGAGATGAGCCTGCCGGATGATCTGCCTCGGGTCGCCGCGCCGGAAACGACCCTGGAAAGCGTGCTGACCATCCTGCTCCAGAACGCAAGGCAGGTCGGCGCCGGACACGTCAAGCTGGCGGCCATGGCGTCCGGCGGGCGGTTGACGATCACCGTCTCAGACGATGGCCCCGGCGTGCCTGAAGCCGACCGAGAGCGGCTGTTCGAGCCGTTCTTCACCAGCCGTCGGAGCGAGGGCGGCACGGGTCTGGGCCTGCCTATCGCCCGTTCGCTGCTGGCCGCGAGCGGGGGGACGCTGGAGCTGGTCGAAAGCGCAAGGGGCGCTACGTTTCAGGTGACCCTTCCGAAGGCCTGAAACACCCCTTGAGCGTCGTGGGGATGCCAGGCGCTACGCCGGTTCCGCCGCCAGGCGCTTGTCGAGATAGGAGCCGACGCGCCTTTCGACCTCGGGCAGGTTGTCCATCCAGAAGTGGCTGCCGCCTTCGACGACTTCATAGTCGATGACGATGCCCTTCTGCGTGCGCAGCTTGGAGACCACGCGCTCAACGTCGATCGGCGGCACCACCGTGTCGTTCTGGCCGTGCAGGATCAGGCCCGAGGCCGGGCAGGGGGCCAGGAAGCTGAAGTCGTAGGCGTTGGTCGGCGGCGAGACGGAGATGAAGCCGTCGGTCTCGGGACGCCGCATCAGGAGCTGCATGCCCACCCAGGCGCCGAAGGAATAGCCGGCGACCCAGCATTGGGAGGCGGCGGGGTTGGTGGTCTGCAACCAGTCAAAGGCTGTGGCTGCGTCGGCCAGTTCTCCGATACCGCCATCGAACTCGCCCTGGCTGCGGCCGACGCCGCGG
>NZ_JBILUK010000151.1:0-7755 GCF_044371015.1 Phenylobacterium sp.
TCCGCAGCCGGCCGGGTGAGGTGCGCTCGGTGTTCGGCCTGCTGGCGGCGGGGGGCTGCGCCAGTGCGCTGGCGCTCGCGACGGTCGATCCGGACCTGGCGCGGCAGTATGCGACCGTCTCCAATGTGGTCGCCCTGATGTCGCTCTATTGTTACGGTCTGGCCGCGGTCTCGCTTCTGGCCCTGATGCGCGCCGGGCGTGCGCCCAGGGCGGGCATGGCGCTGATTGCGCTTGTGGCGATTGGGGCCGCCATTGCGCTGATCGCGTCCGGCAAGCCCGCCGAGATCGGCTTGAGTCTGATCGCCGTGGCGGCGGGCGGCATCCTGCACCTCTGGCTCAGATCGCGGCCCTCGGCGGCGGCCACGCCTCCCTAGTTCTCAGAGATAGCGCCGGAGTCCACAGAGCCCATCAGCGCAATTCGAAAGACGCCCCCAGGCCGCGCGCCTCGCGGATTCCCGTTGAGCTTAGGCTCCATCGCCTTCAGGGTGGTTCAAACAATTGTTTGGGAGACGCCGCCATGTCCATCGACTTCGAGATTCCGCCGGAAGCCAAGGCCATTCGCGAGAAGGTGCGCCAATGGGTGCATGACGAGTGCATCCCCGCCCAGGAGCGGATCAAGGATAAGGCGAGCTACAAGAAGGTGATCGACGAGCTGCGGACCAAGGCCCGGGCCCAGGGCCTCTGGATGCCGTTCGTGCCCAAGGAGTACGGCGGCATGGGCCTAGGCCCGCTAGCCAACGCCCTGGTGCAGATGGAGCTGGGCGAGAGCTATGTCGGCGCGCTTTCCATGAACTCGCAGGGGCCGGACGACGCGACGATCCTGACGCTGATCGCGCACGGCACCGAGTATCAGAAGGAGAAGTTCCTCAAGCCGCTGCTCAACGGCGAAAAGCGCGTCTGCTATTCCATGACCGAAAAGGCGGCCGGGGCCGACGCCACCGGCATGCGCACGACCGCGGTGAAGGACGGCAACGAGAACTACATCCTGAACGGCGAGAAGTGGTTCTCCTCGGCCGCCTCGGCCGCCGACCTGGCGCTGGTGATGGCCCGCACCGACACCGAAGGCCCGCGCCACCAACAGTTCTCGACCTTCATCGTCGAGCTGCCGAACCCCGGCTACAAGATCAAGCGCGACATCCCGACCATGGCCGCCGAAGGGCCGCTGAGCCACATCATGGGCGGCGGCCACTCCGAGATCGAGATCAAGGACCTGGTGGTGCCGGCTGAGAACATTGTCGGCGGCGAAGGGCGCGGCTTCGACATGGGCCAGCACCGGCTGGCCTATGGCCGCCTTCGCCATGGGATGCACAACGTGGCCATGGCGCAGCGGGCGCTGGATCTGGCCGCGGCCCACATCACCAACCGTGAGACCTTCGGCGGGCCGCTGCACAAGCGCCAGGCCGTGCAGTTCATGATGGCCGAGTGCGCGAGCCAGCTCTACATCGCCCGCCTGATGCTGCTGCACATCGCCTACAAGGCCGAGAAGGGTATGGACATGCGGCAGGAGAACTCCATCGCCAAGGTCTACCTCGCCCACATGGTGCATCACGTGGTCGACACCGCGATCCAGCTTCACGGTGCGCTCGGCTATAGCCGCGATACCCCGCTGGCGGCGTGGTACACCCACATCCGCAGCCAGCGGCTGGTGGACGGGCCGGATGAGGTGCACCGCTGGACCGTGGGCCGCAACGTGATCAAGGCGTTCCAGGCCACCGGCACCACCGCCGGCGCCTGCGGCGGGGACCTGCTTTAGATTTAACCCGTTAGAGGAGGGCGCGCGCGGCGATGCGGTCGACGATCAAGGACGTCTCTACGGCGGCCGGCGTCTCGATGAAGACCGTCTCGCGCGTCCTCAACAAGGAGAAGTACGTCTCGGAGGAGACGCGCCTGCGTGTGGAGCGGGCCATGGCGGAACTGTCGTTCCATCCTTCGCAGGCGGCCCGCGCCCTGGCCGGGAAGCGCAGCCACCAGATCGCGCTGATCTATGACAATCATAGTCCGCACTACATCCACCAGATCCAGACCGGTGTCTGGGCCCGTTGCGTCGAAGAAGGCGTCCGGCTGCTGGCGCAGCCTTGCGACGTGGCGCTGCCCAGCCTGGGCGAAGAGGTGGGCGGGCTGATCGACCAGACCCAGGTGGACGGCGTGATCCTCTCCTCGCCGGTCACCGACGCCGCGGCGGCGCTTGAGGCGCTTGAGAGTCGCCGTGTTCCTTATGTTCGGATCTCGCCAGGCACAGAGCATGAGCGGTCATCATCGGTTTCGATGGACGACGTGCAGGCGGCCGACGACATGACCAGCCACCTGATCGCGTTGGGACACAGGCGGATCGGCTTCATCATCGGCCATCAGAACCATACGGCGAGCGACCTGCGTCTCTATGGGTATCGCCGCGCGCTGGACCGGGCGGGGCTGGCGTTCGAGCCGAAGTATGTGCGGCCGGGCGCCTTCGATTTCGCGTCGGGCGAGGCGGCCGCGGACGTGCTGCTGGACCTGCCGATTCCCCCGACAGCGATTTTCGCCAGCAACGACGACATGGCGGCTGGCGTGCTGACCGTGGCGCATCGGCGTGGGATCGCGGTGCCGGATTCGCTCTCGGTGGCGGGGTTTGACGACACGGCGCTGGCGAGCCAGCTCTGGCCGCCGCTCTCCACCGTCCGCCAGCCGACGCGTGAGCTGGCCTATGCGGCGGCGAGCCTGTTGTTCGGCGGCGAGGACGTCATCACCCACCGGCGGCTGCCTCACGAGCTGGTCCTGCGCGGCTCTACGGCGGTGTGCAGGACGGGCTGAGACTTCAGCCCAGCAGCAACCATGCGGCCGATGCGGCCAGCACCAGAGCTGCGACCGTGGCCATGGCGATGGGGGCCAGGGGCTTCAGGCCCGCCTTGGTGAGCGACTGCAGTTGCGAGCGGACGCCGGTGGCGGTGACGGCGCAGGCGAGGAGCGCGGTCGAGGCCTGGGTTGAAGCGTCCGCGGCGACCCTGGGGATCCAGCCCGCGGAGTTCACCGCAGACAGGACGAAGAAGCCCAGCACGAACCATGGGAGAACGAAGCTGGCCAGCCTGGCGCCCGGATCACGCGGGATGAACAGGGCCACGGCCAGCAACGCCGGCGCAAGCAGAGCGACGCGGGCCAGCTTGACGATGGTGGCGGTCTCACCGGCCGGGTCGGACACCGAGTACCCAGCGCCTAGCGCCTGGGCGACATCATGGATCGCCGCGCCCATCAGGAAGCCGGCCTGACGGTCGTTGAAACCCAGCGTCTCGGCCAGAACAGGGTAGAGCGCCATGGCGAGTGCGCTCATCGCTGAGATGCCGACGAGCACGAGCGTCACCTGGGCGCGGCTGATCCGCTTTTCGCCAAGCAGTGTGGCGAAGGCCATGGCCGCCGAGGCGCCGCATATGGCGACCGCACCGCCGCAGAGCGCACCGAACGCGCCCCCTAGCTTAAGGGCGCGCGCGGCCAGGACGCCGACACCGAGCGTGGCGAACAGCACGCCGGCCACTGCGGCGAGGGTTGCAGGACCGAGAGCGGCGATCTCGCCCAGCGTCACGCGGGTGGCGGCCAGCACGATGCCGAGGCGCAGTAGGGTGCGGGACGCGAAGGCGAGGCCGGCTTCGAGGCGCGGGTCGTCGCCCAGGAAGTTCATCGCCAGTCCGAAGAGCAGGCACATCAGCGTCAATGGCGCGCCGTAGTGGTCGGACACATAGGCCGCTGCCAGTGTGGCCAGCACCGTAAGGGCGAGCCCAGGGATATGGTCCCGCACCGAGGCGTTCGCCGGACCTGCCGCCTCGCTCATTCGCACCGCCCCCCCGCGCCGCGCGCCTTGCCAAGGCAGGGCGCGCTCCCCTACGCTATGACAACGCTATCATAGGGCCGGCCGCGAACAAGACGCGTGCGCGGGGCAGGGGACCAAAGATCGATGACATACCTACCGGCGCCACCCGCCCAACGACCCCTTTACAGCGGCGGTCCCGCGGTCTCCTCGATCGCCTGGGGCATGTGGCGGTTCCGCGGGGATGACGTAGCGGCCGCCGAGGCGCGCGTGCAGGCGGCGCTGGACGCTGGCGTCACGTTGTTCGACACGGCGGACATCTATGGGCCGGACAACGGGGAGCCGTTCGGCGCGGCCGAGGTGCTGCTGGGCCGGGTGTTCCGGGCCAATCCCGGCCTGAAGTCGAAGATGGTGATCGCCACCAAGGGCGGCATCTCCATGGGCGTGCCCTACGATTCCAGCGCCGGTTACATCGCCTCAGCCATCGACGCCTCGCTGAGCCGCATGGGCGTGGAGCAGGTGGCGCTCTGGCAGATCCACCGGCCCGATGTCCTGACCCACCCCTCCGAGGTCGGCGCGGCGCTGACCGCCGCCCACAAGGCGGGCAAGATCGGCGCGGCGGGGGTTTCGAACTTCACCGCCGCCCAGGTCGAGGCGCTGGCCGCCCATTGCGAAATCCCCATTGTCTCGCACCAGCCGGAGTTCTCGCCGCTGGTTGTGAGCGCGCTGTCCGATGGCGTGATGGACCAGGCGCTGGCGCTGAACATGACTGTGCTCGCCTGGTCTCCGCTGGCCCAGGGTCGGATCGCCGAGCCGAAGGACGAACGGGCCCGCGCGGTGGCCGACGCGCTCGACGCGAAAGCGGCCGAGGCCGGGGTCAGCCGTGCGGCGGCGGCCTACAGCTGGATCCTGGCCCATCCGGCCCGGCCGATCCCGATCGTTGGAACTCAGACGCCGGCGCGGATCGCTGAAATTCCGCAAGCCTACTTACCCCGTTGGACCCGCGCCGAATGGTACGGCGTGCTGGTCGCGGCCCTCGGAGCGCCCCTGCCATGACCCGGAAGCCCTGCGAAGTCAGCTGGTTCTCGGCCCTCTGCGACGACGACTACGAGTTCCTGGGCGTGCCGGACGAACGGCTGCGGTCTTCCTGGGAACACTGCCGCGACATCGTCCAGCAGGCCGAGGCCGGCGGGTTCGACAACATCCTGCTGCCGTCCGGTTACGAGCTGGGCATCGACACCACAGCCTTTGCCGCCGGAATCGCGCCAATGCTCAAGCGCATGCGCCTTCTGATGGCGGTTCGGATCGGCGAGATGTGGCCGCCGCAGTTGGTCCGTCAGATCGCCACCATCGACCGGATGCTGGGCGGCCGGCTGATGGTGAACATCATCTCCTCTGAAATGCCGGGCGAGAAACTGGCCTCGGCGCCCCGCTATGCGCGCACGGTCGAGGCGATGAGCATTCTCAAGACCATGCTGAACGGCCAGCCGCTGGATCATGACGGCGAGTTCTGGAAGCTGAAGCTGGATCCGCCGCGTGTGACCACGCTGTCCGGCAAGGCGCCGCTGCTCTACTTCGGCGGGCTATCCGAGGACGCGCGCGAGGCGGCGGCCAAGGGCTGCGATGTCTTCCTGATGTGGCCCGACCGCAAGGAGACCGTGGCCGCGATCATCGCCGACATGACCGAACGTGCGGCCAAGTATGGGCGCACGCTGCGGTTCGGATATCGCGCCCATGTGGTGGTGCGCGATACTGAGGGTGAAGCCCGTGCGGCGGCGGACCGGCTGCTTTCCAAGCTCGATGCGGACACCGGCGCCGCGATCCGCGCCAAGTCGCTGGATTCCACCTCGGCCGGTGTCCAGGCGCAGGCGGCGTTGCGCGAGACTGCGGCCGAGGACGGCTACGCCGAGCCGAACCTGTGGACCGGCATCGGGCGCGCGCGATCGGGTTGCGGTGCGGCCATCGTCGGCGATCCGGATCAGGTTCTGGCCAAGCTCAACGACTACCGCGACATGGGCATCGAGGCCTTCATCCTGTCAGGCTATCCGCACGCCGCGGAGGCGGACCTGTTCGCCCGCCACGTGCTGCCGAAACTGGAACACGGGCCATTGGTCTGACCTCAGATTTCGGGCGGTTGCTCGCCCGGCATGGTACTCGTGATGAACCGGCTTGTCCGGGCCACCCATTGAGCGGGGCCTCCAGCGCTTCAAGCTCACCTTTGTGTCCAATGGATCCCCCGGACGAGCCGGGGGATGACACGGGATGAGTGGGATGCCGAGGGGGCGTACGCCCTCAGTGGCGGAAAACCGGCTCGGCCGAGGGGCCGTCCAAGGGCTTGATGCGGGGAATCCAGAGCTGGATCCACAGCAGCGCCAGCAGATAGGACGAGCCCGCGAAAACGAACAGCGGCGCATAGCCCAGGCCCAACGTAAGGACCTTGCCGGCGGTCCAGACGATGCCCATACCGCCGATATTGCCGCAAAACGCTGCGAAGCTGGTTACGCGGCCGACCTTCACCGTCGGCGTCACGTCGGTGATCAGCGCGAACAGATTGGTGGAAAAGCCCTGGTGGGCCGCCAGAACCACCGCCAGGATTCCCGCGGCGATCCACGGGTTCGGTGCAAGGAGCGCCAAAGGCAGCACCAGGACCATCAGGCCGCAGACCAGCATGATGCCCTTGCGGACATGGTTGACCGGCATGCCGGTGGAAAGCAGGCGGGTGGCCATCGTGCCGCTGACCAGCGAACCCACGGCCGCGCCCGTATAGGCCAGCGCCAGAGGGCCTCCGAGTTCAACGCCGGTCAGCCCATACTGGCGGTTCATGAAGTCGGGCATCCAGAACAGCAGCAGCCACCAGGTGGCGTCGCTGAGGACCTTTGCGCCGGCTATGCCCCAGGTCGAGCGGTCCTTCAGCATCGAGGGGCGTGGACCGGTCTCGACCGCGGCGGGCGCTTCCTGATGTGAGTCTTCAAACTTGGTCTTACGAGTGACGCTGAGCCAAACGACCGTCCAAACTACGCCCGCAAGACCCGCAACTACGAACGTTCCACGCCAACCAAATGGTTGAGCCAAGAGCGGGATCAAGACAGGCGCTCCGATCGCGCCCAGGCTGTTCAGGGCCTGGATCAAGCCGAAGCCTGTTGAGCGTATGTTGGCCGGCATGATGGTGGCGACAGTCTTGATCATCGAGGGCGTGCCCATCGCTTCGGTCGCGCCGAGGCCAATGCGGCAAAGGATGAACTGTGGGATCGTGTGGGCCAGACCGTGCGCCAGAGCGGCGATGCTCCAGGCGAAGACGCCTAGCGGATTGGCCCATTTGACGCCGACCTTGTCGACAATAGGGCCGGCGAAGAGAAGGCCGATAGCCATCGCGCCCTGGAACGATGCTCCAAGAGCTCCATAGTCTTCGTCGGACCAGCCGAGTTCGGCTGACATCTCGGGCTTCAGCACCGCAATGATCTGACGATCGACGAGATTGAGGATGCCGGCGAACGCCAGCAGCGTGAACAGGAGCCAGCGATTGTAGTTCGGAGCGTGTGCGGCGTTCATGCCAATGCCGCCGTTTGAAGCCGGACCATCGGTGTTCTTCCCCCCAGGAATCCGCCGCCTAAGGCGCTTGTCAGAGACAATTGGCCTTGCCCGGCGGTCAAGTCTAGGCGACTGTCACCGATAAGTCAGCGCTGTCATACTGACGTGGAGGAGACAAACTTGACGGGCGAGGTCCGCTACGGCCTGGTTGGCACGGGCATGATGGGTGTTGAGCACATCAACAACCTCGCCATCACGCCGGGCGCCCGGGTGACGGCGTTGGCCGATCCGGTCGGGCAATCCCTGGGCTGGGCGCGACACGCCCTGCGCGACCGCGCTGAGGGGGTAGCGTCGTTCCAATCGTCCGCCGAGTTGGCCCGAAGCGGCCTGGTCGACGCGGTGATCGTGTCGAGTCCGAATCACACGCACCGCGAGGTGCTTGAGCCGCTGTT
>NZ_JBILUK010000152.1:0-7640 GCF_044371015.1 Phenylobacterium sp.
AGCGTCCCACCGGCCGGCCGGGCCGAGCCGTCGGCGGCCATGGTCTCCAGATTGATCCGCGCCTGCACCGCGTGCCCCCGTGGCTCAGGCACGCGGTCTTGCCCCAGTCCCAGGTCCGCCAGGGATTGGCCCGCGGCGACCTCAAGCTGGAGACGCACGAGATCCAGGCCGATGACCTCCTCGGTGACGGTGTGCTCCACCTGCAGGCGCGCATTGCCCTCGATGAAGACGATCTCGTCGCCGTCCACGAGGAACTCCATGGTGCCCAGACTGCGATACCCGGCAGCCCGGCCGAGCGCGACGCCATAGCCGAACAGACGCTCGCGAACCCCGGCGGGCAGGGTGTCGGCGGGCGCGATCTCGATCACCTTCTGGCGCTGGCGCTGCAGCGAACACTCACGGTCCCAGAGGTGGATCACCTCCGAGCCGTCGCCCAGAATTTGCACCTCCAGATGCCGCGCGCGCGGCAGAAACCGCTCGACATAGAGATCGCCATTGCCGAACGCCGCCTTGGCTTCCGAGGCGCAACGCTCGAAGGCCGGTTCCAGCTCCTCCAGCGTGGTGACCGGCCGCATGCCCCGGCCGCCGCCGCCGGCCACCGCCTTGACCATCACCGCGCCATGCTCGGCGAAGAACGCCCGCGCCTGATCCAGGCTCGTCGGGCCGTCGGTTCCGGTCAGCACCGGTACGCCGCACCGCTGTGCGAGCGCCCGGGCGCGGCCCTTGTCGCCGAACAGCTCCAGGGTTTCCGGAGTCGGCCCCACAAAGGTCAGCCCCACTGCGGCGCAAGCCCGCGCGAACGCGGCGTTCTCCGACAGGAAGCCATAACCCGGATGCACGGCATCCGCGCCCGCCGACTTGGCCGCCGCGACCACCTGATCGATGTCCAGATAGGCGGCAGGCCCCGAGCCTTTCAGCGCGACGGCGTCATCGGACTTGCGGACATGCAGCGAGGTCGCATCGTCCTCGGAATAGACGGCGACCGTCGCCAGACCCATCTCGGCGGCGGTGCGCGCAATGCGCACGGAAATCTCGCCCCGGTTGGCGATCAGCAGCTTCCGCAACGATCCATCCCCTCAAACACTTGTTGGGACGCATCATGCCCTTCCCTTCCCGTGCGCGGGAAGGGGGTTACGCCTTCAGCATCTCCGGTGTCACCGGCAGGCTTCGGACGCGCTTGCCCGTGGCCGCGAAGATGGCGTTGGTCAGCGCGGGGATCGCCGGCGGCAGGGCCGGCTCACCCAGGCCCGTTGGCGGGAATTCGGTCTCCAGGAACTTTACTTCCACCGGACACGACTCCGACATCCGCATCAGCGGATAGTCGGTGAAGTTGCTCTGCTGCACCGCGCCCTTGTCGATGGTGATCGTCTGGTGGAGAGCCTCCGACAGACCGTCGAGCACCGAGCCCTGCACCTGATTGATCGCCCCGTGCGGGTTGATGATGGTGTGGCCCACATCGGCGGCGACCCACACCTTCTTCACCTTCACATTACCCTCAGGCGACACGGCCACGTGCGCGACCTCGGCGAAGTAGCCCAGGTGGCTGTAGTAGCAGCCGACACCCATGCCCTCGCCCTTGGGCAGCTTCTTGCCCCAGCCGGACATTTCGCCGACCGCCTGCAGCACGCCGCGCATGCGGCCTGCGCCGAACGCCGCCGGGGGTTCGCCGACCACAGCCTTGTCGCCCAGCAGCTTGATCTGGAAAGCGAGGGGGTCGGCGCCCGCAGCGTGCGCCAGTTCGTCGATGAACGACTGGAATGCAAAGGCCAGGGCGTTGGAGCCCGGGGCCCTCAGCGGACCGGTCGGAACGCCGAGCGGCATGGCGCTGATTTCGTAGCGCAGGTTGGGCACGAAGCGCGCGGGGAACTCGTGCGCCGCCATGCCGGCGCTGGGCGCCACGGCGGGGTGGGTTCCGTACGTCACGAAGTGGTCGTGCAGCGCCACCACATTGCCCGCCGCGTCGACGCCGCCCTTGAAGAAGTGGAAGCCGCCCGGTCGGTAATGATCGTGGGCCATATCGTCTTCGCGGGTCCAGACCAGCTTGACCGGCGCGCCGGCCTCGCGGGCGATCCAGGCCGCCTCGACCATGTAGTCGTTGGCCAGCCTCCGGCCGAAGCCGCCGCCGCCACGGACCATGTGCACGGTGATGTCCTCGGGCTTGAGACCCAGGGTGCGCGCGCAGAGCTGGCGGCCCGGCTCGGGGTTTTGGGTCGGCGCCCAGACCTCCAGCTTGCCGTCCTTGAATTCCGCCGTGCAGTTCTGCGGCTCCAGATTGGCGTGGCTGAGGAACGGATAGGCGTAGGCCGCCTCCACCACCTTGGCGGCGCCCTTGAGCGCGGCGTCGACGTCGCCGTCGTTGCGCACGCTGCGCTGCGCCTTGCCGGCGCTGAGCGCCACAGCCTGTTCAGCGAAACCCTTGGACGACTGCGCCGAAGTCGGGTGATCCGCCCAGACCACGTTCAGCCTGTCGCGCCCCTTCTTGGCCGCCCACCAGTTGTCGGCCACCACCGCCACCGACGGCAGCAGGCCCTGACCAATCATGCCCGCCGGGAAGAGGCCGTTGGGATCACCCTCGATGATAAAGGCCTTGCGAACACCCTTCACCGCCCGGGCGGCGTCCAGATCGGCGCTCACCACCTTGGCCCCGAACACCGGCGCCTTGATGATGCTGGCGTACAGCATGCCGGGCCGGCGCTGATCGATGCCGAAGAGCGGCTGGCCTGTGACGATCTTGACCGTATCGTACTGGCGGGTCGGCCTGCCGACGATCTTGTAGTCCTTCTTGTCCTTCAGCGTCAGGCTCTTGGGGTCCGGCGGCGTCACCGTGGCGCAGGCCAGCGCCAGAGAACCATAGGTGCGTTTCTTGCCGCTGGGCTTGTGGATCACGACGCCAGCTTGGGTCGCGCAATCGCCGGGGCCGCAGTTCCACGCCGTCGCCGCGGCCTGGATCAGCATGGCGCGCGCCACGGCTCCCACGCGGCGGTGGTCATCCCAGTGCATAGGCGTGGCCATCGAGCCGCCGGCGAACTGGCGGCCGAACGTCTTGGGATCGTTGGGCGCCATCTCGACGGTGACGTCCTCCCAGGCCACGTCGAGCTCCTCGGCGATCAGCATGGGCAACATGGTCTTCACGCCCTGACCCACGTCCGGGGTCTTGGCCAGGATGGTCACCTTGCCGTCGGGGGCTATGGTCACATAGGCGTTGAGCGGCCGCAGGGCGGTGTCCTGCGCTTCGGCCTTACCGGCCACGGTGAAGCCAAGGGTAAGGCCGGCGGCGGAGACGGAGACCAGCACCTCGCGGCGGTTGGCGGCGCCCACCAGGGCGGTGTCATGGACGGTCATGATCAAACCTCCTTTTGGCCGGAGGCGCGCTTGATGGCGGCGCGGATGCGGACATAGGTGGCGCAGCGACAGATGTTGCCGTCCATGGCCGCGTCGATCTCGGCGTCCGTAGGCTTCGGCGTCGAAGCCAGCAGCGCGGTGGCCGACATGATCTGGCCAGCCTGGCAGTAGCCGCACTGAGCGACATCCAGCTCCATCCAGGCGGCCTGGACCTTCTTGCCGATGGCGTGATTGGCCATGCCCTCAATCGTGGAGATCTTGGCCTTGCCGACAGCTTCCGTCGGAGTCTGGCACGACCGGACCGGCTGACCATCAATGTGCACGGTGCAGGCGCCGCAGGCCGCGACCCCGCAGCCATACTTCGTGCCCACGAAGCCCAGGGTGTCGCGCAGCGTCCAGAGGAGCGGCGTATCGCCCTCCACATCGGCGCGAACCGCCTTGCCATTGACGTTGAGGGTGTAGGCCATCGCCCAGGGTCTCCCGATGAACTGAGGCATGCTACCTTGCAGCGTGGCGCCCGACCAGCCCTTGCACCGGCCCGCGCGGAGACCTTTATCCGCACCATGACGGTTCCGGCCAAGATCTGCGGCATCAGCACGCCCGAAGCGGCGCACGCCGTGCTGGACGGCGGCGCGGCCTTCGTCGGCTTCAATTTCTTTCCGCGTTCGCCGCGCTACGTCACACCCGATGCCGCAGCCCGGCTGGCGGCGCCCATGCGCGGCGGGCGCACCCGGATCGTGGCGTTGGCCGTGGATCCAGACGACGCCGAGCTGGACCGCATCGTCGCAGAGCTGCAACCGGATCTGATCCAGCTTCACGGCCACGAGACGCCTTCGAGGGTGCGGCAGGTCGCGGTTCGCGCCGGCCGGGGCGTGATCAAGGTCCTTCCGGTCTCCAGGGCCGCGGATATCGACGCCGCGCGCGACTATGAACCGGTCGTCGAGCATCTGATGTTCGACGCCAAGCCGCCCAAGGACGCGGATCGCCCGGGCGGCCTGGGGGAACCCTTCGACTGGAACCTGCTCGCCGGCCGCCGCTTCGCCCGCCCCTGGTTCCTGGCGGGCGGCCTCAATCCCTGGAACGTCGCCGAAGCCATGACCGCCACCGGCGCCGCCTTCGCCGACGTTTCCTCTGGCGTGGAGCGCGGTCCGGGACTAAAGGACCCCGCCCTGATCACGGCCTTTCTCGACGCCGTGCGCCGCGCCTGAAAGCCCAGCCTGAGTGCCATGAACGCGCCCGTCACACCGCCCGCTCTTCCGAACGACTACGCCGCGTATCCCGACGCGCGCGGCCGCTTCGGCGACTATGGCGGCCAGTACGTGCCCGAGACCCTTATGCCGCTGGTCCATGAACTGGATGCAGCCTATGCGGCGGCCAAGGCGGACCCGGCGTTCCAAGCGGAACTGGCGGGCTATCTGACGCACTATGTGGGCCGGCCGAGCCCGCTCTACTTCGCCGAACGACTGACCCGGCATATCGGCGGCGCGAAAATCTACCTCAAGCGCGAGGAACTGAACCACACCGGGTCACACAAGATCAACAACTGCATGGGCCAGATCCTGCTGGCCATGCGGATGGGCAAGACGCGGATTATCGCCGAGACCGGCGCCGGTCAGCACGGTGTCGCCTCGGCCACGGTCTGCGCCCGCTTCGGCCTGCCCTGCGTGGTCTATATGGGCGCGGTGGACGTGGAACGGCAGAAGCCCAACGTGTTCCGCATGAACCTGCTGGGCGCCGAGGTCCGGCCGGTGACGTCCGGCTCGGCGACGCTCAAGGACGCCATGAACGAGGCCCTCCGCGACTGGGTCACCAACGTCCACGACACCTACTACCTGATCGGCTCGGCGGCGGGCATGCACCCCTATCCGGCCATGGTCCGCGACTTCCAGGCCATCATCGGCCGCGAGACCCGCGAACAGATTCTCGAGGCCGAGGGACGGCTTCCGGACGCGGTCGTGGCCTGCGTCGGCGGCGGCTCCAACGCCATCGGCATGTTCCATCCGTTCCTGAACGACGACAGCGTGCGCCTCTTCGGCGTCGAGGCGGCTGGCGAGGGCGTCGAGACCGGGCGCCACGCCGCAGCCATCAACGGCGGGCGGCCCGGTGTCCTGCACGGCAACATGACTTATCTGCTGCAGGACCGTGAAGGCCAGATCGAGGAAGCGCATTCGATCTCCGCCGGCCTCGACTATCCGGGGATCGGTCCAGAGCACGCCTGGCTGCACGATGTGGGTCGCGCTCGGTACCTGACCGCTACCGACTCCGATGCCCTGGCGGCCTTCAGACAGCTATCCGAACTGGAGGGCATCCTGCCGGCTATCGAGACCTCGCACGCCCTCGCCCGGCTGCCGGAAATCTGCGCCGAGGTCGGCAAGGACGGGATCGTGGTGGTCAACCTTTCCGGCCGCGGCGACAAGGACGTCAACACCGTCGCGGCGCACCTCGGTCGCGTGATTTAGGGACCGGTGTCTTGAGCAAAGCCCGTCTCGCCGCCCGCTTCGCCGCGCTCAAGGCCGAGGGCCGCGCCGCCTTTGTGCCCTATGTGATGGCGGGCGACCCCGATCCGGTCACCGCGCGCGCCATTCTGGAGGGCCTGCCGGCCGCCGGCGCCGACCTGATCGAGCTGGGCTTCCCGTTCTCCGATCCTATGGCCGAGGGACCTCCGATCCAGCGCGCCGCACAGCGCGCGCTCGGACACGGCATGACGCTGAAGGCCACGCTCGGCATGGTCGCGGACTTCCGCACCGCTGATGCGACCACTCCGATCATCCTGATGGGCTACACCAACCCGCTGGTGACCTGGGGCTATGACGCCTTCGCCCGCGACGCGGCGGCGGCCGGCGTCGATGGCTTGATCATCGTCGATCTGCCGCCGGAAGAATCCGATCCGCTGGCCGACGCCTGCGACACCCATGATATCTCGCTGATCCGGCTGGCCACGCCCACCAGCGATGATGCGCGACTTCAGGTGGTCGTCTCGCGCACGTCGGGCTTCGTCTACTATGTCTCGGTCGCAGGCGTGACCGGCGTGAAAGAGGCCGACGCCGCCGCTGTCGCGCCCCAGGTGGCCCGGGTCCGCGCAGCCTCGGGCCTGCCCGTCGCCGTCGGCTTCGGCATCAAGACGCCCGAACGCGCCGCCGCAATCGCGCGGGTCGCCGACGGGGTTGTGGTGGGTTCCGCCCTGGTCGACGAGGTCGCCGATGCGCTCTCCGACCACGACAACGTGACCGCGCGCGTGTTGTCCAAGGTCGCCGCACTTGCCAAGGCTGTTCGCGCCGCGCGCACCGAGCCGGCGACGGTCTGAAGGACATCGATGGCCGACCCGCGTAACGACAAGCCGGCCCGTCCGGCCCCGCCGCGTGAACGCCGCGGCTGGCTCTCGCGCATTGCGCCCGGCGTGCGCAACCTCACCAAGCGCGACACGCCCGACAACCTCTGGGTCAAGTGCCCCGAGACCGGCGAGATGCTCTATCGGCCGGACCTCGAAGCCGCCCTCTGGGTCACGCCATCGGGCCACCACATGCGTATCGGCGCGAAGCTTCGGCTGGCCTACACATTCGACGACGGCAGGTTCGAGCGGATCGCGACGCCGATCGTGCCGGACGATCCGCTCGGCTTCCCTGACGACAAACCCTATCCCGAGCGCCTCAAGGCCGCCCGCAAGGCCACCGGCGAGCAGGACTCGATGGCCATCGGTTACGGCCGGATCCAGGGCCAGCCGGCGGTGGTGATCGTGCAGGACTTCGCCTTCATGGGCGGTTCGCTGGGCATGGCGGCGGGCGAGACCTTCGTGGTCGCGGCCAAGGCGGCCGTGGCGCGCGGCGCGGCGCTGGTCATCTTCACGGCCTCGGGTGGCGCGCGGATGCAGGAGGGCACGCTCAGCCTGATGCAGATGGCCCGCACCACCCTGGCGCTCAACGAAGTCAAGGCCGCAGTCTTGCCCTATATCGTGGTGCTGACCGACCCGACCACCGGCGGCGTCACCGCCTCCTACGCCATGCTTGGCGATATCCACCTGGCCGAGCCCAAGGCCACCATCGGCTTCTCCGGCCGCCGGGTGATCGAACAGACCATCCGCGAGACCCTGCCCGACGACTTCCAGCGCTCAGAATTCCTGATGGACCACGGAATGGTCGACCAGGTGGTTCCCCGCGCCGAGATTCCGATCCGCCTGGGCTCGATCCTCAAGACGCTCATGCTGGGACGTGACCGCCTTCCTGTTTAGCCTCATTTCCGTTTCCCAAATCCTCCCCCAACGGGGGAGAGGCACCGCGCGCAGCGTGGTGGAGGGGGGCCTG
>NZ_JBILUK010000019.1:0-26933 GCF_044371015.1 Phenylobacterium sp.
GGTGATGTGAAACAGGCTGAAATCCTGGAGTTCGTAGGGACCCACCTTGGCCTGGGTCGACTGGATGGCGCCGCTGGCGTCGGCGGGCACCAGCTCGGGCGAAATCTCGGTGTCGAGGATGGCCAGCAGGGTGGCGTCGCCCTCCCCGCCCAGCTGACCGGTCTTCACCACCCATCGGATCAGGTGCTGGATCAGCGTTTTCGCCACCCCGCCGTTGACGTTGTAGTGGCTCATGTGGTCGCCGACGCCGTAGGTGCACCAGCCCAGCGCCAGTTCCGACAGGTCCCCCGTTCCCAGCACGAACGCATCGCGCTGGTTGGCCAGGCGGAACAGATAGTCCGTGCGCAGGCCCGCCTGCACATTCTCGAAGGTGATGTCGTAAATGGGCTCGCCATTGGCGAAGGGATGGCCGATCTCCTCCAGCATCAGCCGCGCCGTGGGCCGGATGTCGATCTCCTCGGCGCTGACGCCCAGCGCCCGCATCAGCGCCCACGCATTGGCCTTGGTGCCGTCGCTGGTGGCGAAACCCGGCAGGGTGAAGGCCAGGATGCCCGTCCGCGGCAGCTTCAAGGCGTCAAAGGCCCGCGCCGCGACGATGAGGGCGTGAGTGGAGTCCAGACCGCCGGACACACCGATCACCAGCCGCTGCGATTTGGTCGCCTGAAGCCGCTTCATCAGGCCGTGGACCTGGATGTTGAAGGCCTCGTAGCAGTCCTGGTCGAGTCGGGCCGGATCAGCCGGCACGAAGGGGAAGCGATCCAACGGCCGGAGCAGACCGACATCCTTCCGGTGCGGCTGGTGGTCGAATCCGACCCGGCGGAACCGCTGTTCTGGGTGTCCGGCAGCGGCGGCGGCGTCGTTGAATGTGGGCGTCCGCATGCGTTCCAGCCGCAGACGTTGGACATCAATGTCGGCGATGGCCATCGCAGGGCCCGTCGGAAACCGCTCGGTCTCGGCCAGCCTTCGTCCGAGTTCATGGATCGAAGCCTGGCCGTCCCAGGCCAGATCGGTGGTGCTCTCACCGGGGCCCGCCGCCGAGTAGAGATAGGCCGCCTGGCAACGCATCGACTGCGACGCGCACAGCGTTTCGCGCTCTTCCGCCTTCCCGACCAGCACGTTGGATGCCGACAGGTTGCAGAGGATCAGACCGCCTGCCAGAGCCCCCAGACTCGACGGCGGTGTCGCCGCCCAGAAATCCTCGCAGATCTCCAAGTGGAAGACGAAGTCCGCCAGATCCTCGGCGCCAAACACGAGGTCGGTCCCGAACGGCGCCGTCTGGCCGGCCAGTGCGATCGTCAGACCGGTTACGCCAACACCCGGCGCGAACCAGCGTTTTTCGTAGTATTCTCGATAGTTTGGAAGGAAACTCTTCGGCGTTACACCGAGAATCCGACCCCGAGAAATCGCAACGGCGGCGTTGTAGAGTCGACCGTTGGCCCGGACCGGCGCGCCCACGACCAACACCGGAGCCAGACCGGCGCTGGCCTTAACAAGGCCCTCGATCTCCGTCTCCACGCGGGCCAACAGGGCGTCCTGCAGGAACAGGTCGTCCACCGCATAGGCCGAGAGGCTGAGTTCGGGAAACAGCATCAGGTCGCAGCCGCGAACATGCCCCTCCTGCGCCATGGCCAGGATGGCGGCCGCATTGGCCCCCGGATCGCCAGGCGTCACCGGCGGCGTGCAGACAGCAGCGCGGACAAAGCCGTGCGTGTGAATTGAATGGAACCGATGGCTCACAGCCTGCTCCCGCCCGGAGTAATGCTCACTTTGAGCATATATGGGCGACGGTTGATAGACTCGTAACTCCGCGGCCGAAACCGTGGGTTCGGGTCAATCGTCGCGATGAACGCGCTCGCGCCGCTCGTGGCGCTCCTGCGCCTCCAGGCTCAAGGTGGCGATGGGCCGCGCCTCCAGCCGCGCCAGCCCGATCGGCTCGCCCGTCTCTTCGCAATAGCCGTAAGAATTGTCTTCGATACGGCGCAGGGCCTCGTCGATCTTGGAGATCAGCTTGCGCTGCCGGTCACGGGTCCGAAGCTCCAGCGCCCGATCGGTCTCCGAGGAGGCGCGATCCGCCAGATCGGGATGATTCTCGGTTTCCTTCTGGAGGTGAGAGAGCGTCTCCCGGGACTCCCGAAGGATGTCCTCTTTCCAGGCCAGCAGCTTCTGGCGGAAATACTCCAGCTGCCGCTCATTCATGAATGCCTCGTCCTCTGTAGGACGGTAGTCACCCGGTTCAGCGAGCGCCATGGCCGACTTCATGCAAACCTCACGTCCTTAGGACACGCGGCGGGCTGTATAGCAAAACGGCCTAGGGTTTCAACGACACTCGCGTGACGCGCGTCAGCGGGCCGCACGCGCCATCTCTAGCTTGGCCAATTCGACAGCCGCGCGAGTCTCGATCTCGTCCAGCACGCCCTCGAGCTTGGGGTCATCGGTGGCCGCCCGCTGTTCGCGCACGGCGCGTGAAAGGGCGTCGAGCTGAGCGCCGGACAGCTCGTCACCCAGCAGCGCGACCTTGATGCGGTCAAGCTCGTCCAGCAGACGACCTGCGCGGCGGACAGATCGCCGCCGGCGCTCCGTCGCGGTTTCCACATCCTGCAACGCAATCAGCGCCTGAACGCCGACAACCCCGGCGGGGCCTGACACCGACGTCGCCGGTGTCGCGGAGCCCGCAACGGCAGTTCCGCCGAGACGGAACCCCGAGCCGTCGCCGCCGCGGGCCGCACGGGGCCCGGCAGACGGCGTCAGCCCGCCTGTCCCGGAGACCTTCATGACCGACCCGCTCGCAAAACCAGCTGCATGGCCGGAAGATCGACGCGTCATGCTTGCAGGGGTGTTAACGGGCGGCGCTTTCTGCCGGATCAAACTTGCCGCCCCCGCGACTCCTCTACTGATTTTATTGGAATATTTTGTGGCACGGTTCTCGCGTGGACGCCCGCATGTTCGCACGCGCCGCCAGCCGACCCATCATCACCCTGCTCGCGAAGGTCATCTTCGCCTTCGTGATCGCCATCGTCGCCTTCACCGCGCCGATGGCCTTCGCCAAGTCCCGGATCAAGGACATCGTTGAGTTCGAGGGCATCCGGGAGAACCAACTGGTCGGCTACGGCATCGTGGTGGGCCTGAACGGCACCGGCGATGCGCTGCGCAATGCGCCGTTCACCAAGCAGAGCCTTGAAGCCATGCTGGAGCGGCTGGGCGTCAACGTCCGTGACGCCAACCTCAACACCAAGAACGTGGCGGCGGTGATGGTCACCGCGCGCCTGCCGGCCTTCGCCGCGCCGGGATCTCAGATCGACGCCTCTGTCTCGGCGCTCGGAGACGCCAAGAGCCTGCTCGGAGGCACGCTTTTGGTCACCCCGCTGTTGGGCGCCGACGGCCAGGCCTATGCGGTGGCTCAGGGCACCGTGCAGACGGGCTCGGTCAGCGCCGGCGGCGCATCAGGCTCAGTGGTTCTCAAGGGCGTGCCCACAGCCGGACGTATCGCCGGCGGTGCGACGGTGGAGCGGGAAATCGCCTTCCAGCTCGCCTCAATGAGCCAGATGCGCATGACCCTTCGCAATCCGGACTTCACCACCGCGCGGCGCATCGCCGACGCGGTCAATTCCGCCTACCCAGGCTCAGCCAACGCAGACAACCCCACCATCGTGACGCTCCGCGCGCCGGGGAACGAGAACCTGGTTTCCTTCATGGCCAAAGTCGAGAACCTGTCGGTCGAGCCCGACAACCCGGCCAAGGTGGTGATCGACGAGGTGGCCGGCGTGATCGTCATGGGCGACGCGGTGCGAGTCTCGACCGTCGCCATCCAGCAGGGCAATCTGACGATCACAGTGCGCGAACAGCCCGCCGTCAGCCAGCCCACGCCCTTCTCGCGCGGCGGCCAGACCGCGGTGGTGCCGCAGTCCGACGTCTCGGTTGAGGAAGAGAAAGGCCGTCAGTTTCTGACGGTGAACTCAGGCGCCTCGCTTTCCAACCTGGTGTCGGGCCTCAACGCCCTGGGCGTGACCCCCCGCGACATGATTTCCATCCTGCAGACCATCAAGGCTGCGGGTGCGCTCCAGGCCGAGATCGAGGTGATGTGATGAACAGCCTTTCCGCCGCCACGGTCGATCCTGCTCTGCTCTCCGGTACGCCCCGCGCGACGACCGCTGATCTCGCCCGCAACCGAGCCAAGGACGCCGCCCAGAAGTTCGAGGCCCAGGTGCTCTCGGTGATGCTGCAGCAGATGTTCTCCGGCCTCTCCACCGACGGACCGTTCGGCGGCGGCGAGGGAGAGCAGATGTTCCGTTCTGTGATGACCGAAGCCATGGGCAAGGAAATGGCCAAGACCGGCGGCATCGGCATCGCCGACACGGTCCAGCGCGAGATCCTGAAGCTGCAGGGGCTCAGCTGATGGCCATCGCCGCCGCCGACGCCGCCGACCGCGTCGACCAACTGATCATACTGACAGAGCGCCTGACCGACCTGATCGCCGCCCAGGCCCAGGCCTTCGAACAGCACCGACCTCAGGATGCAGCGGCCGGAATGGACGAGATCAGCCGCCTGGCCAATCTCTATCGACACGAGAGCGCCCGCGTGAAAGCGGACCCGACCCTGATCGCAGGCGTGACGCCCGCGGCCCGGGCCGCCCTCGTCCGCGCGACTGAAGCCTTTGACGCCGTACTCGCGCGTCAGGGCCGCGCCGTGGAAGCCGCCCGAACCGTAACCGAGGGCCTGGTCAAGTGCATCGCCGATGAAGTTGCGGCCCAACGCACCCAGGGTTCCACTTACAGCGCGTCGGGCGCCCAGACCGCCCCAGGCGCCGCCACAGCGATCACGCTGAACAAGCGGGCGTAGTTCATTCAAACACTTGTTCGTCGCCCGTCTTTCCGCCTATCCTGCCCAAGCCGTCGGACGTTCCGGCGGCCTACGTTCTCAGGGCGGGGTGAAACTCCCCACCGGCGGTAATGCCCTTTAAGGCCTATGGTCTGAATGGGACGAGCCCGCGGGCGCTTCACTTCGGTGAAGGACGAGCAGAGCCGGTGTGATCCCGGGGCCGACGGTTAGAGTCCGGTTATGAGAACGGTCGAGTTGCACATCGGCGCATCATCGCGCCTGCGTGCGGCGCGGCCTGCCCCTGAGTCGTGGTCCTTTGAACCCGGTCAGGGAGAAGACCATGACCCAATCTGCGACGAACAAGCTCGAAACCCTCGAGTTCCCCACCGCCAATGGCGCCTTCCGCGCCGGCCGCATCGCCTTTGTCCACGCGCTCTGGCACGCCGACATCGTGCGCGAAGCCCTGGCAGGGTTCACCGAGGAGATGGGGGCTTTGGGAATCCCCGCCTCCGCGATCGAAGTCTACGAAACCCCGGGATCCTTCGAAATCCCGCTGCACGCCCAGACACTGGCCCGCACCGGCAAGTACGCCGCCATCGTGGCCGCCGGCTTCGTGGTCGACGGCGGAATCTATCGGCACGACTTCGTCGCCCAGACCGTCATCCAGGCGCTGATGCAGGTGCAACTGGCCACCGAGACGCCGGTGTTCTCCGTGGTGCTGACGCCGCACCACTTCCATGAGCACGACGTCCACCAGCGCTTCTTCCACGAGCACTTCCGCCAGAAGGGCGCCGAGGCCGCACGCGCCTGCAAGGGCACCATGGACAGCCTCGCGCGCCTGGCGGGGGCATGACCCTTGGAGGCCCTTCTCGATCCGCCCGGGGGATTCGTCCGACACGACCGGCGAAGTCCCCTCACCGATCCTTGGGAGCCAATCTGGCGGCGTGACACTGACGCGGCGGTCATACTGGCCGTCCGCGCCGGCGCGGCCCATACCAACAGCCGGGGCTTCGTCCACGGCGGCCTGATCACGGCGCTGGCCGACAACGCCATGGGACTCACATGCGCTCATCGGTTGGGAGACGGCGGCCGCCTGGTCACCGTCAACCTGACCGTCGACTTCCTGGGGTCCGCGCACGTGGGGCAGTGGCTGGCGGTGGAGACCGAGTTCGTCCGCTTGGGAGGTTCGCTGGCCTTTACCCAGGCCTTCGTGACCGCCGACGGCGAGCCTTGCGCGCGCGCCAACGCAGTGTTCAAGGTGATGCGAAAGGCGGCGGCATGACCTGCTACATCGTTGGCCACATCGCGATCCACGACCGCGAGCGCTATGCCCAGTACGAAGCCGGCTTCATGCCGATTCTCCAGCAGCATGGCGGCCAGATCGTCGCCGTCAGCGACGCGCCCGCCGTGCTGGAGGGCGTCGCAGACGGCCGCCGGCTGGTGATCCTGTCCTTCGAGGATCAGAAGGCGGCGATATCCTGGATGAGGTCGCCGGATTACCAGGAGATCGCGCGCCATCGGCACGCGGCCTCGGAAGCGTGGATCCTTATGGCGGAGGGGTTCGGACAGGCATGACGGTGAGCGCCAGCCTAACGCCCCCGCGAAGGCGACCCTCCTGACACTACGCTGTCAGCTATCCCGCCGTTACGGTTGAGCCAAGTTTGTGTTCATCTTGCGTTCCCGTGTTATCACTGAGTCCCGTCACCTAATCTGACGGCCCCGAAGTCCCGAAGGCAGCATGGCCGAACAACTCAACGTCATTCGTGTCCGCGGCGCGCGCGAGCACAATCTGAAGGACGTCAACGTCGATATCCCGCGCGGGGAGTTGGTGGTGATCACCGGGCTTTCCGGTTCGGGCAAGAGTTCGCTGGCGTTCGACACCATCTACGCCGAGGGCCAGCGGCGCTATGTGGAGAGCCTCTCGGCCTATGCGCGCCAGTTCCTGGAGCTGATGAGCAAACCGGACGTCGACCTGATCGAGGGTCTATCGCCCGCCATCTCCATTGAACAGAAGACCACCAGCCGCAATCCGCGCTCCACCGTCGGCACCGTCACCGAGATCCACGACTATATGCGCCTGCTGTGGGCGCGCGTCGGCGTGCCCTACTCGCCGGCCACCGGCCTGCCGATTGAGAGCCAGACCGTCAGCCAGATGGTCGACAAACTCTCGGCCCTTCCAGAGGGCACGCGCCTCTACCTGTTGGCGCCGGTGGTGCGGGGCCGGAAGGGTGAATACCGCAAAGAGTTCGCCGAATGGCAAAAGGCGGGATTCCAGCGGGTGAAGGTCAACGGCGAGTTCTTCCCCATCGAAGACGCGCCGACGCTGGACAAGAAATTCAAGCACGACATCGACATCGTCGTGGATCGGCTCGTCACCAAGCCCGGCCTTGAGAGCCGCTACGCCGACAGCCTGGAGACGGCGCTGAGGCTGGCCGACGGCATCGCAGTGGCCGAGTGGGCCGACCGGGCCGAGGGCGAGACTGAGCCGCGCCGGCTGATTTTTTCCGAGAAGTTCGCCTGCCCGGTCTCCGGCTTCACGATCAGCGAGGTCGAGCCGCGGCTGTTCTCGTTCAACAACCCATACGGCGCATGTCCGGCCTGTGACGGCCTGGGCGCAAAGCTGGCCTTCGATCCCGACATGATCGTGCCGGACAAGGACAAGAGCCTGCACAAAGGGGCGGTGGCGCCCTGGGCCAAGGGTCCCTCTCCGCTCTACACACAGACTCTGCAGGCGCTCTCGCGCCACTACGATTTCTCGATGGATGTTCCGTGGTGGAAGCTGCCGGAGCCCGCCAAGAATGTGGTGCTCTACGGCTCCGGCGCGGAGAAAGTCCGCTTCGTCTACGACGACAACGCACGCAAGTATGAGGTCAACAAAACCTTCGAGGGCGTGCTGCCCAACCTCGAACGCCGTTGGCGCGAGACCGACAGCTCGTGGGTGCGCGAAGAGCTGGGCCGCTTCCAGTCCGAGACGCCGTGCCTCTCCTGCGAGGGCTATCGCCTCAAGCCCGAGGCGCTCGCCGTCAAGATCGCCGGCCGCCACATCGGCGAGGTGTCGCGCCTTTCGATCCGTCACGCTCAGGAGTGGTTCGAGGGCCTCGACAGCCAGCTCACCGAAAAGCAGATGGAGATCGCCCGGCGGATCCTGAAGGAGATCAACGACCGGCTGCGGTTCCTGGTCAATGTGGGCCTGGACTACCTCAACATGTCGCGCTCCTCCGGCACGCTAAGCGGCGGGGAAAGTCAGCGCATCCGCCTGGCCAGCCAGATCGGCTCAGGCCTCACCGGCGTGCTTTATGTGCTCGACGAGCCCTCCATCGGCCTGCACCAGCGCGACAACACACGCCTGCTCACCTCGCTCAAGGGCCTGCGCGACCTCGGTAACTCCGTGCTGGTGGTTGAGCATGACGAGGAGGCGATCCTTACCGCCGACCACGTCATCGATATGGGCCCCGCCGCGGGCGTTCACGGCGGGCGGGTGATCGCTGAGGGCAAGCCCGCCGAGGTTATGGCCAATCCCGACAGCATCACCGGCCAATACCTCTCCGGCGCCCGCGAGATCGCCGTGCCTCTGGACCGCCGCCCCATCGGCAAGAAGCGCCTGCGCGTGGTCGGCGCCACCGGCAACAACCTGAAGTCCGTCACCGCCGAGATTCCGATCGGCACCTTCACCTGCATCACCGGCGTGTCCGGCGGCGGCAAGTCGACCTTTACAATCGAGACGCTCTACAAGGCCGCCGCGCGACGCCTGCACAACGCCTCCGACGCGCCCGCTCCGCATGAGCGGATCGAGGGGCTGGAGCACTTCGACAAGGTCATCGACATCGACCAGTCGCCCATCGGCCGCACGCCGCGATCCAATCCGGCAACCTATACCGGCGCCTTCCAGCCCATCCGCGACTGGTTCGCCGGACTTCCGGAGGCCAAGGCCCGAGGCTACGGCCCGGGCCGGTTCTCGTTCAACGTCAAGGGCGGGCGCTGCGAGGCCTGCCAGGGCGACGGCCTGATCAAGATCGAGATGCACTTCCTGCCCGACGTCTACGTCACCTGCGACGTTTGCCACGGGCGTCGCTACAACCGCGAGACGCTGGAGATCCTGTTCAAGGGCAAGTCCATCGCCGACACCCTCGACATGACCGTTGAGGAGGCCGCCGACTTCTTCAAGGCGGTGCCGCCGATCCGCGAGAAGATGGAGACGCTGAAGCGCGTCGGCCTGGGCTATGTGAAGGTCGGCCAACAGGCCACGACCCTCTCCGGCGGCGAGGCCCAGCGGGTGAAGCTGTCGAAGGAACTGTCCCGCCGCGCCACCGGCAAGACTCTATACATCCTCGACGAGCCGACCACCGGCCTCCACTTCGAAGATGTGAAGAAGCTGCTGGAAGTGCTTCATGAGCTTGCTGATCAGGGCAACACCGTCGTGGTCATCGAGCACAACCTCGATGTGGTGAAGACGGCGGACTGGCTGGTCGACTTTGGTCCGGAAGGCGGCGACGGCGGCGGCGAGATCGTCGCCCAGGGCACTCCAGAGGACGTGGCCAAGTCCTCCCGCAGCTGGACCGGCCGCTACCTCAAGGACCTCCTGGAGCGGCACGAGGCGCGGCGCCAGACCCGGGTGCGGAGATTGGTTGACGCCTAGCTTTCCAGGCTGGTTCAGGGGCGACGACCCTGCCAATCTGTCCGCGCCCCTCGGATGAGGTCGGAGGGGCGGCTCTGGGGGGAGCAATCATGAAACGGACATTCGTCACGCTTTTGGCCTGCGTCGCCTTTGGCGGTTCCAGCCAGGCGGCGGAGAGGCCCGCAGCCATTCCCAAGGACCAGCGGCCGGGATTCGACCAGATTCGAGAGGCCGACATCCGCGCCGACATCGGTTTTCTGGCGTCCGGCGCCCTCATGGGGCGAATGTCGCTCGAGACCGGCGACGACGCCGCTATCCAGTGGATCGCCGGCGAGTTCGCGAAGGCCGGCCTGACGCCGATCAACGAAGCCCCCGGCGCCGCAGGGTACCTTCAAGCCGTTCCGCTGATCGAGTATCGCGGCAATTCGGCGGCCAGCAGCCTGGTTCTCAGCGTTGGCGACGCCAGCCAGCGCTTCACGGCGCCCGACCTCGCCGGCTCCTATCGGGACGATGTGGACATCACTGCGCCCGTGGCCTTCGCGGGCTATGGGATCAGCGCGCCGGGTGTCGGCTATGACGACTACAAGGGCCTCGACGTGCGCGGGAAGGTCGTGGTGGTGTTCGAGCACGAACCCCAGGAAACCGACCCGGCCTCGCCTTTCAACGGCACCGGCAACACCCGCCACGCGACCAATCGGGTCAAGGCGCTCAACGCCCAACGGCGCGGCGCGGTGGCGATGATCGTGATCGCCGAGCCGAACCGGAAGCACCCTTCCAATATCGAACGCGTGAACCGGATCGGCGGCAGCGTGACCCGCAGTCCGTCGCTCCCCGCTCAGGCGCTGGTTGAGGACGAGTTGCGAATTCCGATCGTCACGGTGTCGGACAAGCTTGCCGGAGCGCTGCTGGCGAACAGCGGGGCCACCCCGCAGGCCCTGCAGACGGCGATCGACAAGGACCTCACGCCACAGTCACGGGCGCTTTCAGGCGCGACGGTCCGCCTCCACCTGGAGAATGTCAGCCGCCGGCGCGGCATGAGCTACAACGTCGCGGGCATCCTTCCGGGATCAGACCCGACCTTGGCCGCTGAAACCGTGATCATCAGCGGCCACCACGATCACGACGGGTTCGCCAACGGCGGCGCCGCCATCTGGCATGGGGCGGACGACAACGCCTCGGGCACCGTCGGGGTCATCGAACTGGCGCGGGCCTTCATGGCCAATCCGACCCGACCAAAGCGGTCAATTCTGTTTGTCGCCTTTGCGGCGGAGGAGCGCGGCCTGCTGGGCGCATACCACATGGCCGCCAAGCCGGTGCGCCCGCTGGCGACCACACGGGCCATGCTCAACTTCGACATGATCGGTCGCAATGAGGCGCCCAGCGACCAAACCACCGGTTTGATTGAGATCCCGGCCGACACCACCAACCGCCTCAACCTGATCGGCGGAACCTACAGCCCCGACCTGCGTCGGGTGATCGTGGAGGCCAACCGGGCCATAGGGCTCGACCTGGATGACCGATTCGACCGCGAGTACGCGCTGAACGTATTCTTCCGCAGCGACCAGTTTCCATTCGTGCTGAACGATATTCCTGCGTTCTGGGTCTTCACCGGTTTCCACCCGGACTATCACCAGACCACCGACACCGCGGACCGGATCAACTACGCCAAGATGACGCGCATCCTTCAGCTGTCCTACCTGTCGGTCTGGCGGCTGGCGAACGACAGCAAGCCGCCGGCGTTCGTCAAGGATCCTGGCGCGGGACGGTAGCTTTCACCACCACTTCGCGGGCCTGGCCCGGAAGTCTGCAGCCCTCTCGATCGCGGCGCCGAGCGAGAACAGCGTGCCTTCGTCGAGGGATCGGCCGATGAGCTGCAGCCCGAGCGGCAGGCCCTGGGCGTCGAGCCCGGCCGGCACGCTCATGCCCGGCAGGCCGGCCAGGTTTACGGTCACCGTGAAGATGTCGTTGAGGTACATCGCCACCGGATCATCCGACCGTTCACCCAGAGCGAAGGCCGCCGAGGGCGCCGTGGGAGTCAGCAACGCATCGACCCGCTCAAACGCCCGGTCGAAGTCGTCGGTGATGCGCCGACGCACCTTCAGCGCCTTCAGGTAGTAGGCGTCGTAGTAGCCGGCCGAGAGCACATAGGCCCCGATCAGGATGCGCCGCTTCACCTCTGACCCGAAGCCCTCGGCGCGGCTCTTCTCATAGGTCTCGGTCAGGTTGGCGCCCTCGACACGGAGGCCGTATCGCATGCCGTCATAGCGGGCGAGGTTCGACGAGGCTTCGGCCGGCGCGATGATGTAGTAAGTCGGCAAGGCGTATTTGGTGTGCGGCAGGCTGACGTCGACGATCTCGCAGCCAGCGTCCTTGAGCCAGGCGATCCCCTGCTCCCAGAGCGCGTCGATCTCGGCGGGCATGCCGTCGACGCGGTATTCGCGCGGGACGCCGATCCGCAGGCCCTTCACCGACTTGCCGCAGAAGCTCGCGAAATCGGGAACCTCGACCGGCAGGCTGGTCGAGTCCTTCGGGTCGTGCCCGGACATCGAGCGCAGCAGAATGGCGGTATCCTCGACTGTGCGCGCCATCGGGCCCGCCTGATCGAGCGACGAGGCGAAGGCCACGACGCCCCAGCGGGAACAGCGCCCGTAGGTCGGCTTGATCCCGACCGTGCCGGTAAACGCCGCCGGCTGGCGTATCGAACCGCCCGTATCGGTCGCCGTGGCCCCAAGGCAGAGTTGCGCCGCCACGGCCGCAGCCGAGCCGCCCGAACTTCCGCCCGGCGTCAGGTCGGCGTTGCCGCCCTTGGACCGCCAGGGATTGACCACCGGCCCCCAGGCCGAGGTCTCGTTGGACGAGCCCATGGCGAATTCGTCCATGTTGAGCTTGCCCAGCATCACCGCCCCATCCCGCCACAGATTGGCGGTGACGGTGCTCTCATAGCCGGGCTTGAAACCCTGCAGGATCTTCGATCCTGCGGTCGACTCCACACCCTCTGTGCAGAACAGATCCTTGATGCCGAGCGGCGCGCCTTCCAGCGGCCCGGCCTCGCCTTTCGCGCGGCGCGCATCGGCCGCGCGGGCCATTTCCAGCGCTTTGTCGGGCGTCTCCAGCACGAAGGCGTTCAGCGGCCGCGCCGCCTCAACCGCAGCGATGTGCTCGCGGGTGATCTCCTCCGAAGAGAATGCGCCCGTGGCCAGCCCCTCCAGGGCCCCCTTCAGCGTCAGGCCGGTCAGGTCACCCATCTATTCCACCACCTTCGGCACCACGAAAAAGCCCTTGGCCGACTTTGGCGCATTGGCCAGCACCCGATCCGGATCACCGCCGTCGGTGACCACGTCATCGCGCATGGGCAGGGTCACCGCCTCGGTCGAGGCCATCGGCTCCACACCGTCGGTGTCGACCTCGTTCAGCTGCTCGATCCAGGCCAGGATCGCCGAGAGCTCCTTGGCCAGCGGCTCCAGCCGCTCTTCCGGTTCGGCGATACGCGCCAGTCTGGCGACCTTGCGAACAGTCGCCGCGTCGATGGCCATGGCCATCCTCCTTGTGATCCGGCGCGTGGGTTAGCCGTGCGGACCCCCGCAAGGCAAGCTATAGCGACGCAATGTCGGTGATCGCGCTTACAGACCTGCCCGCAGCGCTACCGCCCGGCGCGCCGCTTGCCGGCCTTGATCTGGGCGAAAAGACCATCGGCGTCGCAGTCTCCGACACGACGCGCATGATCGCGAGTCCGCTGGAAACGATCCGCAAGGTCAAGTTCACCGACGATGCGGCGGCCCTCTTCCGACTTATGGAGAGCCGCGCGGCCGGCGGCCTCGTCATCGGCCTCCCCGTCAACATGGACGGCAGCGAGGGGCCCCGCGCGCAATCGGTCCGCGCCTTCGCCCGTAATCTGCTGCGTCTGCGCGACCTGCCCATCGCCTTCTGGGATGAGCGGATGAGCACCATGGCGGTCAACCGCATGCTGATCGACGAAGCCGACGCCACCCGCGCCCGCCGGGCCCAGGTGGTTGATCGCGCGGCCGCCGCCTGGATTCTGCAGGGCGCGCTGGACCGGATGCGCAACCCTTAGGATTGAGATCGCGCCACCCTATCTTGACGGCGCCGTCATTCTTGCGCCTGTTCGCACGCCACACGATCGGAGACACCCCATGGATATGCAGGCCCTCCTCGAACGTCAGAAAGCGGCCGACCTGCGGGACGGCGAGGCCAGTGCGGCGCTGCGGATCGAACGAATCGACCGCTGCATCCGTCTGCTGCGGGAGAACCGCCGGGCCATCGAGGATGCGCTGAACACCGACTTCGGGTCCCGTTCGCGCGAGGCCACGGCCGTCACCGATATCGCCGGCTCCATCGGCCCGCTGCAACACGCCCGCGACAATCTGACGAAGTGGATGCGGCCGGAGAAGCGCAAGCCGACGCCGGCTATCCTCGGCCTGTTCGGCGCCAAGGCCGAGGTGCGCTACCAGCCCAAGGGTGTGGTCGGCGTCATCAGCCCCTGGAATTTCCCGGTGAACCTGACCTTCGCGCCACTGGCCGGGATCCTGGCCGCGGGCAACCGCGCGATGATCAAGCCGTCCGAATACACGCCGGTCACGTCCGAACTGATGAAGACCATGTTCGCCGGCGCCTTTTCCGAGGAAGAGATCGCGGTGATCACCGGCGGCCCTGAGATCGGCGAGCAATTCTCGCGCCTGGCCTTCGATCACCTGATCTTCACCGGGGCCACCTCGGTGGCCCGCCACGTCATGCGCGCCGCGGCGGAGAATCTCGTGCCGGTCACGCTGGAACTCGGCGGAAAGAGCCCGGTGATCCTCGGCAAGTCGGCCGACCTGACCACGGCCGCGGCCCGCGTCATGAACGGCAAGACGCTCAACGCCGGCCAGATCTGCCTCGCCCCCGACTATGTGCTGGCGCCGCAGGACCAGGTCGAAGGGTTTGTCGCCGCCGCCCGCGCATCGGTTACGACCATGTTCCCGACGATCAAGGACAATCCCGACTACACATCGGTTGTCGCCCAGCGCCACTTTGACCGCATCACGGGCTACATTGAGGATGCGCGCGCCAAGGGCGCCCGTGTGGTTGAGCTCAAGCCCGAGGGTGAGGACCTCTCGCAACAGGAACACCGCAAGATCGCGCCGACCCTGATTCTCGAGCCCACCGACGACATGAAGGTGATGCAGGAGGAGATTTTCGGGCCTGTGCTCCCGGTGAAGGGCTATCGCACGCTGGACGAGGCCATCGCCTATGTGAACGGCCACGACCGCCCGCTCGGACTCTACTACTTCGGAGATGACGCCGCTGAGCAGGAGCGCGTTCTCAAACAGACCACCGCCGGCGGCGTGACCGTCAACGATGTGATCATGCACGTGGCGCAGGAAGAACTGCCGTTCGGCGGCGTCGGTCCCTCCGGCATGGGCAGCTATCACGGCGCCGACGGCTTCCGCGAATTCAGCCACCGGAAAGCCGTCTTCAGTCAGATGAAGAAAGACATCGGCCCGCTGAAGATGCTGCGCCCGCCCTACGGCCCAGGAATCCGCAAGTTCCTGGATGGTCAGATCAAGGCCTGACCCCTCAACCCGAGAACAGCAGCTGGTCGAGGCAGATCGCCTCAGGCCCGGGTAATGTGTCGATGGCGGCCAGCTCTGAGTTTACGGCTGGCCGCATCCCGCCGCTTCGCGGGGGAGCTCAGGTCGAGCTCAGGTCCCGTTGCGGACGCCTTCGCGCGCCTGGGCCAGCAGTTCGGCCATCTTCATGCGCACGTCGGCTTCCGAGGTGTTGACCCCGGCGCCCTTGAGGTCTTCGAACACCTTGCGCAACACGTCGTCATCACCCGGAAGCTCGAAATCGGACTTCACGACCGCCGTGGCGTACTCGTCGACCTGAGCGGCCTCCAGCCCCATCAGCCCCGCGGCCCAACGGCCCAGCGCGCGGTTGCGACGGGCGGTGGCCTTGAATTCCTGCTCCTGGTCCAGGGCGAACTTCTTCTCAAAACCCCGTTCGCGTTCTTCAAAGGTGGTCATCGTGTCCTGGCGTCTCAGCGTCTCGTCATGGAGCGGCGATCACATATCGTGCGCCGGATGGCCCCGCAATGGAAAGCGGCCTCACATCTGCGCGGCGTTTGCGCCAGGGGTCGCCATTCGCTAAATTCAGCCGCTGAGAACCAGGCGAGACGCCGAGTCGGACGCGCGCGCGATCACAGACGCTTCGCGCGCGTTTTTCATTCCGACGGCCCTGCTCCGCCGCTGGAGAATTCGCGACATGACGCGCCGCAAGAAGATCTACGAAGGCAAGGCCAAGATCCTCTACGAGGGGCCTGAACCGGGCACGCTGATCCAGTACTTCAAGGACGACACCACCGCCTTCGACGCCACCAAGAAGGCCATCCTGGAGGGCAAGGGCGTCATCAACAACCGGATCAGCGAGTACATCATGACCAAGCTGAGCGCGATCGGCGTTCAGAACCACTTCATCAAGCGGCTGAACCTGCGGGAACAGCTCATCAAGGAGGTGGAGATCATCCCGCTTGAGGTCGTGTGCCGCAACGTCGCCGCCGGCTCGCTTTCGACGCGGTACGGACTGCCTGAGGGCCAGGCCCTGCCCCGCTCGATCATCGAGTTCTACCTCAAGGACGACAAACTCCACGACCCGATGGTTTCTGAGGAGCACATCACCGCCTTCAACTGGGCCGCGACCCAGGAGATCGACGACATGATGGCCATCACGCTGCGGGTGAACGACTTCCTGTCAGGCCTGTTCCTTGGCGTCGGAATCACGCTCGTGGACTTCAAGATTGAGTTCGGCCGCATCTACGAGAATGACTTCTCGCGCATCATCCTGGCTGATGAGATCAGCCCCGACAGCTGCCGGCTTTGGGACAGCCAGACCAACGAGAAGCTCGACAAGGATCGCTTCCGGCGCGACCTCGGCAACGTCATCGAAAGCTACACCGAGGTCGCCCGCCGCCTCGGCATCATGAAAGAGATGCCCACCGTCATCCAGGGAGGCCTGCACTAGTGCGCGCGAAGGTCCACGTATTCCTCAAGCCCGGCGTGCTTGATGTGCAAGGCAAGGCGGTCGAGCAGGCGCTGCACGGCCTGGGCTGGGGCGGCGTCGAGCATGTCCGCGTCGGGCGCACGATCGAGTTCGATCTCGCCGCATCGGACGCCGCCGCCGCAGAGGCCGAGGTCAAGGCCATGTGCGACAAGCTGCTCGCCAACACTGTGATCGAAAGCTACCGCGTGGAATTGGCGTGATCCGAGGCGCCGCCCTCTTCCTGGGGCTGCTTACGACGGCCTGCGCGCCCGCGGCTGATGATACCCAAATCACTTACCTCGCGCCCGACTGCGCCAGACCCTTCACGGAGCAGGTCGCTGCGCTCACCGCCCAGCCCCGGCTACAGTTGGCCGGGATCGTCGGGTCCGAGCCCTACGCCTACTGGTCGAGCATTGACGGTCGCGTATCCTACCTGATCACCCGCGAGGACTCGCCCGCCCATCCCGCGATCATAATGCAGACCGCGAGTGGCGGGGTGAAGACCACGGGCTGCGCCTGGGGCGACCGCAAGGGCTACGACGAACTCCACGCCTATCTCGAAGGCCTCAAGACCTGGACCCGCAAATGACCGGATTTCACCTGGCGCAGATCAATGTCGGTCGCCTCAAAGCGCCGGTGGATCACCCCGCCACATCAGAATTCAAAAACAATCTTGGCCGCATAAACGCTTTAGCCGACTGCATGCCGGGTTTCGTCTGGCGGCTGGTCGGTGAAGGGGGCGACGCCACCGATATACAGCCCGATGCAGACGATCCGTTGCTCGCCATCAACATGTCCGTCTGGTCCGACGTGGATGCTCTGGCCAGCTTCGTTTACCGTAGCGCCCACCGCGACATCATGCGCCGCCGCCGCGAGTGGTTCGAGCATATCGAAGTCTATCAGTGCCTATGGTGGATTCCGACAGGCCATCGGCCGAGTGTCGAGGAGGGGCTCGCTCGGTTGAACCTGTTCGAACAGCTTGGCGCCACGGCCGAAGCGTTCAGCTTCAAGAACCCCTACCCCGCACCTGATGGTCGACCAGCTTTTCCGGTGCTGGACGAATGCGCCTGATCTCTCGCGAGGCGGCGCAAACGATGCTAGGCGCGCGCCCATGAAAGCCGCCGTCATCGTCTTCCCGGGTTCAAACTGCGACCGCGACTGCAAAGTCGCCATCGAGCGCTCGACCGGCGCTGTCGTCGACATGGTCTGGCACGGAGAAACCGCCCTGCCCGACGGACTGGACCTGATCGTTCTGCCGGGCGGCTTCTCCTATGGCGACTATCTCCGTTGCGGCGCCATGGCGGCGCTCTCACCGGTGATGACCGAGGTGAAGGCGGCTGCGAGCCGCGGCGTGGCCACCGTCGGCATCTGCAATGGCTTCCAGATCCTCTGCGAGGCGGGTCTGCTGCCCGGCGCCCTGCTGCGCAACGCTCGGCTCAAGTATGTCTGCAAGGCGGTCGACCTCGCCGTGGTCAACAGCCAGACGCGCTTCACGGCCGCCTATGCCGGCCGCCGCGAAGTGACCATGACCGTCGGCAACGGCGAGGGAAACTACTTCGCCGACGAAGCCACGCTGGATCGGCTGGAGGGCGAGGGCCAAGTTGTCTTCCGCTATCTCGACAACCCCAACGGCTCGGCCCGAGCCATCGCCGGCATCGTCAACGGGGCGGGCAATGTGTTGGGCATGATGCCTCACCCCGACCGCGCCTTTGAAGCCGAGCTGGGCTCGGCTGACGGCGCCCTTCTCTTCCAGAGCGCGCTCGCCAGCGCCTGACACTTACCCGGGGACAGCGTTGACCGCGACGCCGCACCCCGGTGCAATGGCCGCCATGACCACCGCCTCCCCGCCCGTCCGCGACGTCGTCCCCGCCCACCGCTTCGACGAGACCCGCCTCGCCGCCTGGATGGCGTCGAATGTCGCGGGCTATCGCGCGCCGCTCAAGGTTCAGCAGTTCCAGGGCGGCGCCTCGAATCCCACATTCCTGCTCACCGACGGCGCAGGGTGGCGCTACGTTCTCCGCAAGAAGCCGCCGGGCCAGTTACTCGCAAGCGCCCACCAGGTGGATCGCGAGTATCGGGTGATGAAAGCGCTGGGCGGTCTCGTGCCTGTGCCGGTCATGCGCGCGCTCTGTGAAGATCCCGAGGTGATCGGCACCGCCTTCTACGTGATGGACTATCTGGAAGGCCGCATCTTCCGCGACGCCACGCTTCCGGACTGCACGCCCGCCGAACGCACCGCCATCTACGACGACCTCAACGCCACATTGGCCAAGCTGCATCAGGTCGACTTCGCCGCCGTCGGCCTCGCCGACTACGGCCGGCCCGGCAACTATTTCGAGCGCCAGGTCGCCCGCTGGACCCGCCAGTACCGCGACGCCGAGAGCCAGAGCATCCCGGCCATGGACGCCCTGATCGCCGAATTGCCGGCCCGCATACCCAGCGATCAATCGGTGTCGATCGCCCATGGCGACTATCGGCTGGAAAACGTGATGTATCACCCCACCGAACCTCGCATCATCGCGGTTCTGGACTGGGAGCTTTCCACCATCGGCCATCCGCTGGCCGACATCGCCTATAACGGGTTCATCTGGCGGAGCCACTCGCCCGGCTGGGGCAGTTTGGACGGGGTGGATTTCGCGACCAGCGGCATCCCCAATGAAGCTGACTACGTCGCCGCGTACTGCCGCCGAACGAACCGTGCGGGCATCGACGACTGGGCCTTCCTGATGGCCTTCTCCATCTTCCGCCTCGCTTCCATCAGCCAGGGCGTCTATCGCCGCGTGCTGGCCGGCAATGCCGCAACCGAGGGCCGCGAGGCCGTCAACGGCACACCGGCTCTGGCTGAGCAGGCGCTGGAAATCCTTCGCGCCGGGTGATCACCGGAGCCCCCTCACATCGGACGGAACGCCCATGAATCTCGGACTGGACGGCAAGGTCATCTTCATCGCCGGCGGCAGCCGGGGCATCGGCCTCGGCATCGTCGAGGCCTGCCTGGCCGAAGGCGCGCGCCTGGCCATCGCCGCCCGAGGCGCCGAGGCGCTGGAGGCCACACGGGCCCGTCTTGCTGACGCCTATGGGGCAACCAGCGTCCTGGCGATCCCCGGCGACATGCGCGAAACCGCCGCCATCGAGGACGCCGTCGCCCGCACCGAAGCCGAGCTCGGCCCGATCTTCGGCGCCGTCGCCAATGTGGGTCTCCATCCCTGCCCGCCCGGCATCGACATCGACGACGACACCTGGGACGCGGGATTCTCCCAGAATCTAGACTCCGCCTGGCGGCTGGCGCGTGCGGCGCTGAAGCGGATGACGCCGCGGGGCGAAGGTTCGGTCCTGACCATTTCGTCCATCGCCGGCCTGGGCGCGCTGGGAACACCCCTCACCTACGGCACAGCCAAGGCGGCCATGAACCATCTGACCAAGGAACTCGCCCAGCTCTCCGGCCGCTTGGGCGTGCGCGTCAACGCCATCGCGCCGGGCAACATCATCTTCCCCGGCGGCGACTGGGAAGCCCGCTCCACCGGCCCACGGGCCGAGGCCTGGGCGCGCTGGATCAAGCGCGAGGTGCCCCTGAACCGTTATGGCCGCCCCGAAGAGATCGGAGCCGTCGCCGCCTTCCTGCTGAGCCCGCTCGCCAGCTTCGTCACGGGCGCGGTGGTTCCGGTGGACGGGGGGCAGACGAAGTAGGCGGCGCGAAACGAAAAAGGGGCGCCGCACCCGCGACGCCCCTTCCGTAAGTTCCGTGTGTTCCGAGGTTGATCCTAGGACGCGTAGAATTCGACCACGAGGTTCGGTTCCATCTTCACCGGATAGGGCACTTCCGCCAGTTCCGGCGCGCGGACGAAGGTGGCGCTCATGCTCTTGGCGTCGACGGTGATGTAGTCGGGCGTGTCGCGCTCCGACGACTGCAGCGCTTCCAGCACCAGGGCCATGTGACGCGAACGCTCGCGCACCGAGACCACGTCGCCCGGCTTCACCCGGTAGGAGGCGATGTTCACCCGCTTGCCGTTGACCAGCACGTGGCCGTGATTGACGAACTGACGGGCCGCGAACGGGGTCGGCACGAACTTGGAGCGATAGACCACCGCATCCAGCCGGCTCTCCAGCAGCGCGATCAGGTTCTCCGAGGTGTTGCCCTTGCGGCGATCCGCCTCTTCATAGATCCGCACGAACTGCTTTTCCGTGATGTTGCCGTAGTAGCCCTTCAGCTTCTGCTTGGCGCGGAGCTGGAGCCCGAAGTCCGAGACCTTGGACTTCCGGCGCTGGCCGTGCTGACCGGGGCCGTAGGCGCGGGAGTTGATGGGAGACTTGGGCCGACCCCAGACGTTTTCGCCCATACGGCGGTCGAGTTTGTACTTGGCGCTATGGCGCTTGGACATGGTTCCACTCTCTTCGATCCGGGCCGGCGCTCCTTCAAGGTGAGGAACGCGATCTCAACGGCGGCGTCGCATCAATCCGTCATGGCTCCCGCACCCCACGGGCGAGCCCGGCGGTTCAGGAAGGCGGCGTCTATGACGGTGGGGCCTCCCCCTGTCAAGTTTGGCGGGCGTCCGGGTTCGCCGACTCGAGCAAGCGCGATTAAGCTCACTCCATGCAAGAGCTCGGGCGGCTCGCGATCCTCATCCTGCTGTTGGGCCTGGCGTTCACGATCGTCGGCCTGATTGTCGGTCGCCTGCGGGATCCCCGCCGCGCGGTGCGGCGCGCGCTGCGAGCCGCGGTGGATACAGAGCCGCGCCCCGTGCTGGTCGCAGGGCGCGCGGGTGTGGGCCTCGACCTGGCCGGCGGACGCGTCGCAGCGGCCTGGGACGCCGGTGAGTGGCGGCTCGTCTGGCCTCTGGCCGAACTGGACGCCGTGGAGCTGATCGTGGACCGGCAGATTGTGGCGCGTGCGGCGCGCGGCTCCGGCGGCCGGCCTGCGGATCGGCTCGATGAGCCGGACGAGAGCGCCCAACTCCGCTTCGTGTTCGACGACCCTGACCATCCGGAGTTCGTTCTGGAACTCTGGCGGCCGAATGATCCCGCACGCTCGATCGCCCGCGATCCCGAAGCTGCGCTGACGGAGGGCCGGGCCTGGATCAGCCGCATGGAGGCGATCCTCCGCAGGACGCAATCGACCCCGCCGCCCCGGGTCCAGCCTCAGGTCCCGGTCGCCCCGGAGGAAAACGGCGACATTGACCGCGACGACGACTGAGCGTTGGGTTTGCGCTTCGGTATCGGAGACTAACCTCATGACCATGCTCGTGCTGGCGGCCGTCGCCTTCCTCGCCCTGCACCTTGTGGTGTCCGGGTCGCCACTCCGGGGCGTCATCGTCGGCCGGATCGGCGAGGCGGCGTTTCTGGGACTGTTTTCGTTGCTGTCTGCCGGCGGAATTGTGTTGCTCGCCGCGACCTATGGGATGGCGCGATCTTCACCCGAAAACACCGTCTGGTGGGGCGTCACCGACGCCACCCGTCACGCCCAGTTCGTCCTGCAGGTCCTGGCGTTGCTGCTGATCGTGCCGGGCCTGCTCACCGCCAACCCGACCAGTGTCAAGCAGGAAGGCGCGCTCAACCGCGAGGACGTGGTAAAGGGCATGCTGCGGATCACTCGCCACCCGTTCCTCTGGGGCGTGGCCGTGCTGTCGGTCGGCCACCTGATGGTCAATGGCGACGCCGCCTCCCTGGTGTTGTTCGGCACGCTGCTGTTCCTGGCGCTGAGCGGCACGGTCAGCATCGACGCCAAGCGCAAAGCCGCATTGGGCGATGGCTGGACGCCCTTCGCGCAGGCCACCTCCAACGTTCCGTTCGCCGCCATACTGACTGGGCGCCAGCCCCTGCGTCTGGGCGAAATCGGGCTCGTGAAGCTCGGGGCCGCCGTGGCGGTCTATGTCGCCCTGGTGTTCGCCCACCCCTACCTTTTCGGGGTCGCGGTCACGGGCTGATCAGTCCAGGGCGAAATCCACCGCCGCCTGAACGTGGGCCACTGCGGAGTCCACCGTCGGCAGAGGCATGTTCGCTGGATCCAGCAGCAGGCCGATCTCGGTGCAGCCGAAGATGATCCCGTCCGCGCCGGCCGCCTGTCCGCGCGCGATGATCGCCACGACCTCGTCACGCGACTCCGAACGGATCACACCCTGGCAGAGCTCGTCATAGATGATTGCATGCAGGCGTTCCCGATCCCCGGCTTCGGGCACCCTTGGCGAAAGTCCCAGTTCGACCAGCCGGTCCCGATAGAACGCCTTCTCCATGGTGAACCGCGTGGCCAGCAGCAGCGGCCGGGCGACGCCCCTCGCCTTCAGGGTCGCGGCGGTCGCATCGGCGATGTGGATCAATGGGATCTTCACCGCCTCCCCCACCTGCGGGGCATTGATGTGCATGGTGTTGGCGCAGATCAGAATCGCCTCCGCGCCGGCCGCCTCCAGCCGTCGGGCCGCTTCCGCCAGCAGCCCGCCCGTGGCGTCCCAGTCCTCGGCCGCCTGCAGGGTCGCCACCGGCGCGAAGTCCACCGACCACAGGATCAGCGGACAGGAGTGGAGTCCGCCCAGGCGTTCCCGCACGCCGCGGTTCAGCAGCTGATAGTAGACCGTGGTGCTCTCGGCGCTGATCCCGCCGATCAGACCCAGAGTTTTCAATTGGGGGTCCGCATCAGATGTCGGCGAACACGTGGGTCTCGCCCGCCGCTCCCGGATGGGTCGTTGCGCCCAGGTGCACCGGCCCCACCATCTGGGCGAATTTCCAGATCGCGCCCGACTGATAGTTGGTTTTGCGGGGCTTCCAGTCGGCCTTGCGACGCGCCAGTTCGGCGTCATCGACCTCGAGCGTGATGGCGCCGGTCTCCGCGTCGATGGTGATGATGTCGCCATCCTTCACCAGGGCGATGGGCCCGCCCGTCTGGGCTTCCGGCCCCACATGCCCGACGCATAGGCCCCGCGTCGCGCCCGAGAACCGGCCATCGGTGATGAGCGCGATGTTCTCCACGCCCTGGCCATAGAGCGCCGCCGTCGTGGACAGCATTTCCCGCATGCCCGGACCGCCCTTGGCGCCCTCGTAACGGATGACCAGAACGTCGCCTTCCTTGTAGTCTCGCGCCTCGACCGCGTTGAAGCAGGCGTCCTCGCCATCGAATACCCGGGCCGGGCCGCGGTGCTTGATGTGCTTGAGGCCCGCAACCTTCACGATGGCGCCGTCCGGGGCCAGATTCCCCCACAATCCCACGACGCCGCCGGTCGGCGACAGCGGGTTGGTGATCGGCCGGATCACCTCCTGGTCGTCACGCCATTTCACGTCGGCGACGTTCTCGGCGAGGGTCTTGCCGGTCACGGTCATGCAGTCGCCGTGCAGATAGCCGCCCTCCAGGAGGGTTTTGATCAGCATCGGCGCGCCGCCGGCCTCCCCCATGTCCTTGGCCACGAACCGGCCGCCGGGCTTGAGGTCGGCGATGTAGGGCGTGCGCGCGCAGATCTCGGCGAAGTCGCGCAGGGTGAACTCGACGCCGCACTCGTGCGCCATGGCCGGCAGGTGGAGACCAGCGTTGGTCGAGCCACCGGTCGCCGCCACAACGACCGCGGCGTTCTCGAAGGCCTTTCGGGTGCAGATGTCACGCGGCCGGATGTTCTGTTCGATCAGACGCACGACGGCCGCGCCCGAAGCGCGCGCGTAATCATCCCGGTCCAGGTAAGTGGCCGGCAGGGCCGAACTCAATGGCAGAGCCAGGCCGATCGCCTCCGACACCAGCGCCATGGTGTTGGCGGTGAACTGGCCGCCGCAGGCGCCGTCGCCGGGGCAAGCATGCTGTTCCACCTGGCAGAGGCGTTCCTCGGTGATCGTTCCGGCCGAGAATTGCCCCACCGCCTCAAACACATCCTGGACGGTGAGATCCTGACCATCCAGCCGTCCTGGCAGGATAGAGCCGCCATAGAGGAAAACGCTGGGCACGTTCAGGCGCAGCATGGCCATCATCATGCCCGGCAGACTCTTGTCGCAACCGGCGATGCCGACCAGCGCGTCATAGGCGTGGCCGCGTACGCTGAGTTCCACCGAGTCGGCGATCACTTCCCGACTGGCCAGCGAAGAGCGCATGCCCTCATGCCCCATGGCGATGCCGTCGGTGACTGTGATCGTCGAGAATTCACGGGGCGTCGCGCCGGCCGTCTTCACGCCCTCGGCGGCGGCGTGAGCCTGCCGCTCCAGCGCAGTGTTGCAGGGGGCCGACTGGTTGCCGCAATGGGCCACACCCACGAAGGGCAGGTTGATGTCCCGGGTCCCGAGACCCATCGCGTAGTAATATGACCGATGCGGCGCCTTGGCCGGTCCGATCGTGGTGTGTCGGCTGGGCAGGCGGGCCTTGTCCCAGGATCCGTCGGGATTGCGATGCATGACGTCCGGCTCCCAGTTTCTGCGGCGGCGATCTCTCTAAGGGCCCCGGCGGGCGCGTGGAAGCCCTTCTGCGGGCGTCACCGACGCAAGGCCTCGTTAAGAGCGGTAACTTAAGGTCGATCACCTAACGAGACTCGGGTGCTCATTGGGATTGACGCGACCAACGGGCTCAGCGAGTTTGGGGGTAATGCGCAGGCAATAGCGCCAGCAAATTCAGATTCATTGGGGAGCGATTTTCAAATGCAGTCCAAAGCCATCCTGATGGCCACAAGCATGCTGGCCGCCAGCGCGGTCGCATTCTCGGCCCAGGCCCAGACCCAGGCCCAGACGGGCTCCAACACCATCGAAGAGCTGGTGGTTACCGCGGAAAAGCGGGAACAGAGCCTCCAGGACGTTCCGGTCGCGATCTCGGCCTTCACCAACCGCCAGCGCGATCTGGTCGGTATCTCCACGGTGCAGGACCTGACGAACTTCACGCCGGGCTTCGTCTATCAGTCGTCGAACGACCGCGCTTCGATGCGCGGCATCGGCCGTCTGACCAACGTGCACGCCGTGGACGGCGCCGTGTCGATCTACATCGACGGCCTGTTCACCACCTCCACCGTTCTGGCCGGCGGTCCTCCGCTGGATGTGGAGCGGGTCGAAATCCTGCGCGGCCCGCAGGGCACGCTCTACGGCCGCAACGCCATCGGCGGCACCGTCAACGTGATCTCGGTTCGTCCCACGGACGACTTCTACGCGGAAGTCCGCGCGATCGCTGAAAACTACAGCTTCACCAATCTGCAGGCGGCCGTTTCGGGCCCGGTGGCCGACGGGCTCCGGATGCGCTTCTCAGGTTACAAGCTCGACCAGCGCAAGGGCTACTTCAACAACGTCACCGCCGGGCAGCCTTCGGAAGGCTCCAAGCGTGACGAGTATCAGTTCCAGGTTCAGCTCGAAGCCGATCTCGGCGAGAACGCGGATCTCTGGGTGTCGTACAAGAGCCTCGTTTGGCACAACCGCGGCGGCCCCGGCGCGCGTTCCGGCTATCTCGCCGACTCCTTCTCGACCGGTCGCCTCGATCCGAACTACTCGATTGTCTATGCCTCGGCCCACGGTCTGACGCCGGAAACCGGCCTGAACGGGATCGTTCCGGGCAGCCTGCGCCAGTTCAATGGATCGACCACGACCTCGAACCCGGCCGCGCGGGACAACCGTGAATTCGACTCCAATATCCCGCAGCGGGTCCGTCTGCGCGACGTGAACTCGTTCACGGCCAACTTCACCTATTCCTTCCCGACCATCGACGTTAAGTATGTCGGCGGTTATCAGGAGTATAAGTACGACCTGTACGGCGATACGGACGGCACCAGCGTCCAGTCCTATCAGATCCCGCTCGCGCCCGGATCGATCTGCGGAACCCTCGGCGGCCTGTTCGCCGCTGGCGTGTCTCCGGTGAACTGTACGCCGCTGACCGTCAACGCCAACAACGGCTACCATTACTTCGAGTATCCGAAGTGGTACAGCCACGAGATCAACATCTCATCGACCGATGACGGCCCGTTGCAGTGGATCGTTGGGGCCTACTACTTCAACGAAAAATACACCGGCACAGGCAGCACCGCCGACTTCTTCCTGGTCGGCCCGTCTTCGCTGCAGACGCCGATCCTGGGCGCCGCGCCGAACCCGCAGAATTTCTGGTCAACCGGCAACTACGCCCTGACCACGGAAAGCAAGGCGTTGTTCGGTCAGGTCGACTACCAGATGACCGAGACGGTGAAGTTCACCGCCGGCCTGCGCTACACCAAGGACAACAAGTTCGGTCAGGAGTTCCGGCGCATCGTCTGTAACTCGGACGCCTGCTATCCGGGTCTCTACCCGGCCCTCGGTCTGGGCGGCTTCGGTCCGGGCACTGCGGCAAACTGGGGCAGCCTGCTCGGCAACCTGAACGCCGTGGCGCGCCTGGCTCCAGTCCTGGGCATCCCCGCTCTGGCGGGTCTGAACGGTCTCGGCAACGGCGCCATGGACCTCACCGACGCCCTGGCTCCCAAGAGCACCGCCGGTCTGATCGAAGGCGTGACCTCGCCTGCGGTCACCACCAACGGCGTGGTTCGCCAATACGTGATCGATCCGGCCA
>NZ_JBILUK010000153.1:0-7603 GCF_044371015.1 Phenylobacterium sp.
CTCTACTCCGCCACCCTCGCCCAGATCACCGCAGCCGGGCAGACCTTCACCTACGACCAGATCCGCAACCTCAAGCCCTATCAAGGCGAGCTCCAGCTCGGCTACGACTTCAATTACTTCTCGAAGGACGCCATCGACAAGCGCGCCAGCGACCTGCTCAGGGCCGGCGTGCTCATCCGCCAGAACACCAACGCCGGCTTCTTCCGCGTGCAGGAAGAAATCCTGGCAGGTTACGCCATGGGCACCTGGACCCAGGACTGGGGCAACATCGTCGCCGGCGCGCGGATCGAGCGCGTGAAAAACACCGGCACGGCCTTCGGCGGCGTCGGCGCGGCCAACACCCTGGTCACGGCGACCAATGACCAGGTGCTGGTGTTCCCCAGCGCCCACATCAACTGGGACCTCAACGACGAAATGAAGGTCCGCGTCGGCTTCACGACCGGCGCGGCGCGGCCGGACTTCGACGAACTGCGGCCTAATCTGGTGGCCAATGACACCACCCAGAGCATCTCCGGCGGCAATCCCGACGCCAAGCCGGAGCGGGCCATGGGCGTCGACGCCTACTATGAATGGTACATGGCGTCGGGCGGCTTCCTGTCGATGGGCGTCTACTACAAGGACATCAAGGACGCGCTGTTCTTCCAATCCGGCGTCTTCGGCCGCGACACCCTGAACTTGGGCGGCGTGGACCGGTCCGGCTATACGCTCAGCACCCTTCGCAACGGCGGCAAGGGCCACATCCTCGGGGCCGAGGCGGCCATCGCCCAGTCGATCGAACCGTTCCTGGAAAACAGCAGCGCGCCCGACTGGGTCAAGGGCTTCGGCGTCCAGGCCAACATAACGCTCAATGACAGCGAATTCCGCGTACCCGGCGTAGGGGTGGTGCCGGAGCGCAACATCCCCGTAATCGGCGCATCGGACGTGGTCTATAACATCTCGATCTACTACGAGCGCTACGGTCTCTCGGCGCGGTTGGCCTATCAGTACCGCACACCCTGGGGTCAGGGCGTGGGCGACTATCAGCTCCTGAATGGCAAGACCGTCCCGGTCACCAACGGCGACGTCTACTGGGACAGTGACGAGGAGCTTGACTTCTCGGTCCGCTACCGGGTCAACGACAACTTCGAACTGACCTTCGATGCGGCCAACCTGACCAACGACCGGGGTCGTCGCTATGGCGACACGACGGACTTCCCTATCGAATGGGAACGGTTCGGCCGCCGCTTCATCGCCGGGGTGAACTTCACGTTCTAGACCCTGGGCGTCCCGATGGGGCGCAGCATCAAGCGGACGTCGCATTCCGCGTAGAGCGTACGAGCACCGCCCGTTCCGGATCTTTCTTCGGAGCGGGCGGTCTTCATTAGAGATAGAGGGCCGGGCGCATGAACAGGGTCGTGGGAATTCTTGTTGTCGCGGCCATGGGCCTGCCCGGAGCGGTCCTCGCTCATGAGGGCAGGCATCCGATCCGGATCGAAGCTCCAAAAGGGACCAAGGCGGTCAAGGTCAATCCGGCCCAGCGCCGCTGGCTGGCGGGCGACCACCACGTCCACAGCCAGTACAGCGTCGGTCTCAAACCCGCCGCTGATCCCGCTCAGCCGCCGACGCCGATCGTGGGCGGCGATGCGATCTATCCGATCCCCACCAACGCCGAGATGGGCGCCAAGTACGGCCTGTCCTGGATGGTGGCGACCGACCACGGCGGCCCCAACCACAGCAAGGTCAACCGCGACCTCGCCTATCCGGAGCTCCTGGAGTCCCGGCGGCGGGTGAAGAGCGTGATCCAGTTCTACGGCCTGGAGCTCAACTCGCCGGGCGCCGACCACTCCAGCATCATCGTGCCCAAGACCCCCGCCGAGCGCGACGTGCTGTTCGACCTGGAGAGCCGCTTCGACAAGCGCGAAGCGTGGCCCATCGATCCCACTCACGACGCCGAAGCCCGGATGATCGAGGCCCTGAAGGTCATGCGCGACCTTCCGGCGCCGCCCCTGGTGATCGCCCATCACCCCTCGCGCTCCGCCCGCGGGATCAGCCAGTACGGCATGACCACGCCGCGCGAACTCCGCGCCTGGAACGACGCCGCGCCCAAGGTCGCCATCGGCATGGAAGGCGCGCCCGGCCATCAGGCCGGCACGCTCAACAAGTCCGGCGTCGCCGATCCCGACGACGGCTTCCGCGGCAGCTATCGGGCGGCGCCCACCATGGGCGGCTTTGACCAGATGACCGCCCGGCTCGGCGGCTTCTGGGATTCGATGCTGGGCGAGGGCCGCCGCTGGTGGATCACCGCCACCTCCGACTCCCACCGCCATTACACCGAGGGCGGCTCCGATTTCTGGCCGGGCGAGTACTCCAAGACCTACGTCAAGGCGGCGCGCGATCCGGCCGACATCCTCGACGGCCTGCGCGAAGGCCGGGTGTTCGTGACCCTGGGCGACCTGGTCTCGGAACTCGACGTCACGCTGCAGGCGACCGGCGCCAAGGCGAGCCTCGGCGAAACCCTGACTGTTCCGCGCGGCGCGGACGTCACCGTGGTGATCCGCCTGCGCGATCCGGCCGGCGCCAATCACGGCGGCCGCACGCCGGACGTGGCCCGCGTCGATGTGATCCGCAGCGAGATCGAGCCGGCCGTCTCCGACCCCACGGTCGACGCCAATTCGCGCGCCCGGGTCGAGCGCCGCTTCGGCCCCCGCGACTGGGTTCGCGAAGGCGAGCGCATCTCGATGACCCTGACGCTGAAGAACGTCACCGAGGCCACCTATATCCGCGTGCGCGGCACCAACGGCGCCGAGCTTGAGCCCACGCCGGACACCGCGGGCGAGGATCCCTGGACCGACCTCTGGTTCTACGCCAATCCGGTTTTCATCGCTGTCAGGTAGATCGTCCACGCCACCCCCCTATTGCGAACGAAGGTTTCGGTTTATCCCTGGGTCAGCCAACAAACGGGGGAGACGATAATGGCGAGCGGCGGGGATCATGTGACGCTGAGCGGGGTTCCGGGTTCGCCCTACACCCGCAAGATGACCGCCCTGCTGCGCTATCGGCGCATACCCTATCGGCTCTTGCAGCTGTCGCGCGACGCGCCTGGCCTCCCCCAGGCCAAGGTCTCGCTGCTGCCGACCTTCTACTTCCCGGACGCCTCTGGCGAACTGCAGGCGGTCACCGACTCCACGCCGATCCTGCGGCGCCTGGAAGCCGAATACGCCGATCGCTCCGCCCGTCCAGCGGACCCGGCCCTGGCGCTCATTGACGCGCTGCTCGAGGACTACGGCGACGAGTGGGTGACCAAGGCCATGTTCCACTATCGGTGGACCTACGAGGCGGACATCGCCAAGGCCTCCGGCGTGCTGCCGGGCTTCCGCGCGGCCCAGATGCCCGACGCCCAGTTCAAGGTCGCGGCCAAGGGCATCGCCGACCGTCAGATCCCGCGCCTGCGCTATGTGGGCTCCAACCCCACCACCGGCCCGGTGATCGAGGCGAGCTACATGCGCCTGCTCGATCTGCTTGAGGCCCACCTGACCGAGCACAAGTTCCTGCTCGGCGGCCGGCCGGCCGCCTGCGACTTCGCCATCTACGGCCAACTCACCCAGCTCGTGCATTTCGATCCCACCTCGATGGCCGTGGCCGCCGCCCGCGCGCCCCGCGTCAGCGCCTGGGTGATGCTGCTGGAAGACCTGAGCGGCGAAGAGCCCACGCCCGGCCACTGGTTCGACGTCGCCGCCCTGCCGGCCACGCTCAAGGCGATCCTGGCCGAGGTCGGCCGGGTCTACACGCCGCTGCTGCTGGCCAACGCCAAGGCGGTGCGCGCCGGCGCCGAGACCGTGGAGACGGTGATCGACGGCCAGCCCTGGAGCCAGCAGCCCTTCCCCTATCAGGCCAAGTGCCTGGGCTGGCTGCGGGAGGAGCGCGCGGCGCTCAGCGACGCGGACCGCGCCCGGGCGGATGCGGCGCTGGCCGGAAGCGGCTGCGAACCGCTGTTCGCCTGATCCGGGCTTGCGGAACACCGCGCGGGCCCCGAAAACGTCGCCATGCGTAAACTCCGCCCGCTTCTGGCGCTCGCGCTGATCCTTCCGGCCGGCTGCGCCCGGGAAACCGCCCCGCCCAAGGCGGAGGCGAAGCCCGCGCCGTGCGTCACCGCAGCGGTCGTCCCCGCACCCGCCCCGGACAAGGCGGGCATGGTCCGCATCGAGGGCGGCGTGTTCACCCAGGGCGCGGCGCCGCAACGCCCGGAGGAAGGCCCGCCGCGCGAGACCCGGGTCGACAGCTTCTGGATCGATCGCACCGAGGTCACCAACGCCCAGTTCGCCCGCTTCGTCTCCGCGACCGGCTATGTCACCCTGGCCGAGCGGCCGCTGGACCCCAAGGCCTACCCCACCCTCTCGGGCGACCAGCTCAAGCCCTCGGCCATCGTCTTCATGGGCGACCGGCCCGAAGCGATCCGCAATGGCTGGTGGCAGGTGGTTCAGGGCGCCAACTGGCGCGAGCCGGAAGGTCCAGGCAGCTCCATCGCCGGCAAGGAGAACCATCCGGTCGTCCAGATCGCCTATGACGACGCCCTGGCCTATGCCCGCTGGCTCGGCCGCGACCTGCCCACGGAAGCCGAGTGGGAGTACGCCGCCCGCGGCGGGCTCAAGGGCGCCGCCTACAGCTGGGGCGACCAGCCGCTCGACATGAACAAGCCCCAGGCCAATGTCTGGCAGGGCCCCTTCCCGGAAGTCGACGCCGGGGCCGATGGCTACAAGGCTGAGACCGCGCCGGTTGGCTGCTTCCCGGCCAACGGCTACGGCCTGCACGACATGGCCGGCAATGTCTGGGAATGGACCAAGGACTGGTACCGCCCCAACCTCGACCCGACCCAGATCGCCAACCCCGCCGGCCCGCCCCGCGACCGCGCCTTCACCCCCGCCTCGCCCGACGAGAAGCGCCGGGTGATAAAGGGCGGCTCGTTCCTCTGCGCCGACAACTTCTGCTTCCGCTACCGGCCGCCGGCCCGCGAATCCGGCGTCACCGACACCGGCTCGGATCACACGGGCTTCCGCACGGTGCTGCGCGAGAACTGAGCCTCCAGTCCCCAGTGTCATCCCGGTTTCGCCCTCGCGCAGCGGGCGAAGACCGGGACCTCCAGCGCCGGATCACGCCAGGCCCGCGACGGGGTCGCGAGACCCCGTCTGAGTGCGGCGTCCCTCTCGAGAATGTCGCGAATGCTGGACTCAAGAACGCGTTTTTCCAGGGTTTTTCCCAACGAATTCATTGCGACCGAGTCAGCGCCTGCGACATTTGACGGCGCGGCGTGGGCAGGCCCGCGGCGCGTGTCCGAGATTACCCGAAGACTGGACTCAAGACGCAGCCTTTCGGGAATTTTCTCAATGAAATCATTCGGGGTCAGAGGGATATACGCAATCTCCGGCGTGGCCGCCGAGGCCGCGCGGCGTAGACTGCAAAGCGTCTCGACCCTAGCATGAAGGCGGCGGTGAAACAAGAACAAAGAGAAAACGATTGCGACTCGCGCGAACGACCACACGGGCTTTCGCACGGTGCTGCGCGAGAGGAAGAGTCAAGGCGAGGACCACCTCCATTCCCATGCTCCCCCGCCGGGTGAGGGGGCTCGACACCGGCTATCTTCCCGGGTTTTTCGTTCCGGACCCGAGGATGCGCGCCAGGTCGCGCGCGCCGTGCAGGATGCGGACGATCCGAACCTCGGTCGCCAGATCGCGGAAGAACAGCAGGTATCGTCCATGCACGACCGCCCTCAGGCCAGGGCTGATGTCGGATCGCTCGGGAAACGTCAGAGGGCGCTCGGCGGCCTGCCGAGCCTTGGCCTCCAACTCCGTCACGAAGGTCTCTGCGCGCGCCGGGTTGTCGGCGGCGATGTGGAGACCGATGGCGATCAGGTCATCTTGCGCCGCAGGGGCGAAGACGAGCCGCTTCATCCGGTAGCTGCGCGGCGGTCGGCGATCATGCGACGCAGCTCGGCGAAAACCTCATCCGCCGGAATGCCGGGGCCGCTCTCGTCGCCGAGCCGAATCGCTTCGCGAAGGGCTTCGAGATCGCGCTGCTCGCGGTCCCGCGCACGGGCCCATTCCCGCAAAGCCTCGCGAACGATCTCGCTGGTGGACGCATATTGCCCGCCCTCGACCGTCGATCGCAGAGCCGCCGCCATCTCGGCCGGCAGGGTGACGCTGATCCGTTCGATGGAGGGCATGGGGTCTCTCACGCAAGGTGCACACTATATCACACTTGATGCGCACCCAAAGCCTGTCGCCAAAGGGCCGGGACACGGAAAGCGGGGACCCATTCGGTCGACGTCTCAGACACCGGGTCGGATCACACTGAGCGTCCACACTCAATCACGTGTGTCATCCCGGTTTCGCCCACGCGAAGCGGGCAAAGGCCGGGACCTCCAGCGCCTGATCCCACCACGTCGGCGCGGCGCTTGCCAACCTCCCGCAATCCGGCGTCGGAGGTCCCGGACTTTCGCTTAGCGAAATCCGGCATGACACCGTGGGGGGAATGTATGAGCCCCTACGCCGCCACCAGGTTCACGCGCGTCCCGCACAGCACCACGGCCTCGCCTTCCGTCCGCGCGGCGCCGGCGCGCACGGCGGCCGGGTCGCGCACCGCGACGTCGAAGGCGCCCAGGCCCTCGCCGCGGCCGTCCTTGGCCTCGACAAACCGCAGCTCGCCGCCGTCCAGCGCGATGCGCCAGCCCTCGCCGGTGAACTCGACCGGTCGGCCCAGCACCTCGCCCCAGCGCGTGGCCATGGCCTCCGGGTCCGGCCCCTGCAGCTCCGCCCCGACGATGCCGGTCGTGACCTCGGTCCGCACATTGGCCTCCCAGTCGGGCCCGCCCCATTCCCAGCGTTCGGGCGGGGTCATCTGGTCGACCGACAGGATCGCGCCGCCCACATCGCGGGGGTGGAAGTGGGTCATCACAACGCCCTTGAACTCGGCCTGCTCGACCAGCCGCACGCCCAGCCCGACCGCCCGCGCCCGGGCCGCCAGACCGTCATCGACCTGCAGGATCACCATGTAGCCGCCGTCGCCGCCGCGCTTGTCCATCAGCCGCCCGGCCGTGGTCCCGGGCTCGGCCGGCGACACCACCTCCAGGAAGGTGTCGCCCACCGGCCAGACCGCGTTGACGAGCCCGAACTTGCGCACGCCCTTGTCCAGATAATCGGCCCCAAGCCCCAGCACCTGGGTGATCTCAGCCTTGGCCGCCGCCAGGTCCGCGCCCACCAGGGCGATCTGTCGCAAGCGCATCATCAGGGCATCCTCCTCAATCCGTTGTTGGGGCGACCCTATCCGTAACGGCGCCGTTGCCAAGCGCCGGCCGGCCCCTATCGTGGCCTCAACGATCAGGAGACGCACAATGGCCAATGTCGACACCGGCACCACCGACCTTCTCGCCCGCCAGGACGGCGGCGTGCTCACCCTCACGCTCAACCGCCCCGAGGCGCGCAACGCGCTGTCCGGCGGCATGCTGGACGGCCTGTCCAAGACCCTGGCCTGGGCCGAGCTCGAGCCTTCGGTGCGCTGCATCGTGGTCACCGGAGCCGGCAAGGGCTTCTGCGCCGGCGGCGACGTGAAAGGCATGGCCAGCCGTAACGAC
>NZ_JBILUK010000020.1:0-26762 GCF_044371015.1 Phenylobacterium sp.
GAACGGCGAAGAGGTGAACACGCCTCCGAAGTCCCAGATCACCGCCTCGACCGCCACGCTCGTCTCCTCAACCCGCGTCCCGAGCCGCGACGTCTAGAGAGGCGGCCGGGGACGTGCAAGTAAGGCCAGGATGGTTCTGCCCTATCGGTTTCCCCGCCCGGTCCGCCTGGGGCTCTATGCTCTGGCCGTGGCGATCCTGTTCGTCATCTGCGTCGCGCCAAGCGAGCAGCTGCCGTCCAGCGGTGGCGGCGACCGCTTTGAGCATGCGGCCGCATGGTTCGTACTGACAATCACCGGTTATGCGCTGGCGCCGGGCCGGCGGCTGGCGATTCCGGTTTTTGCGCTCGTCTTCGGCGCCGTGATCGAGGGCGTTCAGGCAGTGGCCCCGACGGGTCGACACGCTGACCCGCTGGATGTTGTCGCCGACGTGGTGGGCGTCGCCGCAGGCGTCGCGGTGATGGTGGTTGCACGGTGGCTCTGGCCTCGGGTCAGGCGGGCATGACCAGGGCCGGCGATCCTTGGGCTAGCGGCGGCGTGTTCCGCATCGGGCTCGCGCCGATCCCGGAGGCCCTTTGGTTCGAAGGCGGCGAGACCGATCCGACGGCGCGGAAGGACTTCTTGTTCGAAACCGCCAGGCCGCTGGTCTGGGCGGAACTTGAGGGTTCGCGCGCGGCCCAGACCGAGCTGGCCGAGCTGGTGGCCCGCGCCACCGGAAGGACACTGGCCGCCGACGCCTATCCGCCGCTCTACGCCGCGGCCCGCGAGGTGGCGGATGATCTCTGCCTGATGGCCCGAGATGAGGGGGCCTGGCGTCTGACCGCGCTTTCACTCAGCGCCGGCAGCTTCTTCGCCGCCGAAGAGGTGATCGGCCGCTCGCTGGCCGAACTTCACGGTCCCGTCCCCGGCTTCGAGACCACCCTGCTGTCCCGTGTCACCCGCATCTTTGACAACCTGCAGGACGACGCGCTCGTTGAGCGTTGGAACTGGAGCGTCGTCTCCTCGCCCGAGCTTCACATACCCGACCCGGCCCCGATGCGCGCAGCGATCCCCCAGATCGATCCTATGCGTGCGGCCGAGAGCCTGTTCGTCCGCAGCGAACGCCAGACCCTGCGACGCCTGCCGGACACCGGCGCCATCGCCTTCACGATTCGCGTCCGGATCATCTCGCTCGCCGAGATCGCCGCCGACCCGGGCCGCCTCACCGCCTTCGCCCACGCGTGGCGAACCGCCAGCGTGGATTTCCGCGCCTACAAGCGCCTCGATCTCTACGATGACCTGATCGACGCCGTGCTGACAGGCCCCTAAGCTGTGCCGATGCCCCAGACGCCGTTCCTGTATCTCGCCGTCCCCTGCTACGGCGGCAACCTGAACCTCTACTTCGTCGACTCGCTCCTGAAACTGCAGGACGCCTGTCGGGCGCGCGGCGTCGGCCTGCATATCGACATGATGGGCGGCGAGGCGCTGATCACTCGGGGCCGGTCGCGGTTGGCGGCGGCCTTCCTGGCGCATCCGGAGGCGACGCATATCCTCTTCATCGACGCCGACATCGGCTTTCCGCCGGAGCAGGTGTTCCGGCTTCTGGAAGCAGACAAGGACGTGATCGCGGCCGTCTGCCCGCTGAAGAAGATCGACTGGGAGAAGGTGCGCGCTGCGGCCAAGGCCAACGTCGCCGATCTCCAGACCGTGGGCTTGGGCTATGTGGTCCGCTTTCTGCCCACGCCGGACAACAGCGTTCACGTGGAGAACGGCTTCGCCAAAGTGGCCTATGGCGGCACCGGCTTCCTGCTGATCAAGCGCCAGGCGATGCAGAACATCTGCGACGCCCACCCGGAGCTTCGGGCCAAGATGGGCGACATGGGCGACAAGTTGGCGCCCGAGGCGGTGATGGTGTTCGACACCATGATCGAGCCAGAGACCGGTCAGTATCTGTCTGAGGACTACGCCTTCTGCCGCCGCTGGCGTGATCTGGGCGGCGACATCTGGGCTGACTTTGAGGCGCGGCTGACCCATGTGGGCCACGCCGCCTACACCGGCAGTCTCATGCAGGCGCTCCGGCCGGGGTGAGCGCTACTCGGCCGGCGCCGGCGCGGCGGCCGCCTTGCGTGCGTTGAGCGCGGCGCGGGTCTCCTCGTACTTGCCCCGGTTGATCTTGTACTGGGCATAGAAGATCACCGCGATGAGTCCCGGGATCGCGGCGAGCACGCCGTCGGCGAAGGCCAGCTTATTGAGGATGGCGGGCGCGATCTCGCCTGGGGTCGCCTTGATTGGGAACTGGATCGCCGTGATGACGAAGCCGCCGAGCGCCGCGCCGATCGCCTGGTCCATCTTCGCCGCGAGGGCGCGTGTGGAGTAGAGGACGCCTTCCTGACGTACGCCGTGCTTCAGCTCGTTCTCATCGGCGATGTCGGCCAGGGCGGACATGACGCTGATCTGCAGGATGCTCACCGTCAGGTTTCCGATCCCCGCGAAGGTGATCAGGATCGGCAGCAACATCGGATTGTCGGGGGTGAGCCAGCCCATGAGCCCCAACACAATCGGGATCGGCGGGATCAGGGCGTAGATGAAGCATGAGGCGATCATCGCGCGACGCTTATCGACACGGCCATGGAGCCGCGGCGCAATCAGGAACGCCGAAGCGTAGCCGATGAAGCTGCCGATGATGAACAGGCTGAGCTGCTCCGAGTTGAGGCCCCAATAGAAGGTGTTGGTGTACATCCTGAGCGACTCGCGCAGGCCCAGCATGAGCGACAGGAAGAAGTAGGCGACCAGCAGCCAGGCGTAGTTGGCGTTGGTCAGGGCTCGACCGACATCCTTGATGAAGGCCGCCGGGCTGAACCCAGGCTCGTCCTTGGCCGGAGGTGGAAGGAACGGGATGCGGTCGCGGGTGAACCAGGCTGAAGAGAACAGGATAACCAGCGCCGCCACAGCCATCGCAAGGGCGAAGATCGGCCACGGCTCCGGGTTCAGCACCCCGCGCGGGAATTCCGGCGTGGACGGGAAGAAGATCCGCAGAGCGATCGTGGTGACAAATGCAGCCCCGGCCCAGGCGAAGAAGCTGTTGTAGGCCATCACCTTGGACCGCTCGATGTATTGCGTCGAAAGCTCGGCCCCCAGCGCCAGGTGCGGCGTGTGGAAGAAGGTCATCGCCTGGCGAAGCATGATTACCGACACGCCGAACCAGATCAGCAGGCCCGTCTGGTCCATGCCCGCTGGCGGGTTGAAAATCGCGTAGACGCTCAGCGCGATCGGGATCGGCGCGGCGTACATGTAGGGGTGGCGACGGCCCAGCTTGGATCGGGTTCGATCCGACCAGGAGCCGACGATCGGGTCTGAAAGCGCGTCGAGGAACAGGCTGGCCGAGATCGCGAGGCCGGCGAGGTGCGCCGGCACGCCGAGCACCTGATTGTAGAACAGCAGCCCGAACGCCGAGACGGAGTACAGGGCGATGGACTCCGCAGCGCTGCCGATCCCGAAGGCCAGCTTTGTGCGAAGCGGCAGGCGATCATCCACCCCTGCGGACGGAGCCGAGGATTGAGTCATGTCGCGATGTTCCTCCCGCGCGCTCGTAGCCCGGCGCGCTTGGCGTGACTGTGAGGCCACGCGGGCGGTAGCGTCAATCGCGCCGTACCGCTCTTTCGAGACTCTTGAAGCGACCCTTGCGAAGCTGTGTTTTCGTCGCGTGACACCCGCGGCCCGGTTGGGGATTCAGCCAAACGCGTCGACGGTGTTCCATGCTGCGGGCGACTGCTTCCTGCAATCCGGCGGCAACGCCCGCCATCTAGCATGGGTGGAAACGATCGCATCGGGGGAGATGATGATGCGCAGAGTACTGATCCTGGCGCTGGCCTTGCCGGCGCTGGCCGCCTGCCAGCCACAGCAGCCGGCCGCCAAGGCCGACTTTCACACCGATCTGCCGATGACCGAGTACATGGGCCACGTGGTCGATCCGGCGGCCTTCATGTACTGGCGTGGGTCAGGCTACGAGATCACCGAGGCGGGTGAGCGGGATCTCTCGCCCACCACCGACGAGGGTTGGGACGTCCTGGTCACCGGCGCGAGCATCCTGATCGAGGCCGGCAATACGCTGCAGCTCCCGCATCGCGCCCGCGAGCCCATCGCCGACTGGAATCGCTTCTCCAAGGCCATGAGCGATCAGGCCTGGATCGCCCGCGCGGCAGCCGAAAAGCGCGACAAGCAGGCGGTGTTCGATGAAGGCGGCAAGCTCTATCAGACCTGCGTCGCCTGCCACGATCAGTTCGTGATTGATCCTGAAATGCAGGCCACTGGTCCGGCCAAGGCCGATCCGTTGCCGAGCATGCCGGCAAAGTAGCGGAAGCCGCTCGAGAGTCCCGCCCACGGCCCTTGGCGCCCCTCAGTGGCGCGAGCGCCGGTTCGGTCGATGGCGGGCTAGTCGAGCGGACAGGCGCCGTGCGGACCGCCGATGTGATCCAGCGGCCTCGGCGGCGTCATGGCCTCCAGATCACAGCGCGGGTCGATACGCCAGCCGGGGCCGCGCGTCTCGCCGAAGGCGACGCTGACCCGGCCGCTCTCGCCGACGGGCGCGGTGGCGCGCAGCGAAAGGTGGCGGTAGCCGCGCGTGCCGACGCCGACGGTGACTTCGCCGTGCAGCTTGCGATCGTCGAAGGTCATGTTGCGAGGTTCGGCGTCGAGATCGGGCGCCGCCAGGGCCGGTGACGACCGGAGCCAGGTGTCGATCTGGTCGGCCGTGCTCATGGCCGGGGCGGGCGTGGTCGAGGCTGTCGCCAAGGGCGACTCCTCGGCCAAGGCGGGCGTCGCGACGAAAAGGGCGGTGATCAGGACGAAGGCGCGAACAGTCATGGGCGGCTCCTTGCGGATGCACTCAGCGCGCCGATTGCGGCGAAGTTGCAGCCGGATCACGGCGTCGCCGGGCGCGCCTGGGCGGCCGGCACATTGGCGAGGATCCCCGCCTCGTTGCCGGGCGCGCCGACCGGGACCAGATCGTAGAAGCCCGACAGCCTGAGGCGCACCACGACGGGCTGCTCGCTGGAGTTGGAGAACTGCCAGCCCTGAATGCCGTCGAAGGGGGCGGTGAGCGCGCCTTGCTGTTTCAACCCGAAGCCCTGCCGCCAGGTTGAGACGACCATCGGTTGGCCGGGCGCGGGGGTGGTGTGGCCATGCTGGTCAAAATGGAAATCCCTGGCGTCGGCCGCGCCTTCCACTTCCCATGCGTAGATCAGGGTGGCGTCCTTCGCCATCCGGACCTTGTACTCCAGCTCCGAACGCTCGACCCCTTCCAGGAAACCGCCCAACGGGATCTCGATCACGTCGGTGCGGAACGGGGTGGCGTATTCACGCGCGCGGGCGGCCGCGCTGGCGGCGACCTCGGTTTCGGCCGGCGCCCAGAGTCGCGAAAGGCCTGTCAGCTTGCCGAGGCCCAGCGGGTCGCGGTTGAATTCCACCGGCAGGACCGCCCCAAAAACAATGAGCGCGCCCAGGCCGAGCGCGCCCATTGTCGTCAGGATCAGAGGCCCCTTGCGGAGCGATGGCGCGGCTTTGGTCATGCCGGCCAGCTTGCCCGGTCCGGCCGGAATGGGAAACCCACTCCGGCCCGACTCAGGACCTAGAACGAGCGGCGGATGGTCGCGCCGTAGGTGCGCGGCGCGTTGGTCAGGAAGCCGTAGCGGGCGCGGAGACCGCGCTCGCGGTCGATCGCCAGCTTGGCGCGCTCGTCGCCCAGGTTGTTGACGAACCCGGCCACTTCCCAGTTCTCGCCGCGGACGCCGACCCGGAAGTTGGCGATCTCATAGGACGGCAGCTCGAGCGGGAAGCTGAGCACCGCCACTGAGGTGGCGCCGATGTTGCGGAACAGCGACGCAGTGCGGGGGTCGTTCTCCTGGTCCGACACCTGGGTGATCCGGCTGCCCACATGCTGCACGGTCAGGTTGGCGAACACCTCCTCGCCGCTTTCCAGCTCGCGCTCATAGCCGACGCTGAATGAAGCCTGGAACTTGGGCACCGTCGGCAAACGATTGCCGTCGCGCAGACCCTGGATCGGCGCGCCCGCAACGTCCCGCAGGCTCGAGGTGAGCTCGGAGTCGTTGTAGGAAGCGCTGGCCGCGATGTCGAAGTTGTCGCTCAGCTGGTAGCCGAACTCGGCGTCGACACCCATTGAACGGGCGCTGGACACATTGGCGATGATCCGCGACGAGCACGAACCGGCGTCGATGGTCGCCTGCAGGTTAGAAATGTCGGCGTAGAAGCCGGCGACGCTGAGCGTGCCCCGGCCGCCGAGGTTGGCCTTGGCGCCCGCCTCGTAGTTCCAAACCGTCTCGTTCTTGAAGCTCGGCGGGGAAAGCGCGCCGAAGGTGGCGAGGTCGGCCGGCGTGCAGAGCGGACGGTTCAGCGGGTCGTTGACCCCGCCCAGCCGGAAGCCCTTCGAGACCTGGGCGTTCAGCGTCACGTCGTCGGTCGCCTTGTAGGCGAGGATGACGCGCGGGACGAATGCGTCGGCCTTGGTCTTGCCGGGCGCCGCGATGGTCACGTCGGCGAAGATGCCGTCGAAGGTCAGCGTCCGGTTTTCCTTGTAGTCGGCCCAGCGCAGGCCGCCGGTGACATCGAGGCGGTCGGTGACCTGGAAGGTCGCTTCCCCGAACACCGCGAACTGCTTCTGCTGGTAGGGGACCACCGAGAAGTAGAGGTGATCCTGCGGCGCCACCCGACCGCGGCTCGGGATGCCCGTAGCGGCGGTGAAGCCGGCGACGGTCAGGTCCTGGGCGTAGTCACGGTCCACGTCCGAATAGAACGCGCCGACCACCCACTGCAGCGGGCCGTCGGTGTCGGAGGCGAAGCGGGCTTCCTGAGTGAAGCTCTTGACGCTGGTGGTGTCGGCCAGGGGCGCGTTGATCGTGTAGACCGCCTGAGGAAGGCCGATGCTGCCGCCGGTGATCGAACCGGTGAGCGCGGTGGCGTCACGCAGCACAAGCACGTCGCGGTCAGAATAGCTGGTCACCGAGGTGAAGGTGATGTCGCCTGCGTCGTACTGCAGGGTCAGGTCGCCCAGCAGGAACTCGTCCTCGAACTTTTCCTTGAGCTGGGTGAACTGCTTGTTGCCGCCCAGGCGCACGCGCGGCCGGGTGGTGGTGAACTCGTTGGCCAGGATGTTGAAGACGTCGACCCGGTTGAAGCCGTCCACGTCGATCTTCTGGTAGATCACGCGGGGCGTGATCGTCAGCGCCTCGTTGGGCTGGAAGGTGAGCGCCGCGCGGAAACCGTAACGGTCGCCGTCATTGACGTTCTCGCGCACCGTGCCGTTCGGCTGAACCGCATCGATGAAGCCGGCGAACTGCTCCGTGAAGGCGGCGACGCGCAACGCCGCCGTCTCGCCCAGCGGCAGGTTGACCGAAGCCTTCAGCGAGCCGGCCAGATCGCCGCCCTGCACCTGATTGGCCGTCAGCTCAATCGTGCCTTCCTGCACGCCCAGCTTCGGCTGATTGGTGATGTAGCGCACGGTGCCTGAGAGCGAGCCCGAACCAAACAGCGTGCCCTGGGGACCGCGCAGCACTTCGACGCGATTGAGGTCGAAAAGGTCGAGGTCCGGGGTGAACAGCGACAGCGAAATCACGCTCTCGTCGAGATAGACGCCGACCTGCTCCTTCACGCCGGGCTGGTCGCGGACCAACTGGCCGGCGGAGATGCCGCGGATGGCGACCTGGCTCTGACCGGGGCCGAGGTTCTGCACCGTGAAGCCGGCGATCGACCGGGAGAGATCCTCCACATTGGTCACGCCTCGCTCGCGCATCACCTGCTCGCTCTGCGCGGCCACCGAGAACGGCACGTCGATCAGGGCTTCGTCCCGCTTCCGCGCGGTGACGACCAGTTCCTCGACCTCGGCGTCGGCGGCCTGAACGGCGCCGGCCGGCAGGCCGATGAGGATGGCGAGCGCGCTGGCGCGCGTAGCGAGGAGAAACTTCCGGTTGGTCATATGGGGGTCCTTCAACAGCCGCAGCATGAGTCGCTGCCTGTTTCCTGGGCTGGCCTAGTCAAAAAAGTGTCACCTGGGCAGGGGCAGATGACGCAGGAGGCGTTTCGGCCACGACCTGTGGCCGATGAGGCACAGGGTGGCGGTGGGTTGGAATGCTGCGGCCATTGCGCCAACGTGGCGGACGCGTGGGACGGAGACACTCATGGACTTCCAATCCATCCTCTACGAGGTCGAAGGCCGGATCGCGACGCTGACTCTCAACCGGCCGCACCGCTTCAACGCCATCGACCGCCATATGCCCAAGGAGATCGCTGCGGCCGTCGATCTGGCGGACCGCGACCCGGATGTGCATGTGCTGCTGGTGCGCGGCGCCGGGCCCGGCTTCTGCGGCGGTTATGATCTGGTCGAGTTCGCCGAACGCAAGGGCGCTGGCGGCGGCAATCAGGAGATGCCCTGGGACCCGACGCTCGATTTTGCCGGTATGTGGCGCAACACCCAGGACTTCATGAGCCTGTGGCGCTGCCGTAAGCCGACGATCGCCTGCGTGCACGGCTCAGCCGTGGCGGGCGGGTCGGACATCGCGCTCTGCTGCGACTTCCTGATCATGGAATCGACCGCCCGCATCGGCTATCCGCCGGCGCGTGTCTGGGGCGTGCCCACCCCGGCCATGTGGGTCTATCGGCTGGACCCACAGATGGCCAAGCGGCTGATGATGACCGGCGACCTGATCGAAGGCCGCGAGGCGGCGCGGATCGGCCTGGCCCTGGCCGCGCCCGAGCCCGAGGCGTTCGAGGACGAGATCGCCGCGCTCGTCGGCCGCCTGCAGGGCGTGCCACGCAACCAGTTGATGATGACCAAGATGGTGGTCAATCAGGCCTATGAGAACATGGGACTTCAATCGACGCAGATGATGGCCACGCTGTTCGACGGCATCGCGCGCCACACCCCGGAGGGCCTGTGGTTCCGGGAGCGGGCTCAGGACGTGGGCTTCAAGCAGGCCGTCGCCGAGCGCGACAGCGGCGATCCCATCGCAAGCCAGGTGTCCAAGCGGCGGTGAGCGCGACGGTTTGGAGGAAAGATCCTTAAGCCCCAGGCGCCACGCCGATATTGTCGATCACAATGGCGCCGCGTTTCGACCGGTCGAAATCGAACCTCATCGCCGTAAGGCGGGTCGGGTCGAAAGCCGGACTGGCGGCGGCGAAATCGGCTAGCGGCAAACGATAGCGACGCATCACCACCTCGGCCGCCTTGCCCCCGTCGATCTCCGGGAACAGGCGCGTCTGACCCTTGATCTGGGGATAGAGAACCTGATCCCGCGACAGTGGGAGCCTAGCCTCGACACCGTTGGCGTCGATCAACACGACCGTCCAGTCCAGCGGCCCGGGCTTGGGCGGCTTGGCCTTGGCCTTGGGCGGCTCGAAGCCGTCCGGGAGGGAGGGTATCCCAGCGTCCGACGCGCTGAACACCAGGGCCGCGCCGGGTCCGGCAGCCAGTCCCGCCGGACCCAGGTCGACGCTGTAACTGGCCTGGGCCTTATGGACGCGATCATCCCAGGCGATCTGAACGACCTGGCTGTCGAGCGGATTCCACTTCAGACCGACGTCGAGCTCTCGCCAAACCGCCAGGTTCCGGGCCGTGATCCGGGCGCCGGGCGCGCCAGCGGTTCCGGGATTGATGTCCTCCTCGAAGGTCGCCGCCCAGCGGGTGGCGCTGTCGGCGTAATCGGCCGCCAGATAGCCCTTGGGCAGCCAGGCCGCCCCGCGCCGGGGGTCCTCGAACAGCGGTCGGTAGCCCTCGCGATCCATCAGCGTCATCTGCAGGAAGGCCGAAAAGTAGACCTTGGCGATCTGGCGCTGCGCGTTCGGGTCCAGGATTCTGCGTTTGTCCAGCACCGGCCAGGGCATGCCGATGTCGTCACGCCCCCAGCTGGTGTTGAACTGGCCGTGGTTGGCGTCTTTCACATAGAGCTGCGCCTTCGTGGCAGGCGCCTGGCCGGTGAGCGCAATGCGCGAGAACTGCGAGGCGCCCATGAACGAGGTGACATCGCCGTCAAGGCTGCCGTGAATGACGAAGTAGTTCGTGTCCTTCAGCGGTGTGGGGCGCTCGCGGGGTTTGTACTGGCCGTCCACCGGGGCGATGGCCACCACGGCGCCGATCTTGAAGCCATAGTCGAATGGCAGGGTCGCATCGTCGGGATAGTGGCTGAGCCCGTTGAACGCCGCCGCCACCGCCGCCGCCTCGCCGCCGCGCGAATGGCCCATCAGGCCGATGCGCTCCATGTCGACCCTGCCGAACATCGGGTGGGCGGGATCGCTGTTCCAGCGCCGCCACTGGGCCAGATGCTCCAGCAGCATCCATCCGCGCGCATCGTTCTCCTTGGATGGGCGGCTGTTGATCGGATCGACCATGTCGCTCAGCGACGAGTTGAGGAAGTTCTCGTCCACCGACACGACAATGAACCCCTGACTGGCGAGCAACTCGCCCAGATAGGCGTAGCCGGGGTCGGAAAAGGCTTCCATCGCGTGGTTGCCGTGGACGATCAGGACCAGCGGGAAGGGGCCCGCGCCTACCGGCGTCCAGACCCGGCCCTGGACCGGGAAACGCTTGGGATCAAACCCCCAGTAGAGGGTGCGGAACCAGCCGACCGGGCCCTTCCACTCGCGGTCCAGCTTGGAGCTGTCGACCGACTGCGACCGCCAGCTGGCCTTGGCGGCGTACTCGGGACGATGTCGATCTACGCCGCTGCCGTAGGTCAGGCTCTGCACCCTGAACGGACCGGGGCGCCCGGGGTTAGGGAGGTTGAGCGTGGCGCCCGCCAGTCGATAGGACGCCAGCGTCGGGTTGGGGTCGGGCGGCGTCCGCGCCATCCCGACACCCAGCGCGGCCAGCGTCGACACGCCGAGCGCCAGGAACATCCAGGATCCGAGCGTCTGTCGTCCGCCGCCGCGCCGAACCAGGGCCGCGCCGGCGCCGACCGTGAAGCTGATTCCTAAAGCCAGCAGGGCCGTAGCGATGACCGCGCCCTTCAGGTCCCAGACCGCCATCAGCAGCACGACAAGAGGTGGCACGGTCAGCGCCAACCCCAGGCGGTAGCCCGGGCGCAGCAGGTTTAGGAGCCTCAGGGTCAGCAGGGCGCCCAGGCCCGCAAACGCCAGAGCGCCCAGCATCGCCATCAATCCCGCAGCCTTGCCGATGGCGAAGTCCGGCAGCACGTCGTGCAGAACGAACGACAGGATGAACACCAGCCAGAGGCCGATCAGCCCCCAGGCCGCGCCTGCCCAGCCCGCGTCCGAAGGCGTGCAGGCGCGAACGATCCACCGCCGCGCCGCCTCGATCTGCACCTTCATCGGCATTCATCCCCCCAGGCGTCGCGCACAGGGTTCTCCATTTGCCGCGGGGAGTCGATACGGAGGCGAAGATCAGGCCAATCCGAACTGGGCCTCAAGCCTGAAGCAAGGGCGAAAGCCCCCCTGGCGCACCCGACACGATTCGAACGTGTGACCTTTGCCTTCGGAGGGCAACGCTCTATCCAGCTGAGCTACGGGTGCGGTTCCAGAGGAGGCGTGTCTCTAGCGGAAACGTGAGGCCGCCGCAAACCCGCCGCTTGGGATTTCAGCTGCGCAATCGGCCGCTAAGAGATCGACTCTAGGGTCCGGCCGTTCGAGGGGGACGTTCGGATGACATCCTGGATGCGCAGAGCGGCGGCCGGTCTTGTGGCGATCGCGGGTCTAGCGGCGGCGAGCCCGGCGCTCGCCCAGGCGACGGACGAGGCCCCGCACCCGGGCCGCTCGGTGTATGAGGAGCACTGCGCGGTCTGCCATGAGGCGCCCGAAGAAGGCAGCCGTGCGGCGCCGATAGGCGTGCTGCGCAAGATGAGCGCCCAGACCCTGATGACCGCACTGACCACCGGGGTCATGAAGCCGGTAGGTGAGACGCTTGATCGCCGCCAGCTGCGCGACGTGGTGGCCTATCTGGCCGCCCCAGAGGGGCCGGCCGGCACGGCCTGGATCGACGCGGCGCGCTGCCCGACCGAACGCGCGGCGGTGGATCTGACCGCGGCGCCGGCCCAGGTGGGTTTCGGCGTCGACACCGACAACTCGCGGCGGATGAACGCCAGGCAGGCAGGCCTGACCACGGCTCAGGCGGCGCGCCTCGAAGTGGCGTGGGCCTTCGCCATGCCGCGCACCTCAGGCCTGCGCGGCCAGGGCGTGGTCGTGGGGAACACACTGTTCTATCCCGCCGGCCAGGCCGGCCATATCCTCGCGCTCGACACCAAGACCGGCTGTGTGAAGTGGGCCACCCAGACGCCCTCGCAAGTGCGCAACAGCCTGGCCTACGGCCGCCTCGGCAAGGACGGGCCCATGGGCCTCGTCGGCGGGGAAAGCTCTGGCAACCTGATCGCGCTCGACGCCAAGACAGGCAAGATCCTGTGGCGGGCCGATCCGCGCCACGACAAGACGGTGCCGCTATCCGGCTCGGCGCTGTTCGCCGGCGATAAGATCATCGTGCCGATCTCGGCCAGCGACGTGGCGCTGGCGATGCGACCCAGCCATGAATGCTGCAAGAGCCACGGCGCGGTGGCGGCGGTCAACGCCGCGGATGGCAAGGTGGTCTGGACCTGGCGCACCATGGAGCCGGCCAAGCCGCTCGGCCGCACCAACGCGCAGGGCGTGCAGATGTTCGGCCCCTCGGGCGCGCCGATCTGGTCTAGCCCTTCGGTCGATCTGAAGGCCGGCGTGGTCTATGTCTCGACCGGGGAAAACACCTCGCCGCCGGGCACCGCAACCAGTAACGCCATCATCGCCATCGACCTGGCCTCCGGCCGCCAGAAGTGGGTGTTCCAGGCCCTGGCCAACGACATCTGGAACATGTCGTGCCCGGTGGGCGCCGACGACAAGCGCAAGCCCGGGCCGAACTGCTTCTTCGCCGGCGAAGGCAGCGTGCTGCTCGACCACGACTTCGGCGGCGGGCCGGTGATCTTCCGCAAGGCGGGCGGCGGCGCGGTGATTCTCGGCGGCCAGAAGTCCGGCGACGTCTGGGCGTTGGATGCGAAGACGGGCCGCAAGATCTGGAACCAGAAGTTCGGCCAGGGCACGCCGCTGGGGGGAATCCACTGGGCCATCGCGACGGATGGGGCGCGGGTGTTCGCCCCCATCAGCGACCCCAACGTGCCGGCCGATCGCTCGGCGGCGGGCATGCACGCGGTCGATGTGGCCAGCGGCAAGGTGGCCTGGAGTTGGCGGGCCGCGCCCGACTGCGCCGGCGAGCGGGCCAAGGTCTCCACCTGTCAGACGCGCTTTGGGCTCTCTGCAGCGCCGCTGGTGATCGACGGAGCCCTGTTGGCCGGATCGCTGGACGGGCGGCTGTGGGTGTTCGAGGCCAGGACCGGCAAGGTGCTCTCGATGATCGACATGGCGCGACCCTATCCGCAGACGGTGACCGGTCTGCCCGGAGCCGGCGGCTCGATCGACGCTGCGGGCCTGTTCGCCGGCGACGGCATGGTGTTCGTCAACGCCGGTTACGCCAGTTTCGGCCAGGCGGCGGGCAATGTGCTGGTGGCGCTGCGGCCCAGGGCGGAGTGAGGCCGAGGTTAGCCCCCTCCCCCGTCGGGGGGAGGACAAGAGGACATTGGTCCTCCCCCAGCGCGAAGCGCGGATTGGGGGCGGTGGCCGCGAAGCGGACGGCGGGGGCTCGCTAACTCGGCCGCGTCACGCCTTCGACGAACTCTTTGAACTTGCCGACGAAGCCGGCTGATTTCGGGTGCTGCTGGTCGGCGCAGGTGGCCTCGAACTCGCGCAGCAGCTCGCGCTGGCGGGCGGTCAGCCGCGAGGGCGTCTCAACGAAGATCTCCACCACCAGATCGCCGCGCTGGCGAGAGCGGAGCGAGGGCATGCCGCGGCCCTTGAGCCGGATCGTGCGGCCGGTCTGGGACCCTTCGGGCACATCCACCGGCAGACGGCACTCGCCATCGCAGTCATCGCCGCCCATCAGGCAGGGCGCCTCGATCTGGCCGCCCAGCGCCGCAGTGGTCATCGGCACCGGCACGGTGCAGAGCAGATCCAACCCGTCGCGCTCGAACAACTCATGCGGCTGCACCGAGAGGAAGATATAGAGATCGCCGCGCGGGCCGCCGCGCTGGCCGGCGTCGCCCTCGCCGGAGAGGCGGATGCGGGCGCCGTCGTCCACGCCCGCCGGGATGCGCACCGATAGCGTACGCTCGCGCCGAACCTGACCGTGGCCACGGCAGTCGCCGCAAGGATCGGCCACCATGCGGCCTGAACCACCGCAGCGCGGGCAGGTGCGCTCGATGGAGAAGAAGCCCTGGCTGGCCCGCACGCGGCCCTGGCCTTGGCAGCTGGAACAGGTGGTGGGCTGTGTGCCGGGCTTGGCGCCGGACCCCTCGCAGGCCTCGCAGGTGAGCGTGACTGGAACTGTGATCTCGACCTCAGCGCCGGCATAGGCCTGCTCAAGGTTGATTTCGAGATCGTAGCGCAGGTCCGAGCCGCGCGCCGGGCCGCTGCGCCCGCGCTGGCCGCCGCGTCCGCCGAAAATGTCGCCGAACACCTCGTTGAAGATGTCGTGGACATCGTGGAACTGGCCGCCGCCAAAGCCCTGCCCGCCTTGTGCGCCGTTCACGCCGGCATGGCCGAAGCGGTCATAGGCCGCCCGCTTCTGCGCGTCCGACAGGACGGAATAAGCCTCATTGATCTCTTTGAAGCGTCCCGCCGCCTCCTCGCAGCCGCCGTTGCGGTCGGGGTGATGCTCCATCGCCTGCTTGCGGAACGCAGCCTTAAGCGTCGCGTCGTCGGCGCCGCGATCCACACCGAGAATGTCGTAATAGTCCCGCATCGGATCGATCAGCGCCCGGGTGTCGATGGTTGGCAGGTGGGAGGGCGCACCCGCCGCCGCAAGGCCTCAACGGCGTGCGGCGGCGGGGCCCGTTCTTTGAGACAGAGCTCTAGGCGGACTTCTTCTGGTCGCCGTCCACTTCCTCGAACTCGGCGTCGACCACATCGTCGGCTGCGCCCGGGCCCGAGGCCGCGGGCTCTTCGGCTGCGTCCTGCTGGGCCTTGTACATGGCCTCGCCGAGCTTCATCGAGGCCTGGATGAGCGTCTGGGTCTTGGTGGCGATCACCTCGGCGTCGCCGCCTTCCAGAACGCCCTTCAAGTCGTCAAGGGCAGTCTGGATCTCGGTACGCTCAGCCTCGCCGACCTTGTCGCCATGCTCGGCCAGGGCCTTCTCGGTGGAATGGATCACCGCATCGGCCTGATTCTTGGCTTCAACCGCCGCCTTGCGCTTCTCGTCCTCGGCCTTGTTGCTCTCAGCTTCCCTGACCATGGCCTCGATGTCGGCGTCGGAGAGGCCGCCATTGGCCTGGATACGGATCGACTGTTCCTTGTTGGTCGCCTTGTCGCGCGCCTGGACATTGACGATGCCGTTGGCGTCGATGTCGAAAGTCACTTCAACCTGCGGCACGCCGCGCGGCGCCGGGGGAATGCCGACCAGGTCGAACTGGCCCAGCATCTTGTTGTCGACCGCCATGGGGCGCTCGCCCTGGAAGACGCGGATGGTCACCGCAGACTGGTTGTCGTCAGCCGTCGAGAAGGTCTGGCTGCGCTTGGTCGGGATCGTGGTGTTGCGCTCGATCAGCGGGGTGAACACGCCGCCCAGAGTCTCGATTCCGAGCGTCAGCGGGGTGACGTCGAGCAGGAGCACATCCTTCACCTCGCCGCCCAGCACGCCGGCCTGAACCGCCGCGCCCAACGCCACCACCTCGTCAGGGTTGACACCCTTGTGCGGTTCGCGACCGAAGAACGCCTTCACTGTTTCGGCAACCGCCGGCATGCGGGTCATGCCGCCGACCAGGATCACTTCGTCGATATCGGACTTCTTGAGGCCCGCGTCCTTGAGCGCCTGTTCACAAGGGCCGACCGTGCGCTTGATCAGGTCCTCGACCAACGCCTCGAGCTTGGCGCGCGACAGCTTCACATTGAGGTGCAGCGGGCCGGACGCGTTCATGCTGATGAAGGGCAGGTTCACCTCGTACTGGGTGACGCTGGAGAGCTCCTTCTTGGCCTTCTCGGCTTCTTCCTTGAGGCGTTGAAGGGCGAGCTTGTCCTTCCTCAGGTCGACCGACTGCTCCTTCTTGAACTCATCGGCCAGGTAGTCGACGATCCGCAGATCGAAGTCCTCGCCGCCGAGGAACGTGTCGCCGTTGGTCGACTTCACCTCGAAGACGCCATCGCCGATTTCGAGGATCGAGACGTCGAAGGTGCCGCCGCCCAGGTCGTAGACCGCGATCTTCTTGCCGTCGTTCTTCTCCAGGCCATAGGCCAGGGCCGCGGCGGTAGGCTCGTTGATGATGCGCAGGACTTCGAGCCCGGCGATCTTGCCGGCGTCCTTGGTGGCCTGACGTTGGGCGTCGTTGAAATAGGCCGGGACGGTGATGACGGCCTTTTCGACCTTCTCACCGAGGTGCTGCTCCGCGGCTTCCTTCATTTTCTGCAGGATGAAGGCCGAGACCTGCTGGGGCGAATAGTCCTTGCCTTGAGCCCGGACCCAGGCGTCGCCGGTCGGGCCCTTGACGATCTCATAGGGCACCATGCCCTTGTCCTTCGCCACCACGGGGTCGTCGAAGTTGCGCCCGATCAGGCGCTTGATGGCGAATAGTGTGTTGGTCGGGTTGGTGACCGCCTGACGCTTGGCGGGCTGGCCGACCAGCTTCTCGCCGTCTTCCATGAAGCCCACCACCGAGGGCGTGGTCCGCGCGCCTTCGGCGTTCTCGATCACTTTCGGCGTCTTGCCGTCCATGATGGCGACGCACGAATTGGTCGTGCCGAGGTCAATACCAATGATCTTGCTCATGAGAGGGTCGTGCTCGCTCCTGCTTGGCGGACGTCGCGGGTGGGCCTTCTAGTGAAGCGCCCGAGGAAAAGCGACATCCCCGGTTTGCTTTGGTCTCCCCCGGCTCCGCTTTCCCTGTGCGGAAGCCAGCGTCGGGATCGGATATGGGGAAAATCGAGGGGGCCGCAAGGGCGCGCCGCGTCAACCGCGACGCCACGCCGCGCTCAGGCTCGCGTAACGACCGGCTCCGTGCGGCGCCGCCGCGCCCCGGGAGGTCAGGAAGGCGTGTTCGACCACCATCGCCTGCTGCTCGATATTCATGTCCACGAAGGCCGCGCTATCGAGGTCATAGGCATAGGCCTTGGGGCCGTCCCCGGCCTTCAGCTTGGCGAGGATCAGCGAGACGCCCTGCTGCGCCTGCCAGACATGGGTGAGTTCGTGCACGAACACTCCCTGCACGCGGAGCGGCACCTCCAGCGCCGCAAAGTCCGGGCGGACCGTCGCGGCGGGCCAGACCATCAGACCGGGACCCGCCACGAACGCGCGCCGCCACAGCGGCGCCGCCATGATGCGCACCCGCTCCGAGTCCAGGCCGGCGCCGAACATCTCAGCCGCCAGCGCCTTTTCATCCCTCGTCAGACGACGAAACAGGGGGATGGGATCGGACATGGTGGTTGACGGCTCCCATCCGCGCGGATGGTGTGGATATGGATCGTCCGAAACCCTGCTCCAAGGAACAGCCCATGGTCACGCTCACCCGCCCTGACGGCACCCGCCCGGAAGACCTCGCCCTATCGCGCCGCAAGCTCACCCTGGCGCTGACCGGCGGCTATGCGCTGGCCGCCTGGTCGGCCGAGGCCCAGCCGATCAAAACCGAGGCGGCCGGCCTCGAGACCGCGACTGTCCAGATCAAGTCGCCGGACCGTGAAATCCCGGCCTTTGTGGCCCGCCCGGCCAAGGCCGGCCGCTATCCGGCGGTGGTGCTGGTCTCCGAGATCTTCGGCCTGCACGAGTACATCCGAGACACAGCCCGCCGGCTGGCCAAGGCCGGGTATGTGGTGATCGCGCTGGACTTCTTCGTCCGCGCCGGCGATCCTTCGACCATGACCGACTTCCCGGCGATCCTGAAGATCGTCGCCACGGCCACCGACGCCCAGGTGACCGGCGACGTGGCCGCCGCCGTCGCCTGGCTCAAGGCGCAGAAGTTCGTAGACGGCAAGCGGCTGGGGATCACCGGCTATTGCTGGGGCGGGGCGGTGACGTGGGAGTCAGTGGCGCGGCTCAAGGACTTCAAGGCCGGTGTCGCCTGGTATGGGCGGCTGTCGGGCGGAATGGCGCCCGGCGACGCCACCAACCGCAACCCAATCGATCTCGCGCCCGAACTGAACGCACCGGTGCTGGGCCTCTATGGGGAAAAGGACTCCGGCATTCCGCTGACCGACGTCGAGAAGATGAAGGCGGCGCTCAAGGCCGCCGGCAAGACCGGCAGCGACATCCTGGTCTTCCCCGCCGCCCAGCACGGTTTCCACGCCGACTACCGCCCTTCGTACAAGAAGGACGCGGCCGAGGATGCCTGGGCCAAGATGCTCGCCCACTTCAAGGCGAACGGGGTCTGATTACAGGATAAGGTCGGCGCTGACCGGGGCGTGGTCGCTGGGGCGGTCCCAGGCGCGGGGCTCCATGTGCACCCGCGACGCCGCTGCGCCCTGCCGGAAGGCGGCGTCCTTCAGGCCTGGGCTGACCAGGATGTGATCGAGGCGGAGGCCCCGGTTCGAGGCCTGAAAATCGGCGGCGCGGTAGCTCCACCAGGAGAACATCTTGGTCGGGTCCGGCGTGGTCGCGCGGGGCAGGTCGATGAGTTGACCGGCCGCCATCATCGCCGCGAACGCCTCGGTCTCCGGCGGCGTGTGACTGACGACCTTGAGCATCTGGCGATGGCTCCAGACGTCGTTCTCGCCCGGTGCGACATTCAGATCGCCCAGCAGCGCCAGGGGCGCGGCAGGATCGCGTCGCGCCAGTTCGGCGGTCAGCCGCTCATAGAAATTGAGCTTGTGGTCGAACTTGGGGTTGGCCTCGCGGTCCGGCGTGTCGCCGCCGGCCGGGATGTAGAAGTTCTGGACCTCGACGCCCGCCACCCTCGCGCCGACGACCCGAGCGTGGCCCTCGCGGCAGAGATCGAGCGCGGGCGCGTCCTCAAGCGGCAGCCGAGAGGCGATGGCCACTCCGTGCCAGCCTTTCTGGCCGGCGATCTTCAGGTGCGGCAGGCCCATCTCGCGGAATGCGTTCGCCGGAAACTCGGCCTCGCGGCACTTGATCTCCTGCATGCACAGGACGTCGGGCGCATGCTCGGCGACGAAACGCGCCACCTGCTCGGCGCGGAGGCGGACGGAATTCACGTTCCAGGTGCAGAGGCGTAGGCGCATTGGGACTGGCTAACGGGATTCCCTGGAACGCGACAAAGAAGACCCGGGCGCTGCTAAGCGCCCGGGTCGTCAGTTGGTCTCTCATGCCGCCGCCGGGAGGGGATAGGTTCCGGCACGGACTTCGCTCATGCGACCGGCGCACGAACGACGTAGTGGCATCATCGCCACACCCAAACGAAAAGTCAAACGCGAAGACGATTAACCTTGCCTGTGCCTAATCAGTCACACCTTACCGCGGCCCGGATTCTTTGGGCGAGGGTCCTTGAGCACAAACAAGCCCCGGTCCAGTCCGCTGGCGCGCTCCAGCGCGATCAGGCTGATCCGAGTCGGCCGGCGCTGGGCGTCCAAGACGGTCCAGCCGGATAGCCGCAGCGGGCCTTCGATGAAATCGAGCGTGATTTCGCCGACAGTCTCGCGACGGGCATCCCGGGCGGTGATCGAAAACCCGTCTCTGGCCCGCGCCACCCGAGCGATGGCGACCCCGCGGTCCAGCCGGATGGTGCGGGCCAGGAACAGCGACAACGGCGTCGTTGACAGCGGATACTGGTCGAAGGTCTTCAGCCTCGGGTCCTGCACTGAGACCACCCCGCCGTCAGACACCACCAACAGCCCGGAGGGCGCGTCATAGGCGAAGCGCGCCTTGCCTGGCCGCTTGAGGAACAGCGCACCGGTGCTGGTTCTGCCGCGTGCGTCGGTCTGAACAAAACGGCCCTGCGCCTCGGTGAGCCCCTCCAGATAGGCGACGGCTCGATCCACCAGCGCCTTGTCGGCCGGGGCAAGGGCCGGTTGCGACCGCGCCGCCAGCGGCGTGGCGGCGAGACCAACAGCGAGGGCCCGACGGGACAGGGTCATCGACGATCCATGCCACCGCTCCGCGGCGGGAATGGGGCCTAACCGCCGCATGTCGGGCACTCCGGGTCGGCGGCGACCCGGACCGTACGGGTCTCGCCGGCCAAACCGTCATAGATGAGCAACCTCCCCTGCAGCGGCTCGCCGGCCCCGGTGATCAGCTTGATGGCTTCCAGCGCCATCATCGAGCCAACCACGCCGGCCAGGGCGCCTACGACGCCGACGGCGACGCAGGTCTCGGCGTCTGGCGGGATCTCTGGGACCAGGCAGCGATAGCAGGGCGCGCGTCCGAACACGCCCACCTGCCCCGTCCAGCGGCCGATGGCGCCGGAAACCAGCGGAACCCCCGCCGCGACGCATGCGGCATTGACGGCGAAGCGCACACCGAAGTCGTCGGTGCCGTCGAGGACCAGGTCGTGGTCGTTGACCAGCCCCGGGTGGAACGCACGGTTCGCGGGTTCTATCCGGATGTGTGGATTGAGCGCGATGAGCCGCGCCGCCGCCGCCTCGACCTTGGCCCGCCCCACGTCGGCCCCGGCGTAGATCACCTGACGCTGGAGATTGGAGGCGTCGACCGTGTCGGGATCGCACAGGGTCAGAGCACCCACCCCCGCCGCCGCCAGATAGAGCGCCGCCGGCGCGCCCAGACCCCCGGCGCCAACGATCAGCACCCGCGCCGCCTTCAGTCGCTGCTGGCCCGGACCACCCACCTCGCGCAGCACCAGATGCCGCGCGTAGCGCTCGATCTCAGCGTCGCTGAAACTCATCAACTTGACCTCGCCCGGCCGCAGCCGCACATCGCGACCATGGCCCAGAGCACCTCGCATAACCCAGCCTTCCCCGATTGGCACGGGACCACGATCCTGGCGGTGCGCAAGGGCGGTCGCACTGTGGTGGCCGGCGACGGCCAGGTGTCCATGGGCCCGACCGTGGTCAAAGGCACGGCGCGCAAGGTGCGCACCTTGGCCGGCGGCCGGGTGGTGGCCGGCTTCGCCGGCTCCACCGCCGACGCCTTCACGCTGATCGAGCGGCTGGAAGCCAAGCTGGAGCAGTATCCCGAACAGCTAGCCCGCGCCTGCGTCGACCTTGCCAAGGACTGGCGGACGGATCGCTATCTCCGCCGCCTGGAGGCCATGCTGATCGTGGCCGACAAGGACCAGATTTTCACCGTCACCGGCGTCGGCGACGTGCTGGAGCCCGAGCATGGCGTCGCCGCGATCGGCTCTGGCGGCAACTATGCGCTGGCCGCGGCGCGCGCCCTCGTGGACATCGACGGCCTCGACGCCGAGACCGTGGCCCGAAAGGCGATGGCGATCGCCGCGGAAATCTGCGTCTACACCAACGGTTCGCTGACCGTGGAGGTCGTCTAAACTCGGCCGATGCGCGCCACACCGCGCCTTCTGGTCCGGGTTCCGAAAACAACCCGCCTGTGCTAGACGCCGGCCCATGGTTCGCGTGACGAAGATCAACGCCTTTGCCGAACGGGCTTTCCGACCCGCGACGGCTCCTGCGCGAACTACCCCCGCCGGCGGGGCCTAAACCTCGTGGCTTGAACCTGTGGGGGGCGCGGCTTAAGGCCTGGAACCCCATTCAATGGCCCCTATCGCCGGCATGAGTGTCTACGAGAGATGCGTCAGAGGCGCGCTTCGCGCCTACAAGCTGACGCTGTCGCCGCTGATCGGGCGGTCTTGCCGGTTTGCTCCGACCTGTTCGGAGTACGCCGCCGAGGCTCTGATCGGCCACGGCCCCTGGCGGGGGAGCGTGCTCACCGTCCGGCGGCTGTGTCGCTGTCATCCCTGGGGCGGCGCGGGCTGGGACCCGCCGCCGCCTCCGCGCGGAAAGACCGGAAACGACCGGGCCGCGCGCGACTGGACGTGTGAAACATGATCGACCTGATTTTCCCCGACGGCGCCACGCGCGCTTATCCGCTCGGCGCCACGGGCCGCGAGATCGCCGCAGGCATCTCTAAATCGCTGGAGAAGCGGGCTGTCCTCATCAAGCTGGACGGCGAGCTTCTGGATCTTGACCGGCCGCTGCCCAGGGGCGGCGCCTTCGAAATCGTCATGCGCGACAGTCCCGATGCGCTGGAGACGATCCGGCATGACGTCAGCCACATCCTGGCCGAAGCGGTGCAGGAGCTGTTTCCCGGCACGCAGGTGACCATCGGCCCGGCGATTGAGGACGGCTTCTACTACGACTTCGCCCGAGAGACTCCGTTCAGCCTGGACGATCTCGCGAAGATCGAAACCCGCATGCGCGAGATCGTCGACCGGGACGAGAAGATCGTGCGCGAGGAGTGGGATCGAACCGAAGCTATCACTCACTTCCGGTCGATCGGCGAGGAGTACAAGGCCCAGATCATTGAGGGCCTGCCCGAGAGTGAGCCGATCTCGGTGTATCGCCAGGGCGCCTGGAAGGACCTCTGCCGGGGCCCGCACCTCCCTTCCACCAAGGCCGCAGGCAAGGCCTTCAAGCTGACCAAGCTGGCCGGCGCCTACTGGCGGGGCGACCATCGCAACCCGATGCTCCAGCGCATCTACGGTACGGCCTGGGCCTCGGAAGCTGACCTGGAAGCCCATCTCCACCGGCTGGAGGAGGCCGAGAAGCGGGACCATCGGAAAATCGCCCGCGCCATGGATCTCTTCCACATGCAGGAAGAGGCCAAAGGGATGATCTTCTGGCATCCCAAGGGCTGGACTCTCTACCGCACTGTCGAGGCCTATATGCGCCGCCGGCTGGACGACGACGGCTATGTCGAGGTCAAGGCGCCGCAGATCATGGACCGGGAGCTCTGGGAGAAGTCCGGGCACTGGCAGAAGTTCGGCAAGAACATGTTCACCTGCGAGACGGAGGAGGGCGAAGCCCTGGCCGTCAAGCCGATGAACTGCCCCGGACATGTGCAGATCTTCAACCATGGTCAGAAGAGCTATCGCGACCTGCCGCTCAGGATGTCGGAGTTCGGGGCCTGCCACCGGTACGAGCCCTCAGGCGCCCTGCACGGCATTTTCCGGGTCCGCGCCTTTACGCAGGACGACGCCCACATCTTCTGCCGCGAAGACCAGATCGAAGAGGAGTCGACGAAGTTCGTAAGGCTGCTGAACTCGATCTATTCGGACTTCGGCATGCACCTCGACAGCGTCAAGCTGGCCCTGCGACCGGAGGAGCGCTTCGGGACGGACGCCGTGTGGGACGTCGCGGAATCGAAGCTGGACCGCGCCGCCCGCCAGGCGGTGAACATGCCGATCGAGCCGATGCCGGGCGAAGGCGCGTTCTATGGCCCGAAGCTGGAGTTCCATCTGAAGGACGCCATCGGCCGCACCTGGCAATGCGGCACACTGCAACTCGACTATGTGCTGCCCGATCGTCTGGACGCCGAGTACGTGGCCGAAGACGGCTCCAAACAGCGGCCGGTGATGCTGCATCGCGCGATCTGCGGTTCGCTGGAGCGGTTCATCGGCGTCCTGATCGAGAACTACGCCGGCGCCTTCCCGCTGTGGCTCGCGCCGGTGCAGGTGGTGGTGGCGACGATCACCTCGGACGCCGACGACTATGCCGTGAAAGTGGCCGCATCGCTGCGCGCCCAGGGCCTCAGGGTGGAGACCGACCTGCGCAACGAGAAGGTCGGATACAAGGTGCGGGAACACAGCCTGGCCAAGGTTCCGGTGATCGCGGTGGTCGGTCGTCGCGAAGCCGAGGAGGGCAAGGTCGCCCTTCGCCGGCTGGGCTCGGACGGCCAGGAGGTGCTGGAGCTCACCGAGGCCGCGAGCCGCCTTGCCAGGGAAGCCGACCCACCGGATGTTGCCCGCAAGACCGGGGAGGCGGGATGAGAGCAGGCGCGGCGCGCATAGCTGTGGTCGATGCGGCCCGCCCGGCTGAAACCCGCGATGCGGGTCCGTTTGTGTCGGTGGTTATGGTGGTCTACCGCACCGGCGAGGCGCTGGGCGAGAGCCTGGGGCGTGTTCTGGCCTGCGCCGAAGTGTCCGAACTCGTCATCGTCGACAATGGCTCCACCGCCGACGAGGCGGCCCGGTTGGCGGCGATCCAGGTCGCTGATCCGCGCGTGCGGCTGATCTCCGGCCACGGCAATGTGGGCTTCGCTCGGGGCGCCAATCTTGGCGCGCGGGCGGCGACCGGCGAGCTTCTGGTGTTCCTGAACCCCGACGCCTTCCTAGAGGCTGGCTGCGTGGCGGCGTTGACGACCGCGCTCACCGGTCGTCGCGAACCGGCGCTGGTCGGCGGGCGCATCCTCAATCCCGACCGCAGCGAACAGCGCGGCGGGCGGCGGGGAGAGATCACGCCGTTCAGCGCGCTGCTCTCGATGAGCGGGCTGGCGCGGCGGCCCGCCCTCGCCCGCCACGAGGTGCACTGGGAAGATCGGGCGCTGCCGAGCGAACCGGCCGCGACACCGACGGTCTCCGGCGCCTGTTTCGCCATGCGCCGGGCGACGTTCCTGGAGATGGGCGGGTTCGACGAAGGCTACTTCCTGCACGTCGAAGACATCGACCTCTGCTGGCGCGTGCGACGCGCGGGCGGCGAGGTGGTGTTCGCACCCGCGGCCCAGGCGGTCCATGTCGGCGGCACGAGCCGGACGAGCCCGTTGAAGGTCGAGTTCCACAAGGGCGTCGGCCTGGCCCGCTTCTTCCGCAAGCAGGCCCGCGGAGGGTTGCAGAAGGTCGTCGCCTGGATGTTGACGCCGCTGGTGATCGTCGTGGCGGTGGGGCGGCCGCTGGTCCGGGCGCGCTGAGCGACCGTTCCCAACCCGTTGACCAGCCCTGAAGTGCTTACGCGGGAACCGGAAACGCCCCCGCGCGCGTCACCGACGCCGCCGGCGCCTTGCCCAGCGCATCCGACGCCCAGCGGCCGATGCCGATAAGGGCGTCCAGATCGTAACCGGTTTCGAAGCCGGCGCGTTCCAGCATGTAGACGAGATCCTCTGTTCCGATGTTGCCGGTCGCGTTGGGGGCGAAGGGGCAACCGCCCAGGCCGCCGACCGAAGCGTCGAGGATATCGACGCCCGCCTCCACGCCGGCGAAGGCGTTGGCCAGGCCGGTATTGCGCGTGTCGTGGAAGTGGAGCCGCAGCGGGATGTCGCCCGCCGCCTTGCGCGCGGCTTCGACGCGACGGCGCACAACCCACGGATCGGCGACCCCGATGGTGTCGGCGAGTGCGATCTCGGCCACCTTCAGGCGCGCGGCCTCGGCGACGATGCGGACCACCTGAGCCTCGGCCACCTCGCCTTCGAAAGGACAGCCGAAGGCGACTGAGACCGTCATGGTCACCGGCGGATCTTGAGGCCGTCTCGCCTCCATGATGGCGTCCAGCGAGGCCAGTTGTTCGTCCACCGAGGCGCCCTGGTTGCGGATGCCAAAGCCATCGGAAGCGCAGACCACCACATTGGCCTCGTCGCAGGCTGCGGCCACGCATCGCTCCCAGCCCCGCGCATTGAGCACCAGTCCGATCCGCGATCGGCCCTGCAGGCGCGGGAGAGCGGCCATGATTTCTTCGGCGCCGGCCATTTGCGGCACGCGCTTGGGATTGACGAAGCTGACCACCTCCATGCGCCGGGCGCCGGCCGCTTCGAGGCGGGCGATCATCTCCAGTTTCTGGTCGATGGAAAACAGCGTCTTCTCGTTCTGCAGTCCGTCGCGGGGACCCACCTCGACGATCTCGATCCTGCGGCTCATCGCCCATCCTCCCGTCCGGCGGCCATATAGATCCCGAGGCTGACGGGATCGCCCTTGGAGTAGTTCAGGCCTTCGACGCGCGCCACCTCGCGGACGCCGACGCCGTCCTGGGCCAGCGCGGCCCGGAAGCGCTCGGCCTCGGCCGCTTCAACGATCGCGGGCCGGCCTTGAACGATGGCCGCAGCGGCTTCGGCGGCCCCGTGCAGCTCGGTGGTGGTTCCAAGCGCGAAGACCAGGCTAGGCTCGGCGTAGCCCGCCACCGCCACCGGCGCTTCGGCGACGCCCTGGCGCGGGAGCAAGCGCGCCGTCTCCAAAGCCGCTTCGAGTCGGGCCGAGACCTTCAGGGGCTCAAGACCGGGCGCGACCAGGGCGGCCAAGGCGCCATGGGCCAGGATCCCCAAACCGAGCGCCGCCGCCGTGGCCTCGCCGACGGCGCGTCGCGCCATGAACCAGGCCGGCAGCAGGCCCGCACCGGCGAATAGCCCGGCCGCCAGGGTGACAGCCCAGACGTCGTTCGGATCGCCAAAGAGCGCGGCGAGATACACACAACCGACGGCCAGCACGAGACCGACAAGAGCGCCGAGTCCGGCGCCGGCGTATCGCGCGGTTGGACTCAAGGGCTCGGCGAACGCGCGCGCGGCCAGCCAGGCCAGGGCGGCATAGGTCGGCAGCGGATAGTGCGGCAGCTTGGTCGGCGAGAGCTCGAACACCAGGAAGGTTGGCAGGAACCAGCAAAGCGCGAACCGAACCCCGGCCTCTCCCCTATGCCGCCATGCGCCGATCAGCGCGGCGGGCAGCAGCAGTGTCATGGGAAACGCCAGGAACGGGGTGAGCAGCAGATGGTAGCCCGGCGGCGCACCGTGGCTCTCCTGCCCGCCCGCCAGCTTGGGTGCGAGGTCGGCTCCGATGGCCTCCGTCCAGAAGCCGCCGTCCGTAGCCACGGTGACCGCGCCGGCCCAGGGGCCCACGATCGCGGCGACCAGGATCAGGCCCCAGAC
>NZ_JBILUK010000154.1:0-7574 GCF_044371015.1 Phenylobacterium sp.
TGTGAAGGCCTTGGGCCGCAAGGCCAAGGCTTATCAGGCGTCCATCGACGACTACGAGCAGGACAAGGCGATGATCGACGCGGTCGCCGCCGACTTCGGTCGCCTCGACATCCTCGTCCACAACGCCGGCATCGCCAGCCGCGGGCGCTCGGTGGTCGACACAGACCCGAGCGAACCCCAGCGCCTCTTCGCCACGCACGCTCAGGGCGCGCATCACCTGGCGGCTTTGGCCCTGCCGCATATCCGCAAGCAGGACCGGGGCGATGTGATCGTCATCTCCTCGGTGGCGACGCTGGGCCACGCGGCCAACGGCGCGCCCTACAACATGGCCAAGGCGGCGCTGGAGGCGCTGGCCTATACGCTGGCCAAGGAGGAGCGGCCCAACGGCGTGTTCGTCAACATCGTCGCGCCGGGGCTCGTCGACACCGACATGGGCCAGAAGCTGGCCCGCGCCACCATGGGCGCCGACGACATCCACGTGCTGGATTCGCGCATGCCGTTCGGCCACGTCTGCCAGCCCGAAGAGGTGGCCGCCGTGGTCCGCTTCCTGGTCTCGCCGGCCAATAGCTACGTCACCGGCGAGAAGATCAACGTACACGGCGGAGGGCGGTAGAGCCGCCCCTTACGAGGTTCCCACCGCGCCGCCATCACTGGCGATGACCTGGCCCACGACATACTCCCCGGCGCGGGACGCCAGGAAGATTGCAAGCCCGGCAATATCCTGAGGCGTGCCGACCCGTCCGGAGGGGTTGTTCTTGCCGACGCTGTTCCAGTCCACGTCCTCGGTCTGGCCGCCGAAGCCGACGCCGGTCGACAGCATCCAGGTGGGATAGGGCCCCGGCGCGATGGCGTTGCAGAGGATGCGCTCCTTGGTGAGGTGCGCCGCCAGGAACCGCGTCAGATGGTGCACGGCGGCCTTTGAGGCCCCGTAGGAGAAGGTGTCGAAGATCGCGGCCTGCAGTCCATCGATGGAGCCGATATTGATCACCCGCGCCGGATCGCCCGCCGCGCCCGCCGCCCGCAAGAGCGGCAGGAGCTTCTGGGTCAGGAAGAAGACGCCCTTGACGTTGGTGTCCATCACCTTGTCCCAACCCGCCTCCGGGAAGGTGTCGATGGATGCGCCCCAGGCGGCGCCGGCGTTGTTGATGAGCACGTCGAGCCGCGTCTCATGCTCGGCCATCCGCTTGGCGAGCCCCTCGCAGCCGGCCACGGTGGAAAGATCCGCGGGCAGCGAGATGCAGGTTCCGCCGTAGGTTTCCGAGAGCCGGGCGGCGGTCTCGTCGCAGACCGAGGCCTTGCGAGACGAGATGTAGACCTTGGCGCCGCCCGCCAGGAACCCGGCGGCGATCATCTCGCCGATGCCGCGCGAACCGCCAGTGACCAGAACGGTCTTGCCGGCTACGGAGAACAGACCGTCGAACATCGTCATGGTCGCGCCCTCAGCCGCCGTAGACCACAGAGATCGTCTCGGCGATGCAGGCGGGCTTGGTCTCGCCCTCAATCTCGATTGTGCATTCGTTCTTGAGCTGCATGCCGCCGGCCTTGGGCTCAGCGCCGATCAGCTTCTGGCGCATGCGCACGCGCTTGCCGACACGCACCATGTTGACGAAGCGGACCTTGTCGGACCCGTAGTTGATCCCGCGGGTCACGCCCTTCACCGGCAGCATGCCGGCGCCCAGGAACGGGATCAGCGACAGGGTGAGATAGCCGTGGGCGATCGGGCCGCCGATCTCTCGCGTGGCGCGCTCGACATCAACATGGATCCACTGGTGGTCGCCCGTGGCCTCGGCGAACTGGTTCACGCGCTCCTGGGTGATCTCGACCCAGTCGGACACGCCGACTTCCTGACCGATCATTCCGGGCAGGTCTTTGATCTCAACGGGGTTCATAGGTTCATCTCCCTGATGTTCTGAAACTTGTTGCAAGCCTCTAGCACCCCGGGGCGCCGGGGCAAGGCATCGGTTCAGTCGCGAAGCAGCTCATTGATCGAGGTCTTCGAGCGGGTGCGCTCGTCCACCGTCTTCATGATCACCGCGCAATAGGTTGAGGGCAGGGCCGGATCGACCGGATTGGGCCGGCTGCCGGACACCACCACGGAATAGGGCGGCACCTCACCGGTACGCGTTTCGCCCGTGCGCCGGTCAATGATCGGCGTTGTCGAGGTGATGAACACGCCCATCGACAGCACGCTGCCTTCGCGGACGATCACGCCTTCGGCCACCTCGGCCCGCGCGCCGATGAAGCAGTTGTCCTCGACGATGGTCGGGTTGGCCTGCAGCGGTTCCAGCACGCCGCCGATTCCCGCGCCGCCGGAGATGTGACAGTTCTTTCCGATCTGGGCGCAGGAGCCGACCGTGGCCCAGGTGTCGACCATCGTGCCCTCGTCGACATAGGCTCCGATGTTGACGAACGAGGGCATGAGCACGACGCCCCTGCCGATGTGGGCGCCTCGCCGGACGACACACCCTGGCACGGCCCGGAAGCCCGCGGCTTGGAAGCGCGCCGGGTCCCAACCCTCGAACTTGCCGGGCACCTTGTCCCAGTAGGGGCCGGGGACCGGGGCCTCCATCAGCCGGTTCTCCGAGAGACGGAAGGAGAGCAGGATCGCCTGCTTGGCCCACTGGTGCGTGGTCCACACCCCGTCCGCGCCCCGTTCCGCCACCCGCAGCCGACCGCTGTCGAGCTGATTCAGGGTCTCGAAGACGGCGTCGCGGATCGGCCCCATGGTGGCCGTGTTGACTCCGTCGCGGGCCTCCCAGGCGGCCTCGATCACGGTCTTCAGGTCATTGGACATCAGGCGGCTTCCTTCAGGCGCGCCGTATTCAGAAACGGCGCGAGATGTTGCGTACGGTGATGGATGTAGGGCGCGGTGGAGGCCGACGCATGGGCGCCGACCAGCACGGTCGTCATGCCCAGGCTCGCGGCCGGCTCCAGGTTGCGTTCGGAGTCTTCGAAGAAGGCGGTGACGTTCGGGTCGATGCCGTGGGCTGCGTCGATCCGCCGGAAGGCCTCGGGGCTCGGCTTGGGTTCATAGCCGGCCGAACCGATGTGGAAGACGTCGTCGAACAGCGCGTCGAGACCCAGATGCGTCATCACCCGGCGCGCGTGCAGATCGTCGGCGTTGGTGAAGATCAACCGTCGTCCAGGCAGCCGGGCCAGCGCCGCCAGCAGCGCCGGATCGTGCGCCAGCGCCTCCAGGGACAGATCGTGGAAGATGGCGTGGAACTCGGCGGGATCGACCCCGTGGTTCAACATCATGCCCTTCAGCGTCAGCCCATGCTCGGCCAGATAGGTCTTCTGCAGCTTGAACGCCGCTTCGCGCGGCAGGCCGGTGACCCGCTCCACATAGTCGGTCATGCGATGGACGATCGCGGCCATGAACCCGGACTCCGCCGGATAGAGCGTGTTGTCGAGGTCGAACAGCCAAGTGTCGACATGGGAGAGGTCGGCGCTCAAGGCTCATCCCCTCCCAGCGGGGGAGGGGGACCACGCAAAGCATGGTGGAGGGGGGAACCCGCCGATCCGGCCTTGGGGGGAGAGCCCCCTCCACCGACCTTCGGTCGGTCCCCCTCCCCCTGAGGGGGCGGACCAGGCGCGTGTTTCACGGCTTCACCATCGTCCCCGACCCGTGCTCGGTGAACAGCTCCACCAGCATGGCGTGAGGCCGGCGGCCGTCGAGGATGACCACCGCTTCGACGCCGGATTCCACCGCCGCGATGGCGGTCTCCAGCTTGGGGATCATGCCGCCGGTCGCGACCCGCTCGGCGATGGCCGTGCGCGCCTCGGCGATGGTCATCTGGGCGATGCGTTCCTTGTTGGCGTCGAGCACGCCCGAGACGTCGGTCAGGAGCAGCATGCGCTTGGCGCCCAGCGCGCCGGCCAGCGCGCCCGCCACCGTGTCGGCGTTGATGTTGAAAGTCTGCCCCGTCTCGTCCACGCCGATCGGCGCGATCACCGGGATATAGTCGTGATCCGCCGCGATCAGCGCCTTGATCAGCGTGGTGTCGATCACCCTGGGCTCGCCGACGAAGCCCAGGTCGACAATCTTCTCCTCGACGCTGTCCCGCGCCCGCGTCGTGCGGGTCACCTTCTCCACCGTGATCAGCTTGGCGTCCTTGCCCGAGAGACCCACGCCGCGCACATCGGCCTCGGCCCCGGCCTGAGTGATCCAGCTGGCGATCTCTTTGTTGATGGCGCCCGACAGCACCATCTCGGCGACTTCCATGGTGGCCTGGTCAGTCACGCGCAGCCCGTCCACAAAGGTGGACTTCACGCCGGCCTTCTCCAGCCAGGCCGAAATCTGCGGCCCGCCGCCATGCACCACCACGGGGTGCACGCCCAGCATCTTGAGCAGCACAACGTCGGCCGCGAACAGCTTGGCGACGCTCTCCTCGCCCATGGCGTGGCCGCCGTACTTGATGACCACGGTCTCGCGGTCATAGCGCTGGATGTAGGGGAGCGCCTCGGCCAGCGTCCTGGCGGTGGCCCAGCCCTGGGATTCCTTGTCGTCGGTCACGTCAGCCCTCGCCGTTCGCGCGCCGGGTCCGATAGCGGACAGGGGACCGGCTGTCACGGTCGGAGGGACGAGAGGCCGCGGCGGGGGTCGGCCCACGCCGTAGCGCCTGTGAGAAACGCCGGTTCGAGATTTTCCGCATACTGGAGACTGGAACGCAGGTTTCACGGTTTTCACCGAGAGCGGCCGACGCCTGAATTTTCCACTTCGGGCGGGGGTGTGGAAAATCCTGGACCACGGTTGAGCGGCCGCGGGACGTGACCGGCGGCGGCGTTCGGACGTGATGCGGCGAGGGACATGGCCAAATCGAAGCACGCCGCGGCGACAGAAGCGGACGCTCAGCGCCGCCCCATAGGCTTCGCCGCTATCGCCCGGCGCGTCCGACGGGTTGACGTTGCGGGGAGGTGGGACCGGCGACAGTTTCGCCGCACGCCCCGCCGCACTCAAATCGTCCGCGCGACGACTTCCTTCATGATCTCCGATGTCCCGCCATAGATCCGCTGGACCCGAGCATCTCGCCACAGCCGCGCGATGGGGTATTCGTTCATGTAGCCGGCGCCGCCGTGCAGTTGCAGCGCGGCGTCGCAGACTTCCCATTGCAGCTCGGTGTGGAACAGCTTGGCGGCCGAGCCCTCGGCGGCGGTCAGCCGGCCTTCCAGGTGGCGCGCTATGGCCCAGTCGAGGTGCGCCCAGCCGGCCTGCAGCTTGGCCTTGAGGCCGGCCAGCGTGAAGCGGGTGTTCTGGAAGTCGAACACCGTCTGGCCGAACGCCTTGCGTTCCTTGGTGAACTTGACCCCCTCGTCGAAGGCGCGCTGGGCGCCGGCCTGGGCTTGCGCGGCGATGCCCAGCCGCTCCTGCGGCAACTGGTTCATCAGGATGGAGAAGCCCTTGCCCTCATCGCCCAGCAGGTTGGCGACCGGCACGCGCACGTCTTCGAAGAAGAGCTCGGAGGTGTCGGCCGAATTCTGCCCGATCTTGTCGAGGTTCCGGCCCCGCTTGAAACCGGGCCGGGTCGCTTCCACCAGAATGAGTGAGATGCCCTTGGCGCCCTGGGTGGGGTCGGTCTTGGCGACAACGACGATCAGGTCGGCGCTCTGGCCGTTGGTGATGTAGGTCTTGGAGCCGTTGACGACATAGTGGTCGCCGTCGCGGATCGCGGTGGTGCGCACCGCCTGGAGATCGGAGCCGGTGCCGGGCTCGGTCATGGCGATGGCCGTGATCGCCTCGCCCGAGACCATCCTGGGCAGCCAGTGGCGCTTCTGCGCTTCGGAGCCGAAGTGGGTGATGTAGTCGGCGACAATGTCGGACTGCAGCGTGATGCCGGAGGTGGAGCCCGCGTAGAACACCTCTTCGGAGATCACGGCGTTGTAGCGGAAGTCGAGGCCCAGGCCGCCGTACTCTGTGGGAACGCCCGGGCAGAGCAGACCCGCTTCGCCGCAGGCCAGCCAGAAGTCGCGCCCGATGATCCCCTCTTCCTCCCAGCGATCGAGGTTGGGGACGAGCGCCTTGTCCAGGAACTTGCGCACCTGGTCGCGGAACAGGTTGAGGTCTTCATCAAAGATGGGGCGGGCGGACATATCGATCATGGGGCGTTCCCTTTCAGGCTCCCACATAGCCGCGTGACGCCGGGGAGGTGAAGTCTGTAGCCCTCTTGCTTGCGGAGAGGGCCGGTTCCCTCCGGCGCCTCAGACCAACGCGCCCAACGGGGCGTCGCCCTCGAGGGAGGCTAGGCGCCGAAACAGGCGGCCAGGATCTCCGCGCGCAACTCGGGAATGCCCACGCCCTTTTCCGAGGAGGTGGCCAGCACCCGCGGGAAGGCGGCCGGGCGCCTGGCGATCTTGCGGCGGGTCTCGGCGGCGACCTGGTCGACGTCGCGCTGGCTGCGCAGCTTGTCGGCCTTGGTGAGGATGATCTGATAGCTGACAGCCGAGAGGTCGAAGGCCTCCATCGCCTCGTTGTCCACGTCCTTGAGGCCGTGCCGGGCGTCGATCAGCAGGTAGGCGCGCTTCAGGTTCGGCCGCCCGCGGAGATAGGCGCGGCCCAGGTTCTGGAACTTGTTCTTCTCGCCCCGGCCGACCTTGGCGAAGCCATAGCCCGGGAGATCGACCAGCCGCAGGCGCTCATCGGCGACGAAGAAGTTGACCTCCCGTGTGCGGCCGGGTGCGGTCGAGGCGCGGGCCAGGTGCGTGCGGCCGGTCACCGCGTTGATCAGCGATGACTTGCCGACGTTGGAGCGGCCGGCGAAGGCCACTTCCGGCAGGTCCGCGAGCGGCAGGCCGGTCATGGCCACCGCGCCCATCAGAAAGTTCACCGGATGGGCGAAGAACACCCGCGCCGCCTCCAGCGCTTCGGCGTCGAAGCCGGCCTCGCCCGATGGTGAACCGGGGGGCGTCGTCACCCGGCTTCCTTGGACTTGCCGGTGATCTTCCGGATCGCCTGATCGATCGGATTGTCGACCTTGAAGCGGCGCATGATCACGTACTGCTGAAGCACCGTCAGCATGTTCGACCACGTGTAGTAGACCAGGAGGCCGATGGCGAACTGGGCCATGATGAAGGTGAACAGGATCGGCATCAGCTGGAAGATCCGTTGCTGGATCGGATCCGGCGCCGGCGGGCTCATGGCGGTCGTGAGCCAGGTGGTGAAGCCGTAGAGGATCGGCAGGACGCCGATGTGCAGGAAGCCGTGGCCGCCGATCAGGGCGCCGATGAAGGGCGCGGTCGCCGGGTCCCAGGGGATCGCGCCGAAGAGGCTCCAGATGTTGGTCGGGTCCGGCGCGGAGAGGTCCTTGATGTAGCCGACGAACGGCGCGTGGCGCATTTCCACGGCCAGCTGCAGCACCTTGAAGAGGGCGAAGAACACCGGGATCTGCAGCAGGATAGGTAAGCAGCCTGCCAGAGGGTTGACCTTCTCGCGCTGATAGAGGGCCAGCAGCTCCTGTTGCTGCTTCTGAGGGTCGTCTTTGAATTTGGCGCGCAGCTCCTCCATCTGCGGCTGCACCATCTTCATCTTCGTCATCGACTCGTACTGCTTGTTGGCGAGCGGGAAGAAGACGAGTCGC
>NZ_JBILUK010000202.1:0-5890 GCF_044371015.1 Phenylobacterium sp.
ATCGATGATGGCGGATTCGATCGAATTCTTATCGAAAACAATGAACTTACTGTGGGCTATCCACAGGGAATTGCCTTAGGCACAGGCCGCGACTCCATTGTTCGAAACAACAGGGTCTCTACGCTGGACGGTTCCCAATGGCGCGCGAGCATAAACACTGGAAAAGATGTCAAGCGTTGTGGGAACCGTGTTGCTGCGGCGGCGGGCCGTCCATCGGTGATTGACAAGCCGTGCGAGCCTAGTTGAGCCGTTGGAGCATCCCTTTTGAGACAGGGTGCCCGCGCCTACTTTACGGCCAACATTGCATCGCAGTTGTTCGCTCTGCTGCGTTACGTCGTCCTTGCGCGCCTGCTCGGCCCCTTTGAGTTAGGTTTGGCCGCCACCCTCATCCTCACCGCCGCGTTCTTCGAAGCAGTCAGTGATACAGGCGCGGACCGCTTCTTGGTGCAGGACAAGGATGGCGACAGCCCGACGATGCAGGGGGTCGTTCATGCTGTGATGGCCGCGCGGGGAGTATTCATTGCAGGTGCCCTGGCGCTCTCCGCCAGCTTGCTCGCCGCACTCTACAAGGCACCTGATCTCCAGATCTCATTGATCGCCTTGGGCGCGGCCCCGCTGATCGGCGGCCTCGCACATCTCGATATGCGTCGGTTACAGAGAAACGCGGATTTTCGACCCGAAAGCTGGGTGATGCTGGTGTCGGAAACGATCAGCCTCGTCGCTACCGCGCTCGCCGCTTGGTTCACGCGGGACCACACGGCCGTAGTTTACGGCCTAATAGCGCGGTCCATTGCGCTCGTCGTGGCGTCGCACCTGGTTGCGCGGCGGCCTTATCGCTGGGAGTTCGCGGCCGTCGAGGCGCGCACCTTCGGCGTGTTCGCCGCGCCCCTGGCGGTAAACGGCCTGCTGCTCTTCTTGGGGACTCAGGGCGATCGAGTGGTGGTCGGGGGTGCCCTGGGACCGGAGGCGTTGGGCCATTACAGTGCTGTATTGCTCTTAGCCTACTACCCCACCGCCATGCTCGGGCGGTTCCTCTCCGGGCTCCACCTGCCCCAGCTTTCGGGGGCCAAGACAGAACCGGCTGCCTTCGCGACACAGCACCGGAGCTACGCCGCGCGAATGCTGCTCCTATCCGCAGCCATCATCATCGGCTTCGCCCTCGCAGGGCCCATCGCGACGCCGCTTCTATACGGGCAGGGCTTCGCCCAGCCGCTGCAGATCTTCGCTCTACTCGGCGCCCTCCAGTCAATCCGCTTCGTGCGCCTTTGGCCGACAAACGTAGCAGTCAGCCTAGGGCAGAGTCTCATCGTCATGTTGAACAACGTTGCGCGGATGGCAGCTCTTCCCCTCGCCTTCGCCGCAGCGGCGCTCACGCCGACGTTGGAGGCAATCATCGGCGCCTTCATCGTTGGTGAAGTTGTAGCGCTCGTGGCGGCGTTGATCCTCTTAAGCCGCGCCGGCGCGCTGAAGCTGTCTCGCGAGATCGCCCGCGTGCTGTGCTTGGTTTTTTTGTCGGCGGCCGCCATCGCCGCCGCCTGGACCCTGCAACTGGGCCAATCGATCTGGGCGCTCGTCGCTTCGGGCACTGCCCTTGCGTCAGTAGCGCTCCTAGTTCGGTTAGACTGGAAGGCCGTCCAACTGGACCTAAACTGGGTGCTGTCAAGGATGCGACGGCGAAGCTGAGAGGCTAGGGCTCGTCATCTAGCAGAGACGACGATCAGACTAGCCGGCCTTTGATGGTGGTTGGGAAGCATCGACACTGCGTCCCCTTACGTGCCGCTTCGGTAGGCGGCGTTCGTCCATCCAAAACGTCGGTGGATGACGAAGACTTACCAACAACCCGAAAAGTGCGAACATCACTAAGGAACCAGCGAGGACTGGGAGGGCCAACGCTTCCATCAGGCTCCCCTAACCGCAATTCTCAGTCCATCCGCAAGACGCCACAGGCGGATCCTATAGAGTGTTGTAACGGCTTTGAACCGCGCGCGGCCGCCCTTCAGAGAGCGCGCCGCCAACACCTTTGGGGTATGTGCGATGGCTGAGACCGGCATCGCCAGACAGCGTAGAATCCACGTCACCAAAGCGCCGCCGCGTTTGCGGTGCAAGAGATAGCTCTCCTGGTTCAGGCGTCGCCACTTAGCAACCAGCTCGCCCCAATTCCGGCGCGCCGGGTGGCCGACTACGGCCGCCTCTACATAGCCAAGCGATACACCCTTCTCAACAGCCCGCTGGGACCACTCTTTGTCTTCAGAGACTCCGTTCATAAAGGGTCCAACGCGATCAAACGTTTCGCGCGTACAGAACATGTTCCCGGCGCCGGTAAACCCCAGCCTTTCAATGTAAGTCTTGAAATCAAAGGCGAATACTGCCTCGAAGGCTTCTGCGCCAGTCATCCTTGCAGGATCGGCAACCAGCACGGTCACCCGCCCCCCCACAAGCCCAAACCGATCCAAGCCGTCCACACCGGCCGCGAGCCACCCCGGTTCCGCCTGACAATCAGAATCGATGAACGCCAGGATCTTGCCACGCGACGCAGCCACGGCGGCGTTGCGGTTAGGGCCGGCGCCCTTCTCTGTGCAGACCACAACACGGGCGCGCCCCGCTACCACAGCCTTGACTGCAGGGAGACCGCAAGGCGAGGCGTTGTCAGCGACGACGATCTCCAAATCACTAGCCGGAAATGTCTGAGCCTCCAGGCGCGAGAGGCACAGCTCAAGACCCTGCAGGTCCTGGTAGTGTGGGATGATGACGCTAACGCGAGGCTCCGCCACTAAGCGATCCTGCGGGCCAGATCCGTACCCACCAACGCGGGCCTGAGGTCTCTCGGCGTGGCCGAAAGCAATTGCGGTATAAAGCGCTCAAGCAGTGCAAATGCTGGGGGGGCCTCTCCGATCGCGGAACAACGGAGTAGAATTCCATCAGCAACGAATCCATCGATCGCGTTCAGCAGACGCGCGTCCCGTTGATCACCGGCGCTCTGAGGTAGGCGCTCACCGAGCCTCGTCCAGTAGATAATGTTCTCGGAATGGGTCTCCATGGTAGCGATCACCCGCCGCCCTGGAATTCGGTTGCGGCCCAACGGAATCTGGGTTGCTTCGCTCATCTTTAACTCGAACCCAACGGCGGGATAGCAACTTTCGGGACGGTGAAGTTGCAGGAGGTCGCTCTGGGTGTCGCCATAGGCCGCCAGGACGAAAACCTCATCGCCGGTCGTTTCGTTGAAGTACGCTCGCTGCACCGTTTCGCTATAGAGGCCCTGAGCAAGTCTTCCTGCCTGGGCCGGATTGACGAGGTTGGCCTCATGAGAAACCCAGGGTCCAAACTCCCGAGGCAGCGCGGCCTCGATCGAGCCACCAGCCTTGAGCAGCTTGAGTTTGCTTCTCGGCCGAAGGGCCTCCGCTGCGCCCAGCGCAGATAGGCCCAACCCCGTCAAGATGACTTCTCTCCGCCGGATCATGCGAGCCTACCGGCTTTGGCGCCTGGCCAGACCTTTGAGACCAGGCTGTCGATCGCAAACATCAGGCCCAGCGACAGAGCGAAAAGAAACAGGCCCGCCGATACATGCAGGAAGCCTTGTCCCACAGCGTCGCCGAAGTTGTAGGTGAGAAGGATCAGGAATACGATCCGGATGACATTGGCCGCAACCGCCACGGGGATGATCAGCGCTAGCAGAAAGAGGCAGTATCGCCAGCCTGCGTTCCTTAGAAGGTAAACATAAAACAGCGTAATTGCGACCAGCCCGATCAAGGAGTTCAGTCCTGAACAGGCATCCTCTACCAGCATCTGGTATGGGCCGGCGGTCATTGTCACGCCCTCCCGCACCAAGGGTACGCCGAGCAGCAAGGCGATCTCCCCGGATATCACCGAGACGAACAGCTTTAGCGGCGCCGTGAACTCATCCAGCATCCAGCCCGGCAGGGGCAACAGGAGGCCAAGATACAACAACGGGAACCAGTTCTTGAGGAGGGTCCGCACGCCGAAACGGTCATGCAGTAGCGACAAACCGAAGCCGTAGAGCCCCGCCGCTTCCAAACTAATCAGATCGTAGGCGCGACCGAAAACATAGATCGCCAGCGACACAACGGCCCCAAAGAACGTCAGAACGGGATGGCCTGTCCGTCCTTCCTTGAGCATGGCCGGGATTTCGCGCCAGAGGATCCAGGCGCCGGTCGCCAGCACAATAGGACCGTGGGCGCCGATCTCCTTTGACCAGACCTGGGTGCCCAGGCGATAAAGCGTCGGGGCCGCCAAAACAAGCACTGCCAACGCCAGTACCAACTGGCCCGCGTTCGGCAGTCGCGGTCGCCCCGCGTCAGACTCCACCGCTACCGTCACGCTCAGACCTCGTTCAGCACTGTGCCCACCACGCGGGCTCCATCTTCCTGCAATTGCTGCGCCAACGCCGCGAGATCCCGCGACTTGCTCACATTTGTTCGAGCCACCACCAGGGTGTAGCCAATCATGCTTGCGATACGCAGCGCGTCCGCGCACTGACTTAGCGGCGGCGTGTCAACGATCGTCATCTCGAAATCGCGTAGACACCGCTCGATCATCGATCGGAATGGGGCGCCACCCAGTAACTCTTGGGCGTTGGGCGCCACGCCCCCGGAATAGAGCACCGAAAGGTTGGGGATGACCTCCGCATGTAAGTAGCTATTCGGCAGGCCCTCGTCGGCGACGCACTGGCGCACGCCATCGGCTAGTCCGGGAGGACGGATGAACAGTTCAATCTGAGGCTCGCGGAGGTTACCGTCGATTAGTAGCGTGGACACACCGACCTGAGCCATTGACACCGCCAAATTGGCCGCCGTGAAAGAGCATCCCACCCCTGCGGTCGCGGCGCAAACCGCCAATCCGCGCCGACCATCGCGCATATGTCGGGCGATGATGTGGGTACGAATAGTCCGTATAGCTTCTGCCTCGTAGGGCTTATCGCCCACCAGCGTCACGAGATGTGGCGAAAACTCGTGGCTCATTGGGTCCCCAAGCAGGGCCGCTGAATCTAGTGGCGCAGCCTGTCTCACAACCGCATCAGACATCGCGCTCATTTCTCGCCCGTCCCGGCCATCGCGACCCGCGGTCCCCGTCGGAGCTTCGGCATCTTGAAGCTTGTTTTGATAGGTTTGGGTTCACCGCGCACCACGGCCAAAACAGGTGCCTTGATGGAAACGGCCAAGTCATCGGCACTGCGTACACGCCTTCCGATGAGTTCCAACACCAGCCCGATGACAACGCCCAAGCCAATGCCTCCAAACAACGCTGCGGGAACAATGACCCCTTTTTTCGGAAACTCCGGTTCCTGCGGAGTCACCGCAGCAGAGAGCGGTACAACTCCAGCTTCCGCAACCTCCGCCTCCTGACGCAGTTGCGCTGCGCGAGCGACTCCCTTGTTGTACTGGTCGCGTCGAAGGTCGATCTCATCCTGCATTAGCCGTAGGCGCTCGACCTGCTCGCGTTGACCCATGACCTTTGCCTTTTGCGCCTCAAGCATGCCGCTCGTCGCGCGCGCAGCGCTAACGGCAGCGCTAGCGGAATTGTTGGCGGCCGCGCGCTCCTGGGCGACTTGGTTTTCGAGAACTGCTTTACGCGTCCTCAAGGACTGAAGGGTCGGGTGATTGGGACCCAAGACCTTGGAGGCCTCACCCAACTCGGCTTCAACGGCCGCCAGCATCGGTGCGGATGGGGCCGCCGCCGCCGCCGGGGCAAACACTGGGGCGCCGCCCTGTGAAGCAAGCGCCGCCAAGCGCGCACTGTCGATATCCACCTTGTCGTCTTGTAGCAGGATGCCATTGGCGCGCTCGAATTCCGACTTGGCGCGCTCAGCCTCCATAAGAACGGCCTTCGATTTTTCGGCTTGCGCCTCGTACCATTCGGCGTTCCGCCGAGCTGC
>NZ_JBILUK010000155.1:0-7505 GCF_044371015.1 Phenylobacterium sp.
GGTCACGTCGCTCGGCGTCGGCATTGCGGCCAGAGCGCGCGCCCGGAGCAGCTTCCACTCGCCCAGCGCCGAGTCGCTGCGCATGGCCTCGGCGACGAGACCGAGATTGTTGACCAGGGTCTGGAAGTAGAGCGCGCGCATCCGTTCCGTCCAGAACCGGTTGGCGAGCCACTGCGCCCGAGCCGCATGGTCGATGGCGCCCAGCCAGCGGCTGCGCCGAGCGTTCTGGGTGGCCGGGCCCTCATAGCGGGTGAACTGGGCGCGCAACTCGGGCCAGTCCAAGACCCGGAGACTGCGCATGTTTCGCGCGCGCAGGCTGGCCCGCGCCGGCTTGGTCAGCAGGATGTCGTCATTGGGCCAGTTCGCGAGCGGATCCCAGAACGAGCCGGAACCGGGCTCAGCTTGGTCATCAGGTGTGACGGACATCGAATCGGCGAACTCCTGCGGGCCAGTCAGGGCGCGTCTCGCGCAATATGCCGGTAATCCGCAATTGCGGCCACCATCGCCAGTTCAACGTCCGGGCGGAACGAACCCGGCCGCGCGCTCGGCCTGGATGATCAACAGAATGGCTACCGTGGCGGCGGCGACCATGATCGGACGCCAGGGGATCATGCGAGGGCCGCGCCTGAAGTCCGGCGGTTTCGCTCCGAGCCAGCCCGCGAAGACGGCGAGGCCGGCGAAAGCGGCCGCGAGAGCGAGACTGGTCAGGACGTCCATGGCGCCGGGATAGTCCAAGCCCGCAGGCTCATCCACAGGAAGGCGTTAGCCACCCCACATCTGGTATTCAGGTTTCGTTTACACCCCAGGAATCGGTCGATAGCGTCAAAGTTCGGCGGGAGTAACGATTCGCGATGAGCGCGGGGACCCCCTGGAGCGTTAAGGGGATTGACCCCAAGGCCCGAGAGGTCGCGAAAAACCATGCCCGCCGTTCCGGTCTGACCCTGGGCGCCTGGCTGAACCAGGTGATCCTCGAAGACGACACCCCGGATGAAGTGACGCAGGAGAGCCAGATGGCTCGGGCGGCGCACCGGCTGGATCGGCCCCGCCTGCGCACCAGTCCCGTCAATCCCGTGACCGAAGGCGGCGCGTCGACCGCAGCGCTCGACTGGCTGGCCGAGCGGCTCGAGGCGTCGGAGACCCGGACCGGCCTGGCGATCCAGGGTGTTGAGCATGCGCTGCGTGGGGCCGCCGCACGGATTGAGGTGATCGAACGTACGCGTTCGGCGCCGATGGAACCGACCTCGGAGGGCGCGCTTGCGCGACTTGGCGACCGGTTGGAAGCGGCCGAGGCGGCGACGGGCCGCGCGCTCGACAACCTGACCCATGCGCTAGAGGGCCTGGATCGCCGGGTGGCGGCGGCCGAGCGCGGGGGCGCAGAGGCGGCTGAGCGTCGCTTCGAGGCGTTGGCCCGAACCCTGACCCAACAGGTGGAGGCGGAACGTCGCGAACTGGCCGAACGGCTGGCCACCCTGGCGCCCGGCGCGCTGGACGCGCGACTCGATGATCTGACCCGCGACGTGCGGGCGGTGGAGGCGCGGGCCGTGGGCGCGGTCGAAGCCATCGGCCGCCAGGTGTTGGCCATGGCCGAGGCCGTCAGCCGCAAACTGACCGAGGTCGACGACCGTAGCGCCACCGCCATCGACCAGGTGGGGACCGAGGTGGCCCGGATCGCCGGCGCCGTGGAGTTGCGGCTGGCGCGCGGTGAGCAGGTTCAAGCGCAATCCTTCGAGAGACTGAACGCTGAGCTGGCCCGGGTCGCCGAGACGCTGAACGTCCGGCTGGCGCAGTCGGAGGAGAAGGCGCCGGCGGGGGAACCCGAAGCGGCGGCCGGGCCCCTCCCGCTCCAGACCAAGGTGGAGCCGCCGCCGCGGATCGACGCCGACACGCTGGCGACCCTGGGTCCGCCGCCCGCGCCGGAGCCCGAGCTTCCATCTGACCTGAGTCCGGCGGCGGAACCGCGGGCCGAGACCGATACCGAGGCCGATGTGATCGACCCGCCCTGGCGGCGGCTGGATCTGGACGTGCCCGAGACCGCGTCTTCCGAGGCCTTTGAGCCGATCGATCAGACCGCCGACGATGAGCTCTTCGAATCGCCGCGCGCCGACGGACTGTCGACGCGCGAGGTGATCGAGCGCGCGCGCGCCGCGGCCCGCGCCGCCCAGACTGCGCCAGACAGCAGCGCGGCCCCGACGGGACGTGTCCGCACCGGGTTCGGAACGCGCGCCGCGACCGGACGCTTCTTCCAGGGGTTCGGCTCGAAGCCGCGCCGGACGCCGAACTCGACCCTGCAGACGGCGCTGATGATCGCCGGCGGGGCGGCTTTCCTGAGCATGGGCGCAGCCGGTCTGACCCTGATGCAGGATGGGGAGTCGTCCAGGACCGAAACCGCTGCGCCCGCGGTTCCGGCTGCGCCTCGCGCCGCCATGGCCCGCGCGACACCCGCCCTTCTGGGCGAGGCTCCGGCCTTCGAGCGGGTGCGGGCCGATGTCGAAGCGGGTGAGCAGGGCGCCGTTGCGCGGCTTCAGGCGCTGGCCGGGACGGGGCATTCCCAGGCGCGGCTCTATCTCGCTCAGCTCTACGATGCGGGCGAGGCGGGTCTCAGCCGCGATCCAGTCGAGGCGCGCAAGCTGACGGCGCTGGCGGCCGAGGCGGGCGAACCGCGGGCCATGCACAATCTGGGCGTCTATCTGTTCCGCGGCGAAGGCGGCGTGCAGGACCTGGTCCAAGCCATCGACTGGTTCCGCCGGGCCGCCTCCGCCGGGATCGTGGAGAGTCAGTACAACCTGGGGCTCGTCTATCAGTCCGGAACCGGGGTGGCGCGGGATGTCTCCCAGGCCCGCTACTGGTTCCGTCTGGCCGCCGCGCGCGGCGACGCCGAGGCGAAGAAGGCGCTGGCGACGCTGGAGCCCGCAACGGCCAAGCCTGGCCAGCCCGCGGCCGCCACGCCGCGGCCCACGCCGGCTGTGGCGCGCGAGCCCTCGCCCTCGCTCAATGTCCGCCAGACGCAGATCGTCCTGCTGCGCCTCGGATACTATGACGGTCCGGTCGATGGGCGACCCAATGACGCCTACCGGCTGGCGCTGAACGCCTATCAGGCAGACCTCACGACGAGCCCGGCGGCGCGTCGGTGACAACCTAGGTTGGGGCGTTGGACCTCTACCTCCCCATCGCCGAAGTCTCGGTCAATGCGCCGCTGGTGATCGCGCTGGGCGCGCTGGTGGGTTTCATCTCGGGCATGTTCGGCATCGGCGGAGGGTTCCTGATGACCCCGATGCTGGTGTTCCTGGGCATTCCCCCGGCCGTGGCGGTCTCGACCATGGCCCACCACGTGGCCGCTTCATCGATGTCGAGCGTGATGGCCTATCGCCGTCGACGCGCCGTCGACTGGCGAATGGGGATGGTGCTGGCGGCGGGCGGGGTGGTCGGCGCCTTCGCAGGGGTCGAACTGTTCCGCTGGCTGAGGCTGGCCGGACAGGCCGAACTCGTGGTGTCGGTCTCCTACCTGCTGTTCCTGAGCGTCATCGGCGGCTTGATGCTTGTGGAGAGCCTGGGCGCGATCCTGCGGCGCCGGCGCGGGGAGGCGGATCCGCCGCATCGCGACCGTCGACCTATCTGGCTGTATGGCCTGCCGCTGAAGGTGAGGTTTCCCCGCTCCAGGCTCTATATCAGCATCATCCCGCCACTGGCGCTGGGCGGGTTGGTGGGCGTGCTGTCGGCGATCATGGGGGTCGGCGGCGGGTTCATCCTGGTGCCGGCCATGATCTATCTGCTGCGGATGCCGGCGGGCGTGGTGGTCGGCACCAGCCTGTTTCAGATCATCATCACCACGGCTCTGACCGGCGTGCTGCAGGCCGGACGCAACCAGACCGTGGACGTGATGCTGGCGACTTTGCTCATCATCGGCGGGATCGTGGGCGCGCAGTTCGGCGCGCGTGCTTCGACCCGGTTCCGCGCCGAGGAACTCAGGGCTGTCCTGGCGGTGATCGTGCTGTTTGTCGGCCTGCGGATGGGACTCGGCCTGTTCCTGGCGCCCGACGAGCCGTTCCTGATGCTGACCGGGGCCGGCGGATGAGGCGCGCGCTGCTCGGACTTGGACTGGGGCTCGGTCTCGGCGGCCCGGCCCAGGCTCAGGCGCCGGTGGTGTCGGCGGCCCTCACCGACACGCATGTGAAGGTCGCCGCCGATTTCAGGGGCGCCAGGATCGTGCTCTATGGCGCGGTCTTCGACGCGGCGGCTCGGCCCAGCGACGTTGTGGTGCTCGTGCGCGGGCCCGAACGGCCGGTGAGGTTGACGCGCAAGCAGCGGGTGTTCGGCCTTTGGCTCAACAGCCGTCCGGTCATCTTCGAAGGCGCACCGGGGTTCTACCGCGCCGCCGCCAACCGACCGCTGGATCAGATCGCCACGTTCAGCGTGCTGCGTCGGCTGGGCGCCGGGGTTGACCACCTGAAGATCAATGCGCCGGCGGAACAGCGAGTGGAGACGCGCTATGGCGTCCGCGACGTGGTGGTGAGCCGTCTAGGCGAGGACTACTACGTGTGGCGGCGCGCCGTGGTGCGACTGAAGCAGGCGGCGGGGCTGTATCGCGAGGACGCCCGGGGCGTGCGGTTCGTGGACCGGGGCCTGTTTCGGGCGGAGATTGATCTGCCGGCCGGCGCCCCGACCGGAACCTACCAGGCCGAGGTCCTGCTGTTCCAGGACGGACGCCCCGTCTCGCGCCAGGTTCGCGCCCTGACCGTGGAAAAGGTGGGGTTGGAGCGGGCTCTTTACGTTTGGGCGCATTCAGGGCCATGGTCATATGGTCTGGCCTCCATGGCTTTCGCGCTTGCGGCGGGCTGGGCGGCCTCGGCGGTGTTCCGGAGAGACTGATCGCCCATGGACGACGTGCGATCCTCCAGAAAATCGGAAACGATACCGGCACCGCTCTGGATCATCGCGCTCATCGCGCTATCGCCGTTTCCGGTCACTGCGGGCCTGTACGCCTATGGGCCGGACCATCTGGCGAAACCGACCCTGACGATGCTGCTGGAGTGGGCGGCGGTTTCGCTCTCGTTCCTGGGCGGCGTGAAGTGGGGCCTGGAGACCCGCGAGCCCAATCCGCGCTGGGTGCGACAGGCGTTCGCCGCGACCTGCGCTGTGGCCGGTTGGGTGATCCTGCTGTCACGCGGGCGCGCGCCGGATGAGTGGCTGTTGGGCGGCTTCCTGGCGGCGTTCATGCTCCAGTGGTTGTTCGACCATCAGACGCCGGACACGCCCTCTCGGTATCCCGTGCTGTCGACCACGGCGACGGCGGCGGCCTGCATCTCGCTGGCCGTGGCGCTTGAGAAGATTCTGAGCGCGTAAGGCGGATCAGGCCGCTCAGTCGCCCACGCAGCGCTTCCAGCCGATGGCGCGGACGCGGTTTGTCGCCAGGGCGCCGACCAGCGGGGGTCGGACGAAGAGGCCGGCGAAGGCGCGATCCCGGACATTGAGTCCGCCGGCGAAGGCTCCGAAGGCCGGCAGGATCATCCGCGACCCGTCGGTGACGAAACAGCGTCGTCGGATGGTCCCCCTTGGGGCGGCGACCCGGGCGGCCGGGTGCAGGTGGCCGGCGATCTCGCCCGGCGACGGACCGGGCGTGGGCTCGTGCCCCAGCATCAGGCCTGCGAGGGAAAGGGTGTCGACGACCTCGCCGGGCAGGGCTTTGGGACCGTCGACGTCGTGATTGCCGACAATCCAGACCAGGGTGCGGCCCCGGGCGACGGCTGACAGGCGACTGGCTTCGTCAGCGCAGAGACGACCCTCAGCGCCGGAGTCGTGGAACGTGTCGCCCAGCAGCGCGACGATGACCGGATCGAGCGCGGCGATCTCGGACTCCAGCCGCGAGATCGTATCGTGCGTGTCATAGGGCGGCAGCATCTGACCCCGCCGGGCGTAGGCCGAGCCCTTCTCCAGGTGCAGATCCGCGGCGAGCAGCGCGCGCGCGTTCGGCAGCCAAAGGGCCCCGGAGGCCCGCATCACCACCTCCGCGCCGGCCAGCGGCGCCGCCAGCCCGCCGCAGGGGCTCGCGGCGAACGCCGGAGTGGGCGGCGCCGTCAGCGCGCTCATGCCAGGGCTTCCGCGATCAGGTCGGCCTCAGCCTCGGCCAGCAGGGTGTCGCCCGCGCCTCCAGGACTGCGCTCTCGCCCAAGCTCGAGCATCATCGGCACCGCGAAAGGCGAAAGCCGATCGAGCGCCGCATGGCGGATACGGCCCTTGATGCGCGCCAGCAGGTCGCCGAGGCGCGCCACATCGATCAGGCCCGACGCCGCATCGGTCCTCGCGCAGCGCAGCAGCAGGTGGTCCGGCTGGTGTCGCCGCAGCACGTCGTAGATCAGGTCGGTGGAGAAGGTGATCTGCCGCCCCGTCTTCTGCTGGGCGCCGGGAAAGCGCCGTTCGATCAGCCCGGCGATGATCGCGCAGCCCTTGAAGGCCCGCTTCATCATGAAGCTCTCCTGGAGCCAGGATTCAAGATCGTCACCCAGCATGTCCTGATCGAACAGCTCGGCGAAATCGAGCCCGTCCATCGGTTCCAGCGACCAGATCGCCAGCGCATAGTCGTTGCAGACAAAGCCGAGCGGCCCGACGCCGCTGCGCTCCAGACGGCGGGTCAGGAGCATGGCGAGCGTGGTGTGCGCCAGACGGCCTTCGAAGGGGTAGCAGACAAGGAACCGGCGTTTGCCGCGCGGAAAGGTCTCGAGCAGCATCTCGTCCTCGGCCACAATCCGCGACCGCGCCTTCTGGGCCGCCAGCCATTCCTGCACGTCCTGCGGCAGCACCGGCCAGTGCGCTTCGTCGAACATCAACTGGCGGACGCGCCGGGCCAGATAGGTGGAGAGCGCGAACTTCGAGCCACCCCACGAGGGCATCTTGGCGTCGCGATCATTGGCCGGCCGAACCAGCACGTCGAGATTGGTCACCGCCTGCAGAGCCCAGGTCTGGCCGGCGAAGACGAAGGTGTCGCCGGGATCGAGCATCTCCAGCATGCCTTCTTCGATCTCGCCGATCTTGCGGCCGGCCCCCCTGGCGCCATTTGGGCCGCCGCGCCCGGCGTAGCGCACGGCCAGCATGGCCGGTGAGATGATCGCCCCGGCGTTCAGACGATGCCTCTGGGCGGTCTGGGCGTCGCGCACGCGCCAGAGCTGGTCAGGGCCGCGCACGATCCGACGGAAGCGATCATAGGCCTTGAGCGCGTAGCCGCCGGTCGAGACGAAATCGACCGTCGCCTCAAAATCCTCCCAGGCGAGGTCGCGATAGGGGCCTGACGCGGTAATCTCCTCGTAGAGCGCCGCCGCGTGGAACGGTTCGGAACAGGCGCAGGCCATGATGTGCTGGGCCAGCACGTCCAGCGCGCCGATGCGCGGGGGGTCGCCGTCCAGCCGGTTCTCTGCGATGGCCTCGCGGGCCGCCTGGCACTCCAGCACTTCAAACCGGTTGGCGGGCACGAAGATGGCGTGGCTGGGCTCGTCCAGGCGATGGTTGGCCCGACC
>NZ_JBILUK010000156.1:0-7445 GCF_044371015.1 Phenylobacterium sp.
CCAGCCACCCAGCAGGTCGAAATAGACCGCGGCAGGGATGCCAATGAGGCCGGAAAACGCCCACAGAATAACTGCAGGGCGTAGCGCGCGATTGGCCTGATCGTCTGTCGTCACCTGATTGACCGTAAACCCTTCGATGGTCCGATAATCGCAGGGTACATGTATCGCAGTTCATGGCCAATCGTGGACGCGAAGGAGCCGGTACTATGGTCCGGTTTCCCCCCATCGCCGTCGTTCGCAACGTCCGCTTTGGGCGTTCATTCGGGGCCAAGTGTCAGGCTCTATCCACTAGCAGAGCTTCATCTGACTGGACCGTCGACCAGGGCCTCGGCCACCAGGTCGGGATGTGAGGCGTGCAGCATTCGACCGGCGTCCGAGCGGCGGATCACGCGGTGGCCGGGCAGCGCGGTCTGCCAGACGGCCTCGGCGTCGCCCGGGCGGTAGAGGACATCCTGTTCGCCGATCATGCGGGTCCAGCGGGCGCCGCTGGGCAGCGGCGAGGGGGTCCAGGTGAGATAGCGGCGCTGTTCGTGCACGAAACCGGCGGTCTCGCGGAGCGCCACAAGGCGCGCGGACTCCACATAGTCCTCCAGCACAGTCGGATGGCCGAGAACGGCGGTGTCTGCGGCGCTGGAGGCCAGCGAGCGCCGGACGAGTTGCTCGGTGGTGCGCGGATCGAGCCGGGGGGCCAGGAAGCGGGCGACCGCCTCGATCATGGCCGGCTGCCGGGCCATCAGCCACTTCATCGCGTTCATGTAGCCGTCGCGTCGCGTGTCCAGCGCATAGGGCGTGAAGGGATTGATCAGGACGGCGTGCGCCATCCGGTCCGGGTAGGCGGCCGCGAAGCGCAGCGCGGTATCCTCGCCCCCGCGCGCCAGGATCCGGACGGCGCGCAGCTTCAGGGCATCCAGGATGTCGACGATGTCGGCGACAGCAACTTCGTCCGGATTTCCCACGGCAGGGTCCGTCAGGCCGAAGCCTGGACGCTCGACGGCGATGGGCCGGAATCCCTGCCGATGGAGCGCGCGTACCAGGCCCCGGTCGAGGAGCGCGCCGGTCACCGCGCTGTGGAACAAAAGCACGGGCGCGCCGCTGGCCGGGCCGAAGTCCGAGAGCGCGATGCGGCCGGAGCCATCCGCGCGCCCCACGAACCGCAAGGGGCGGAGCGCGCTCCAAGAGGCGCCGAGCGTCAGGTTCCGGTTGCCCGCGACTCCCAGCAGCACCATGGCTTCTGTGGTCAGGCGGGCGAGGTCGGTGACGCTGCCCAGGCCGAAGCGCCCGAACACGACGGCCAATTCATCCTTGATGGCATGCTCGCTGATCCGCAGGGTGGCGGCGGCCTCCGCGCGGGTGAGGCCCAAAGCCAGCAGCACCGACGCGCCGGCGGCGCGATCCGACAGCCCCAGCGCGGCCCGCAGCAGCGGCGCCTGGGCCAGATGCAGGTCGCCGCCCCCGACCGCAGCGTGCAGCAGCCGGACCAGATCGGCCTGACGGGTCGCGCCGGCCCTGCGAAGCGCGCTCTTGAGGGCTTTGCGCGCAGTCTCATAGCCGGTCGCGGCGCGGCGGGCGCCTTCGATCAGATCTCCGGCGGAAATCAGGCCCTGGACGACCCGGGCCTCGACCGGGGTCAGTCGCCAGCTTGTGAGCGCCCGCTCGGCAAGCTCCCGCACCGCGAACGGACGATAGGCGAGGGCCACAACGGCCGCGCCGGGTTGAAGCGCTGCGCCCGCCGGCAACCGCCAGCCGGCCGCCGCCTCGCGCCGGGCGAGCAGCAGGACGGTGGCGACGCCGTCACGCGTCCTTATGGGCGCCAGGCTCATCGGCTCACCGCGCGTCAGCCAGTCGGCGACAACCTCGCTGGCGGTTTCGGAGGCGAACCAGTCCAGAAACAGGCGGTCTCCGGCTCTCAGTTCGCCGCTCGCATCGAACCCCGCTGCGGCCAAGGCCTGAGCGGGCAGGGTGATGGGCGCGCCGCCCTGGCCATCGTCGGCCGGATCGATAGCGTCGCCCAGCATGCCGAGGATCTGGGCGTCCGGATCGTGCGGCGGGCGCAGGGGATGGATTGTGGCGGCCATGGACTCGCCGAATTGAAGGTCCCGGAGAGATCGACGCAAGCGATCTCCCCTCTCGGTTGCACAATCCGCGCCAGGGCTTACGCGAGGGCGCCGTTGCGGCGGCCCCCGTTGGCCTTAGGTTAGCACCGAAAGCCCCCGCGGGGCGGCAGGGCCCGACCGATGACCAGCGGCATCATCCTTCACCACTACGACTCTTCGCCCTTCTCGGAGAAGGTTCGGTTCATGCTGGGCGTGAAGGGGCTCGACTGGGCCTCGGTGATCCAGCCGGTGATCATGCCCAAGCCCGACTTGATCCCGCTGACCGGCGGCTATCGGCGGATTCCGGTGATGCAGATCGGGGCCGATGTCTATTGCGACAGCCAGGTGATCCTGGCCGAGATCGAACGGCGCCATCCGACACCGCCCATGGTGCGCGGCGCGGACTGGGCGGTGAACCTTTGGGCCGACCGCATCTGGTTCCAGGCCAGCGTGGCGGCGATCTTCGCCGAGATGGGCGCCGCCGTGCCCAAGGAATTCATCGCCGACCGGGAGAAGCTCTCGGGGCGGCCGTTCGACATCGAAGGCATGAAGGCCGCCGCGCCTTTCGCCAAGGCCCAGTGGCGCGCCTATGCGGCCTGGGTGGAAGAGGGCCTGGAGGGGTCGGACTGGCTCGGCGGTGCGACGCCGTCGCTGGCCGACGTGGCGGCCTGGATGAATGTCTGGTGGGCCCAGGGCGCCGCGCCCAAGGTTGCGGACGGCTTGCTGAGCGGGCTGGATCGGACGCGGGCCTGGGCCGGCCGGGTGCGCGCCATCGGTCATGGCAAGCGCCACGAGATGGCGCCCGGCGAGGCGGTGCGGATCGCCAACGCCAGCACGCCCGCCGATCCGGCCGGCGTGGCGGCCGATGATCCCTCGGGCCTGAGCAGCGGCGAGGCCGTCGTGGTGATGGCGGATGACTATGGCCGCGACCCGATTGTCGGAACCTTGGTGGGCCTCACCCGCGACCGCATCACCATCGCCCGCGAATGCGGCGAGCTGGATGTAAATCACGTGCATTTTCCGCGCGCCGGCTATGTGCTGGCTCGCCGCTAGGAGGACAATCAGATGAACGACCGGGTTCGGGTGGAGATGACGGACGGCGTGGCCGATGTGCGGCTGGTCCGGACCGACAAGATGAACGCGCTGGACAACGCCATGTTCGCCGCGCTGGTCGAGACCGGAGAACGGTTGAAGGCCGATCCCTCGGTGCGGGCGGTGGTGCTGTCGGGCGAAGGCCGGGCGTTCTGCGCCGGGCTCGACACGTCCAACTTCGCCGCCATGGCCTCTGGCCAGCGATCGGGCGGACAGAGCAGCACCGGCGGCAATCTGGTGACGGCCAATCGAACGGCGGGCGGCTCCAATCACGCCCAGCATGCCGTGATGGTTTGGCGCGAGATCCCGGTTCCGGTGATTGCGGCCGTGCACGGCGTGGCGTTCGGCGGCGGCTTCCAGCTGGCGCTGGGGCCCGACATGCGGTTCGTGACGCCCGACGCCAAGCTCTCGGTGCTGGAGATCAAGTGGGGCCTGGTGCCCGACATGGCGGGCATTGTGCTGATGCGCGGCCTGGTGCGCGACGACGTGGCGCGCGAACTTACCTATTCCGGGCGTATCTTCTCGGGCGAGGAAGCGGGCCGGATCGGCATGGCCACGCGCGTCTGCGAGGACCCGCGCGCCGAGGCGCTGGCCTTCGCGAAAGAGGTCGCTGGTCGCAACCCCCACGCCATCCGCGCCGCCAAACGGCTGCTCGACCTGGCGCTCGAGGGCGACCAGCATGCGATCCTCAAGGCTGAGAGCGCCGAGCAGACCGTGCTGATCGGCTCACCCAACCAGGTCGAGGCGGTCAGGGCCTCGATGGAGCAGCGCGCGCCGGTGTTCACCGACGTGGCGGGTTAGGGCGCCCCTCTGGGAGCGCCCTCCGGCCAATCGATCAGGATTCCGGGAACGTATTGGCCAGAGCGACCAGTTGCGGGTTGCTGGAACGCGACATCGCCGCGCGATAGGTGCTGACCACGCACACGCGATGCGCCTCGATCACGCTGATGAACAGCGCTTCCTTGCGGCAGGTGGTCTGCGCGGCGGTCCAGACGGCCTTTGCGACCTGCTCGGGCGTCTTGCCGGCGATGTTGAGCGTGGCCGTGCCGGCCGCAGCCGGAGCGGCGATGAGGGCGCTCGTGGCGAGCGCGAGTGCGAGCGTGCGGATCATGATGGGCCTCGATGGTTTGCGTCGAGCCGGTCCTGGTCGCTTCCTCGTTGCGCGGCATGATCTTGGCGTCATGTCCGGCGGTGCTCCGCTCAGTTAGTGAACACCGCTTAGATCGCAAGGGGCTTGCCATGTCATGGACAAAAAATTGTGCAGCGCACCATTCCAAGCGGTCGTCAGAGGCAGGTACTGCGCAAAAGATAAGTGATCCGCCCCACATGTCCTAGACAAACACCGTGGAGCGATAACCTAACCCCGTCCGATAAACGGCATCTTGGTGGCCATCACGGTCATGAAGGGCACGTTGGCGTCGAGCGGCAGGCCGGCCATGTAGAGCACGGCGTCGGCGACGGCGGAGACGTCCATCACCGGCTCGGGTCTGAGTGATCCGTCCGGTTGGGGAACGCCCTTGGACATGCGGGCGGTCATTTCGGTGGCCGCGTTGCCGATGTCGATCTGGCCACAGGCGATGTCGTGGGCGCGGCCATCGAGCGCGGTGGATTTCGTGAGCCCAGTGATCGCGTGCTTCGTGGCCGTATAGGCGATAGAGCGGGGCCGCGGCGCATGGGCCGAAATCGAGCCGTTGTTGATGATCCGGCCGCCCTTCGGATCCTGGCGCTTCATCTGGCCGAAGGCGGCGCGGGTGCACAGGAACGCGCCTGTCAGATTGACGTCGACCACGCGCCGCCAGTGGCCGATGTCATGCTCGTCGATCTCGATGGGCGGAGCGCCGGACCCGGCGTTGTTGAACAGGAGGTCCACGCGGCCGAACGTGGCGACGGTCTTGGCGAACAGCGCTTCCACCTGAGCCGGGTCGGAGACATCCGTCGGAACGGAGAGCATGGAGCCTGGCGGTCCGCTGGCGAGGGTCTCCTGAAGGGCCTCGGCGCGGCGTCCGGCCAGCGCCACGCGCCAACCCGCGCCGGCGAGAGCCAGAGAAACAGCGCGCCCGATGCCGCTGCCTGCGCCGGTGACCACCGCGACTTTCGACATTGCACCTCTCCACGACGGGCTTTAGCCCTCACCCCCGAACCTGGGACCTTGTGAGCATATGCCGGATTTGCCGCCGCCGACCCCTGATGTCGAGGTCGTGGTCGTGACTGCGCCCCGGCTGGCCCCGCTGGGCGGCGAGGCGGCGTTCAGCGCCGTGCGCATCGAGGCTGCGGATCTCGCCCGGGTCGGCCGTCTCGACGAGGCGCTGAAGCAGGCGCCGGGCGTCTCACTGTTCCGCCGCACGGGCAGCGGCGCGGCCAACCCCACGACCCAGGGCCTGTCGCTTCGGGCCATCGCCCCCTCCGGCGCGGGGCGCGCTCTGGTGACTCTGGACGGCGCGCCGGTGAACGATCCCTTCGGCGGCTGGGTGATCTGGAGCGCTCTGCCGTCCGAGGCCCTTGAAGGCGCGACGATTGTGCGCGGCGCGGGGTCGGGGCCCTATGGCGCCGGCGCCTTGACCGGCGTGGTTGCGCTGTCCGAGCGCGGGACGCCCGAGGGGATCGGCGCGACAGAGGTCTCGGTTGGCCAGCGGGACAGCCTGCGGGCGGCGATGGTCGCCGGCGTCGGAGGCTTCATGGTCGTCGCCTCGGGATCACGGTCGGAGGGGTATCACCCGGTGCGCGGCGCGCGACAGGGTGCGGCGGACACGCGGTTGCGGCTCGATGACGCCTCGCTGGCCGTGCGCTGGCAGGGCGATTTGGCGGGCGCCCGCGGGGCGGTGCGGCTGGCGGCCTATCAGGCCAACCAACAGGCGGGATTGATCGGCGCGCGGTCGAACGCCACGGGGCTCTCGGCGACGGCCACATTGGCGCAACCGGCGGCGGAGGGCGTCGGCGGTTGGCGGCTGCAGGGCTGGGTGCGGACCAGCGACCTCGAGAACAGCAGCGTGGCGGTGGCGGCCAACCGCGCCACCACGACCCCCGCCAACGACCAGTACGATACGCCCGCGACCGGCTGGGGCGCCAACGCCGCCTGGCAGGGGCTGAATGGACCGGTGGCCTGGGAGGTCGGCGCCGACCTTCGGACGGCGGACGGAGAGACGCGAGAACGGTTCCGCTTCCTCGCCGGGGCCTTCACGCGGGATCGCGTGGCGGGCGGCAAGACCCTGAGCCTCGGGGCCTATGCCGAGGGCGTGTGGACCGAGGGAGCGCTGACCCTGACCGGTGGCGCGCGGCTGGATCGGACGCGCGCCTGGGATGCGCTGCGCCAGGAGCGGGACCGGGCGAACGGCGCGCTGACGCTCGACCAGAGGCCGGCGGGCCGCTCGGACACCACGCCGACGGGCCGCCTGGGCGCGCGTTATGCGCTGTCCGAGGCGATCCATGTCCGAGGCGCGGCCTATGCGGGCTTCCGGCCCCCGACGCTGAACGAACTCCACCGGCCCTTCCGGGTCGGCAACGACATCACCGAGGCGAATGCGGCGCTCAAACCCGAGACCCTGCAGGGGCTGGAGGTCGGCATCGGCGGATCGGACATCGTGACCTGGGCGGCCGGCCTGTTCTGGAACCGGCTGAAGGACCCGGTGACCAATGTGACCATCGGCGCGGGGCCCGGCACGTTCCCCACAGCGGGCTTCATCCCCGCTGGCGGGGTGCTGCGCCAGCGTCGGAACGCCGGGGAAATCGAAGCCTGGGGCGTGGAGGCGGAGGCTCTTGGCGGCGGCGAGGCGGTGCGCTGGCGCGGGGCGTTGAGCTATGCCGACGCGAAAGTCGACGGCGGCGCGGCGGCGCCGCAGCTGACCGGTAAGCGTCCGGCCCAGACGCCGCGCTGGACGGTCACCGCCGGACTGATCGTCACCCCGACGCCCGCTTTCGAGATCGCTGGGGACGCCCGCTACGAGAGCGCGCGGTTCGAGGATGATCTCAACACCCGGCGGCTCTCGGCCGGCGTGCAGGTGGATGTGCGGGCGACCTGGCGGGCGGCGCCCGGCGTCGCCTGGTGGGTTGCCGCTGAGAACCTGACCAATGCGCGACTGGAGGCGGGTGAGACAGCGGACGGCGTCGAAAGCTATGCTGCGCCGCGCACGCTGCGCCTGGGCCTCACGCTCCGCCCCCAAGGGGCAAGATGAACTACCGGCACGCCTTCCACGCCGGAAACTTCGCCGATCTGGTGAAGCATGCGGCGCTGCTGGCGGTGCTGAGCGAGCTGAAAAGCGGGTC
>NZ_JBILUK010000157.1:0-7418 GCF_044371015.1 Phenylobacterium sp.
TCCGTTCTGGCCCTGGCGCAGCACGCGCACCTGCACGGGGCTGGTGTGGGTGCGCAGCAGGCGCCGCTCGCCGCGTTCGTTCTCGGGCAGCCAGAACGTGTCGTGCATCTCCCGCGCCGGGTGCTTTGGCGGGAAGTTGAGTGCGGTGAAATTGTGGAAGTCGTCCTCGATGTCCGGCCCCTCGGCGAGCGAGAAGCCCATGTCGGCGAACACCGCGATCATCTCGTCCAGCACCTGCATGGTCGGATGCACCCGTCCGCGCCGTTCGGGCGGCGGCGGGAGCGAGAGGTCCACGCGTTCTGCGGCGAGGCGGGCGTCGAGAGCGGCCGTCTCCAGCGCCTCACGGCGTTCGGTGATGGCGGCGGCTATGGTGTCGCGGAGGCCATTGATCCTGGGTCCCTCGACCCGGCGCTCGTCCGGGCTCATGCGCCCCAGGCCCTTCAGCAGTTCGGAGATCGAGCCCGACTTGCCCAGGGCCTCGACGCGGATGGCCTCCAGAGCCGCCACGTCGGCGGCGTCAGCGATACGGGCGGCGAGGTCCGCCTGAAGTTTGGTGAGGTCGGTCATGGGACGGGTGTCCTAGCCAAAGGTCTTCGCAGGGTGAAGGGGGCCACGAAAAAGCCCCCCGGCGGTTCGGCCGGGGGGCTCTTCAAGCTCTGGAGATCAGCTGATCCCGGGCCTCAAGCCAGCGCGGCGCGAACCTTGTCGGCGATGGCCTTGAACGCGGTGGGATCGGCGCCGGCGATGTCGGCGAGAACCTTGCGGTCCATCTCGATCCCGGCCTTGTCCAGGCCGTGGATAAACTGCGAGTAGGTGAAGCCTTCCAGCCGCGCCGCCGCGTTGATCCGCTGGATCCACAGCGATCGGAAGTTGCGCTTACGGACCTTGCGGTCGCGGTAGGCGTACTGGCCGGCCTTGTCCACGGCCGCCTTGGCGGTGCGGATGGTGTTCTTGCGGCGCCCGTAGAAGCCCTTGGCCTGTTCGAGAACCTTCTTGTGCTTGGCGTGGGCGACAACGCCCCGTTTCACGCGTGCCATCTGTCAGTTCTCCTTAGAGGCCGTAGGGGAGCCAGAGCTTGATAATTTTCGTATCAGCGTCGCTCATCACCTTGGTGCCGCGGTTCTGACGGATGTACTTGGCGTTGTGGCTGATCAGGCGGTGGCGCTTGCCGGCGACGCCGGCCTTGAGCTTTCCAGACGCCGTCATCCGGAAGCGCTTTTTCACGCCGGACTTGGTCTTCAGTTTGGGCATTTCACGTCGGGGCCCGAAGACCCCGTCCTCTGGTCGTGTTGATGAGCCGCCCTGGCATGCCTTGGGGCCAGGCGGTTCCGAAGGGGCGGGCTAATACGGGAAGGGTGGAGAAATGGCAAGGGCGCGTGGGCGCCGTCGCGCTTCGGTCACGGCGTATCCGGGCCGGCTTCCGGCGATTGCCGCCACGCCTGCGCCCGTCGTCCGGCCGCCAGGGCGATCAGGATCGCTGGCGCGACCACCAGGGCGCCGATGAAGAACGGTGCGTGGATGCTCAGGCCGGCGAAGGTCAGGTTGGCGCACATGGGGCCGGCGACGCGGGCGAGCGCGCCCATGGCGTTGTTCAGGCCCAGAATCTGGCCCTGGCGGTGCGGATCGGCGGTTTCAGAAATCAGCGCGCTGACATTGGGCCAGGCCACCGATTGACCGATGGCGCTCAAGGTCAGAAACGCAATGGTCATCGGCCCACTGGTCGAAAAGGGCTGCATCAACAGACAAACGGTTGTCACCGCCATGCCGATCGCCAGCATGCGGCCCTGACCATAGCGCTCGGACAGCGGGCCGGTGACGAAGATCTGGGTGATCGCCGAGGCGACACCGACGATGGCGAAAGCCCAGCCGATCTCCTGAGGTCCCCAGCTGAATCGGGCCTCGGTCCAGAGGCCGAAAACCGACTCCACCCCTGTGAACGCGAAGCCGACCATGAACGTGAGCAGCATCAGCGGCCCGATCACGGGATGGCGGGACGCCTCGCCCATGGCCGCCCAGCGGTTGGGCTGATGTGAGGCCGAGAGGTCGCGCTGGCGGCTCTCGCGGATGATCAGAGCCACGAACACCGCCGAGGCCAGGAACAGGCTGGCGGAAATCAACAGCGGCAACTGGAAGCCGATGGGCCCGGCGCCCGGCCGCGCGAAGACGCCGCCCATGAAGGGGCCCACGATCAGGCCGACATTCCAGGCTGCGCCCATGTAGCTCATGTAGCGGGTGCGCTTCTCCGGCGGTGTCACGTCAGCGATGTAGCCCTGAATGATCGAGCCGTTGCCGCTGAACAGGCCGCCCAGCAGGCGGATGCCGATCGCCGCCACAGCGGAAGGTGCGAACGCCAGGGCCAGATAGCAGAGGCCGTTGGCGGCGATGGTCATGATCAGCAACGGCTTGCGACCATACTTATCCGACAGCCGGCCCCAGAACGGCTCGCCGAAAAACGTGCCGATGGAGAACGCTGAAAAGATCAGCGCGATCTCCCAAGGCTCGGCGTCGAATGAGGCGGCGTAGAAGGGCAGCAACGGGACGATGATCCCGAAGCCCAGCATGTTGAAGAAGATGATGCCGATCAGCGACAGCGCGGCCCAGGGGGGCGGCGCGGGCGCCTCCGGGGGCGACGATACGGACATGGCCCGGTGTTAGGCTGACGTCCGCGCGGCGGCAAGGTGCACGATGGGTCCGACGGTCCTCAGCGCGCGGCGAGCGTCAGGAACGCCTTGCCGGCCGCGAAGTCGCCCACTTCCACATAGGCGCGGCGGACACGCTCGCCCGGGAACATAAACTCGATCGCCACGGCCTCGCGTGGATCCAGCTCGGCCAGGGCCTGGGCGGCGGCTGCGGGGAAGCGGAAGGCCCAGCCATCGGCCGCGCCCTTTGGCAGCAGTTCGGCCTCGGCGCCCGACCGGGCTTCGGCCAGGAAGCCCCGCGTGGCGCTGGCCGGCGGCAGCTTCTGGCTCAGCGCCGCAGTCGCGCCGCCCAACAGGTAGGGTCCCACTGTGCGGGTCGCGTCGCGCATCACAAGGCGGGCGGCATAGGGCGTCTGGTTGTCGGCGAAATCCGCCACGGCCACCAGAGCGCTTGTGGCGTCACGGCCGGCCAGGCCAAAGATCATCCGGTTAGAACCGAAGACGGCGTCCTGCGCCAGGCGCCAGCGGGCGGTGCGGCTCTGGCCCCGGTCGGCGCGCCAGCCCGAGACGTCGCCGCGATAGGTCATGCGCGTGACTCGGCTGTAGCCTTCGAAGGCGCTCTGCACGCGTTGGGCCGCCTCGGTGACCGGTGCGCTGGCGCAGGCGATCCGCGCCGCCCGGTTGCGCGCCTCGTACTCGATGGCTCTCAATGTGCGGGTCTCCGTGCCCGCGCGCAGGGCCGCGCCCCGCGCCTGAGCCGCGCCGGCCGCCAGGGCCGCCGAAACGCCCGGGGTGAACAGGCCGCAACGCTCGCCGAGGACAGTGAGCAGCGTGCGTTCGAGATAGATGTCGGTCGCGCTCATGGCCGCGTGGGCGAACGTCGGGGCGGCGAGGGCCATCGCCAGCCCCAGGCCTGTCCAATGCGACCTTGGCCGCGCGCTTCTGCGCGTGGTCATGACTACACCCACCAATCCAACCGACGGCGCTTTTCGGCCGCTTTGGTGATCGGCTTTACGATGAGCCCGTTTCGGCGAGGTGGACGCGTAGGGTTAACAGTTTCCCGCGGGGCGCGGGTCGCGGTATCTGCATGCGCGTATGTTGCTTTCCTCTGACATCTGGGTCGGCGCCCTCATCCGCCGCGCGGAAAAGGGCGGGGCATTCGCCACCGTGCTGCGCAAGGGCGACCCGCGCGCCGGCGCCGTGCTGGTCAAGATCGTCAACCGCGCCGAAGGAACCGCCCGCCTGCTGGCCGAAGCCACGCGCGGCGATGGCGACCGCGTCTGGATGGAGCCCGCCGCCAGCCGCGACGAGGCCGAGCTTGACCGCTACGCCGAACGCGCCGCCCGGATCGATCCCGATATCTGGGTGGTCGAGATCGACGATCGCGAAGGCCGCCACTTTCTGGTGGAGCCGGTGGAGAAGACCTGAGGGTTCGGATCGTCAGACTTGCCGGGGCGTGGAACCTGTCTCACGATCCGCGAATCCCGGAGGACATTCTCATGAACATCACCCGCCGAGACGTCGCCCGCGGCGCCGCGTTCGCTGCGGCCTCGGCCGCTTTGCCGGCCGGAACCCCCGCCCATGCGCAGAGCTATGTCAATCTCGCCGCACTGAGTTGGAAAGACTTCGACCGTCGCGCCGTATCCGACATTCTCAACAAGTCAGACGCCGTCGCGCTGCCAGGCTATCGCCTCGGATTTGTCGTGCGCAGCGGAATCAATTCGATCACCACCGGCGGGCGGGCCATGTCGCAGACCGACGTGGAGCTGTCGGGCCTCGACCTAAAGGCTGCCCGCGCCATCGCCGACTTGGCGTTGGCGGACTTCACCGAACAGGTTCGCGCCACCGGTCGTCCGGTGATCGGGGCAGAGGAGATTCGGGCGCAGCCGGCCTACCGCGAGCTCAAACTGGCCTCGGTGCCTTGGACCGGTCGCATCCCGGCCGATGCCCGCACCTTCGCCTACGTGCCGCCCAACAATCACGATCTCTTCTTCATCAATCTCGATGTGCCCAATGATCAGGGGCCCTTCGGGCTCACCAACGGCCGGGCGTTCAACAAGATCTGCGCCGGCCTCGGCGCCATCTGCGCCACACCGACCCTGGTGGTGGACTTCGCCGAACTGACACGGTCTGGCGGCGGCGCCTTCTCGGCCGACGCGGCCACCGGCGCGCGGCCGGGCCTGTTCATGCCCGAGATGGTTACCGGCGGCCTGTTCCACTTCGGCAAGAATGCACTGGCGGGCGGCGGCAACCGAACCGGCCTGCAACGCCGCGTCCGGCTGGGCGACGCCGGTCAGATGATCCAGACCTCGCGGACCGACAACCAGGCCGAGGTGGCGTGGTGGAACTCATCCGCCGCCATGGGAGTCCAAGGCCCTGGATCGCCCAACTCCTACGCCATGGCGGCCTATCGCTACCGCATCGACCCCCCGGTCTTCCAGGAGCGGGTGCTGGCCGGCGCCCGCGCCCTCAACCGTGCCCTGGCCCAGGCCCTGGCCGAGAGCCGCCCGAAGCGGTGAGCGGCGGCCCAACCGAAGCGGCCTGTTGGCTGCCCGGAGATGTGATCATGTGCGCGTTCAAGTCCTTCGGGCACACCAAGGTCGAGGTTCTGGAGACCAATCTCGACCACCCCCATGGCCCCTACTTCACCATCGCAACGTCGCGGTAGGCGCGAGATCGGGGTCGGGGCCGTGCTTTCAAGGCGGTTCGTGACGTGCTAGCCGCCGCGCCATGAGCGCTTCCCCTGCCGCCGAGGCCGCCAGTTCTCGCCTTGGAGTCGCCGCCCAGGCGGCGCGGCGGCGGACCTTTGCGATCATCTCCCATCCCGACGCCGGCAAGACCACGCTGACCGAGAACCTGCTGCTGGCCGGCGGCGCAATCCGGGCGGCGGGAGCCGTGCGGGCGCGGGGCGAGACCCGTCGCACCAGATCGGACTGGATGAAGATCGAGCGCGAACGCGGCATTTCGGTCTCGGCCAGCGTGATGACCTTCGACCACGACGGGTTGATGTTCAATCTGTTGGATACGCCAGGCCACGAGGACTTCTCGGAAGACACCTACCGCACCCTCACTGCCGCCGACGCCGCCGTGATGGTGCTGGACGCAGCCAAGGGCATCGAGCCCCAGACCCTCAAGCTCTTCGAGGTCTGCCGGATGCGCGACATTCCGATCGTGACCTTCATCAACAAGATGGATCGCGAGGCGCAGGATCCCTTCGAGCTGCTGGACGAAGTGGCGTCCAAGCTGGCCCTTGATCCGTCGCCGCTCTACTGGCCGGCGGGTTCCGGCGGCCGTTTCAAGGGCATGCTCGATCTGCGCCGCCGCACGTTCCTGCCTTTCCGCAAGAGAGGTGGCGGGGCCGCTGATGAGGATGAGGGCCACCCGCCGGGCATCGCCTTCGACGGCAATGCGGTGGTCAGCTACCTCGACCCCGACGAGCGCGAGGAGCTGGCCGAAAACGCCGAGCTGGCGGAGGGCGGCCTAAAGGCGTTCGATCCCCAGGCCTTCCTCGAAGGCCACATGACGCCGGTGTTCTTCGGATCAGCGCTGCGCCACTTCGGCGTCGCGGAGCTGCTGGAGGGCCTGGGCGCCTATGCGCCGCCGCCCCGTTCGGTGGCCGCGCGCAAGGCTGCCGACAACATCCACGTCGCGCCGGGCGACCGCGAGGTCTCGGGGTTTGTGTTCAAGGTCCAGGCCAACATGGACCCCAACCACCGCGACCGCATCGCCTTTCTCAAGCTCTGCTCGGGCAGGTTCAGCCGCGGCATGAAGCTCAAGGTGCAGAACACCGGCAAGCAGCTCAGCGTGAACGCGCCGATGATGTTCTTCGCTTCGGACCGTGAGTTGGCCGAGGACGCCTACGCTGGCGACGTCATCGGCATACCCAACCATGGCGTGTTGCGTGTGGGCGACAGTCTGTCGGAGAGCGGGACCCTGCGCTTTGCGGGTCTGCCCAACTTCGCGCCGGAAATCCTTCAGCGCGTACGCGTCAAAGACCCGCTGAAGGCCAAGCACCTCAAGAAGGCCCTCGAAAGCCTGGCCGAGGAGGGGGTCACGCAGCTGTTCCGTCCGTCGCTGGGCGCTGACTTCATTGTGGGCGCGGTGGGCCAGCTTCAGTTCGAAGTGATGGCTGACCGGCTCCGGGAGGAGTACCAGCTCGACGTGATCTTCGAGCCCAGCCCCTTTGGTGAGGCGCGCTGGATCCTGGGCGAGCCCGCCGACCTCGACGACTTCATGAGCAAGCACCGCTCGGCCATGGGGACCGACATCGACGAGCAGCCGGTGTTCCTGGCCAAGAGCGCCTGGGACGTGGGCTATGCCGCCGATCGATATCCGAAGGTCCGCTTCGAACGGTCGAAGGAACGGGCCTAGGGCGCATGAGCGTCCTTCTCTACGGCGTCCCGGCGCCGGGCCTTGTCGACGCGCCCGCCTCCGCCCTGCAGGTCTCGCCACGGGTCCCGGGCTCGGCCGATCTGGCCGCGCTCCCTGACGCCTCCGCCGACGAAGCCTTTATCCTGGCGCCGGGCGGCACGCTGGAGCGCGACTATGTGCTGGCCCAGGCCCTGCGGGCCCTGAAGCCAGGAGGTCGGCTCACCGCCTTTGCGCCTAAGGAAAAGGGCGGTTCGAGACTGCGCAAGGTCCTGGAGGCGTTCGGTTGCGAGGTGGGCGAGGACGCGCGCAAGCATCACCGCTTCTGCTACGTGGTGCGGCCCGCCCAACCCGCACGCCTCAGCGAGGCGATCGCCGCCGGCGCGCCGCGCGTCGTCCCGGCCCTGGGCC
>NZ_JBILUK010000224.1:0-5233 GCF_044371015.1 Phenylobacterium sp.
CGGCCAGGCCATGCTGCCGGCGACCGCGGCGAGCGTCAGCCAGACTTTCAGGGGCCTCGCGCCCGGCCGCTACGGGATCAAGGCGTTCCACGACCTCGACGGCGACGGCAAGATGGGCAGCAACCCCTTCGGCACGCCGACCGAACCCTTTGCCTTCTCCAACAACGCACCCGCCTCCATGGGCCCACCCGGCTGGGGGGCGGCGAGCTTTGAGGTCAAGGCCGGCGACAACACCCATGTCATCACCATGGATTGAGGATCCGATCATGGACCGCAGGCATTTTTTGGCGAGCCTTGGCGCGGCTGGGGTGCTGACCCCAGAGATCGCCCAGGCGGCTGCTCAGGGCGTTATGGCGGCCGCCGCCGGCATCGACTGGCGACCGGCCTTCGCCGACTTCGAGGCCGACTTGGCGCGCGCGCCCATGACCCTCGTTTCAGGCCGGGCGCCTGATGGACTGTCCGGCGCGCTCTACCGAAACGGTCCAGGCAAGTTCCACCGACCGGGTGGCTCGGTCGGGCACTGGTTCGACGGCGACGGCCTGGTGCGCGCGTTCCGCTTCGGCGGCGGCCAGGCCGCGCTGCAAGCGCGGTTCGTCGATACGCCCAAGCGACGGCGGGATGCGGCGTCCAACGCCGTGGTGACCCCGGGGTTCGGGACCGCTGCCGGGCCCGGATCGCAGATGCGGCACAGCGACGACGTCAACGCCGCCAACATCTCGGTGATGATGGCCGGCCGCGAACTGTGGGCCCTCTGGGAAGGCGGCTCGCCCATCGCCTTGGACCCGGCCGACCTCTCGACGCGTGAGATCAAGACGCTGCGTCCGGACCTGGCGCACATGCCGTTCCTGGCCCATCCGCGCCGCGAACCCGGCGGCGAGGTGTGGAGCCTGGGAGTCTCGGGCCTCAAGGCCATCGTCTGGCGGCTGGCGGCGGACGGCGCGCTCAAGACGGCGCAGGTGATCGACATTCCGGCGGCGAGCTATGTGCATGACTTCGTGATCACGCCCACCAGGCTGGTGATCATTCTACAGCCGTGGCTGCAGGATCGGTTCGTGACGCCGGTGGTCGACAGCTATTCCTGGCGGCCGGAGCAGGGGACCAAGGTGCTGGTGTTGGACAAGGCCGACCTCGGCCGACGCCGCATCCATGAACTGCCGCCGTTCTTCGCCTTCCATTTCGGCGATGCCTGGGAGGAGCGGGACGGGACGATCCGTTTTGCGGCCTGCGTCTCCGACGATCCCTATTTCGCCCAGGAAAACGGTCGGGCGCTGATGAAGGGCCAGTGGAAGCGGCAGGCATCGCCCAAACTGGCCGGCGTTGTGCTGCGTCCCGGCGGCGGTGCGGCGCTGGAGACCTCGGGGATGGATGCGGAGTTCCCGCGCGCCGACGAGCGGTTCGCCGGCCTTAAACGCCGCTGGCTGGCCCATGGCGCGATCGCGGTGGACGATGTGCCGATGTTCCAGGGCCTGGGCGTCACCGATCTTGAAACCGGGCGGAGCCGCGTGTTCGACTTCGGCGCCGGTCAGTTGGTTGAGGAAGCGGTGTTCGCGCCCAGACCGGGTTCAAGCGGCGAGATGGACGGCTGGCTGCTGACGCCCTCGGTGAACGTCAGGGCTCGAGCCACCGAACTGGCTGTGTTCGACGCCCAGCGCGTCGACGCCGGCCCGGTCTGCGTCTGGCGCGCGGAAGGGGTGCTGCCGGTCAGCCTGCACGGGGTGTTCTTGGCGGCATGAGCCAGCCGACGCCTATCGCGCCGGAACCGACACCACCTTCCAGGCGCGTTCGGGCGCGAGCCAGGTTTGAGCGACGCGGCGGATGTCTGCGGCCGTGACCTTGGCGGTGCCTGGGATCAGGTCCCGGATGGCGTCCAGTCGGCGAGGGTCGGCCTGGGCGCCGGAAAGCTCGTTCGACCAGTAGCCATTGGTCAAACGGGCCTTCTGCAGCAGTTCCACACGCGGCGCCCTGGCGCGGGCCAGTTCGTCGGCATCAACCTCGCGAGTCCGCAGGTCGGCGGCGATCGCGGCGACCTCGGTGAAGAAGCTGTCGAGTTTGTCCGGCGGCGCCTGGATGCTGGCCGAGATGAAGCCCCAGCCGGTCCAGGTCAGGCTGTGCTGAGAGTTGGCGTCCGGCGAGTAGGTGACGCCCAGCGCCTCGCGCAGGCGCTCGGTGATCCGCAGGCGGACCACTTCCCTCAGCACCGCGGTCTCCCGCGCCCGCTGCGGATCGGCCCAGAAGTCGGTCGTGGCCCAGGCGATCTGGGCTGAGGCCTGATCAGCTCGCCCCTTGTGCGTCAGCACGACGGGATCTGCGCGTCCGCCGGGAAAGCGCACCAGCGGCCCGGGCGGCGGACCCTTGACGGGCTCGGCGCGGGTCGGAAGCGCGCCCAGCGTGGCGGCGACAGCGCGGATCGTGGCCTCGATCTCGACATCACCAACGATCACCGCCTCCAGCGCGCCGCGCCGAAGCGGCCCCTCGACGGCGCCGCGCAGATCACTGAAGGCCGCGCCGGCCATGTCCTCGCGGCTCGGGAAGGTCCAGCGGCGATCCCCACTGTGGGTCAGGCCGGGCAGATCGCGGGCGAAGACGCCCCCGTCGGTCGCCTCGTATTGGTCATGGACGGTCCGGGCCGAGGCCTTCAGGCGCGCGAACGCCGTCTCCCGCCAGGCCGGGTCGGCGATGTAGGCGCCGAGCACCTGCAGCTGGGTGTCGAGATCCTGCGGCCGAGTCGATCCTGAAAACACGAAGGCGTCGTCCGTGACGGAAAAGCGCGCCCCGTAGACCCGCGACGCGAGCGCGCGCTCCATGTCCTCGACATCAATCTTCCCGAGGCCGCCCTCCACCAGGGCGCCGGCGGCCCAATAGGGGCTCTGGCGGTCAGCCGGGAGGGATCGCATCCCTTCACCGATGTTCACACGGACCAGCACCTCGTCGTCGCGATAGTCCGTGGGCTTGATGGTCAGACGCGCCCCGTTGGCGAATGTGACGAAGGTGACCCCCAGATCGGCGACCGTGCGACGGGATGAGACCGCGCCCGCGGGCCCGAAACTGGCGTAGGGCCACGCGACCCTGGCCGTCACCGTCGGCGGCGTCACCGCAACCTTGCGCGAGGTTTCGAGCGCGGCCAGCACAGCCGCCTCGCCGCCGTCGATAGCCTTGGGCGAGGTGACGAAGATCAGGGGGTCTTGACCCTTGAACAGGCCGCTCAGCTGGCGGTTCACGGTCTCGGCGCGGAGACCCGCGACGGCCGCCTCGAAGGCTGCGAGGTCCTGGGCGGGAGAGGTGATCACCTCGCGTTCCGACAGCGAGCCCAGGATTTCCTGAGCGAGATCGGCGGGTCGGCGGGTCGCGGCGCCGGCGACCCGGGCTTTCAAGCCTGCGCGCGTCTCCTCGATCTCACGGTCAAGTTCGTCCTGACGCACACCGTAGCGGGCGAGGCGGCGCTGCTCGCGCTCGGCTGCGGCGAGCGCCTCGGCCCAGCGGCCGGACTCTGCGTCGATACCCAGCCAGACCAACTCGGCCGAGCGTTCCTGTTCGAACCGACCCACGGCCGCGGACAGGAACGGCGGGTTCGCCTCTCGCGCCAAGCCGGAAAAGCGCCGGTTCAGCACCGACATGCCGAGGCTCTCAATCAGATCGCTACGGCGCGTATCAACCGTGTCGGGCAAGTCGCGAAAGGGCGCCACCCAGACCATCTGAATCGAGGCCGGAAGGCCCGGATCGACCATGACGCGGGCTTCGGCCGTGCGACGGGCGAGGGCCCCTGGATCGGGGTCGGGCCGCGCCGGCGCCTGGGCGCGCCAGCCGCCGAAGGTGGCCTCGATGCCGGCGACCATGCGATCGACATCAAAATCCCCGACGGCCACGAACACGGCGCGCTCCGGGCGATACCAGGCGCGATAGTAGTCAACGATCTCCGATGCTGGCGTCGTCTTCAGAATCGCGACGTCCCCGATCGGCAGCCGTTGCGGAAGGCGCTGGCCCTTGAGGAGGAAGGCCAACCGCTCGACGAAGGCGTTATAGCGGGGCGAGTTTCGGGCCCGCTCCTCGGACAGGATTATGCCGCGTTCCCGGTCCACCGCCGCGGGGTCAATGGTGAGATTGAAGGCGGTCTCGCCCAGCAGCATCAGCGCCGTGTTGACGGTCTCGTCGTCCGTGCGGGGCAGGTCGAGTTGATAGATGGTCTCGGAGAACCCCGTGGAGGCGTTGGTGTCGGCCCCGAAGGCCAGACCCAGCCGCTCCAGGATCTTGATCATCTCGCCTTCCGGCACGCGCTTGGAGCCGTTGAAAGCCATGTGTTCCAGAAAGTGGGCGAGCCCCTTCTGGGCGTCGGTCTCCTGCATCGAGCCGGCGTCGAACCAGAGCCGCAGCGCCGCCTGGCCCGGGGGCGTCGCCTGGCGTCGAACGGCGTAGCGCATGCCGTTGGGCAGCAAGCCGAAGCGGATGTCGGGGTCAGCGGCGATGTCAGAGGCGGCCTGAGGCCAGCCGCTGGCCGGTCTGGGGGCGGACGGCGCGGCCTGCAGCGGTCCCGTTACAAGGGCGAAGGTGAACAGCGCGAGCGCCACCGGCGCGAAGCCGAATCTGGAAGTCATGAAGGCGGCGGCTCCGGAAGCGGGGCGGGGTTTGGGGCCTCACCATCGCCGGGCCGTGTGGCGGGGGCAAGGCGGCGCGGTCTCGCATCGCCGCGCTGGGCGGCGTAAATGAGGGTCATGACCGAGCCGCGCCCCGATTCAGCCCTGACGGGCGAGGACCCGTCCCGAGATCCGGATGGGTCTCAGCCGCTGGTGAATGCGCCTTGGCCGGTGGTGGCGCTATCGGCGGGCATTGTCGGGCTCTATCTGATCCAGACGCTGTTTCCACAGGCCATCGCCATGTTCGCCTTCTCGCCCGCCGCCCTGGCGGCGGGGCAATGGAGCGGGCTGATCACGTCCCAGTTCCTGCACGGGGGCTGGGCGCATGTGCTGATGAACGGCGCCTTTATCCTGGCGTTCGGGGCGCCGGTCGCGCGCTTCCTGAGCCAGACGCCGCGGGGGCTGGTGGCGTTCTTCGGCTTCTATCTTCTCTGCGGCGTGTTCGCCGGTCTGGGCTTCGCGGCGCTTAACTGGGGTCTCGACGCGGCCATGGTCGGGGCCTCGGGGGCCGCATCGGGCCTGATGGGCGCCGCCGCGCGGCTGATCGGGGGCGGGGGGCGGCCCGGGCCGATCACCTCGCCGGCGGTCACTGGCATGGCCGGCGC
>NZ_JBILUK010000281.1:0-3870 GCF_044371015.1 Phenylobacterium sp.
CCGACGCGCCATGGTGGTCAGCGCATCCAGCAGCCCCGGCGTCTCGACGCTCATCGCCCCGGTCCGGATCGCCTCGCAAAGCGCCGCGTTCAGCTCGGCGTGGGTTCCGCTGCGACCCAGCAGGCCTGACATCAGCGACACCGCCTCCGCCTCCGCCTCCGCCGCCGCCCCATCGGCCAGCTCCCGCCCCACGGTCGCCAGCGCATTGCCGGCCACGCGCGCCAGGAACGCATTCCGCGGATCCAGCGTCGGCCGGATCTGTTCGAGCCAGAGCGCCACCGAGGCGACCAGTTCATTTGCGGTCGGATGGGTGATCATTTCACCTCCCCCGCGAAGCGGCGGGAGGGGGACCGCCCGGCGAGGCGTCGGCGCAGTCCGACGCCGTAGAGCGGGGGGTGGAGGGGGCGAGCGACAGGCGCCACGCCCGCCATCGCCGATCCACCCGCCGCGTTTGAGGCTTGCCCCCTCCACCACGCCCTCTGCGGGGCGTGGTCCCCCTCCCGCCGCTCCGCGGGGGAGGTGCAGACGACCTCCGGCCCCAACATCACAAACCCTCCCTGAGCAGCACCACCAGGTCCGCTTCCGTTTCCGAGACCCGTCGCCCGATCATCGGCCGCTCCACCGACTTCTCCGCCCCGTCCCGCCAGGACAGATACATGGTCAGGCACATGATCCCCCAGCGCAGCGACCCCAGCATCTGCCAGAACCGCACCCTTGAGAGCTCGATCGGCCGTCCGCCCGCCGCGGCGTATCCGGCCAGCAGGTCCGCATAGTCTCCAAACCCGCCGACCGGCCGGTCCGGGCGGCCGAAGCGCCAGGAATTGGTGCAGATCCAGCCCATGTCCTCGGCCGGATCGCCAATGTGGGCCAGCTCCCAGTCCAGCACCGCCGCCACGCCCGTCTCCGGGTCGAACATGATGTTCCCGTTCCGGAAATCCCCGTGCAGCAGCACCGGCTCCACCGGCGACGGCACGTGCGCCCGCAGGTACTGAAACGCCAGCTCCAGGATCGGCCGCTCGGCCCCGGTGGCGCGATAGACCGCTTCATAGCGATCCAGTTCCTCCACCCCGTCGACGGTCTTCAGGTTCAGGCCCGCCGGCGGCGGCGTGGCGTGGATCGGCGCCAGCGCCTCGCCGCACTGCCGCGCCAGTTGCGGCCGGATCGCGTCGAACCGCGCATCGCTGGTGATCTTCTTGCCCAGGGTCTCGCCGTCGACCCGCACCATCACATAGGCCTCGCCCAGGCCGTCCGCGTCATCGCAGACATGGCGCACCGTGGGCACGCGCGCGCCGCGGGCGCCGGTCGCCCGGATCAGCGCCGCTTCCGTGCCGAGACTGATCGACCGCGCCGTCTCCGGATCGAAGGGAACCGACCGCCGCCGCAGGATCAGCGCCTCGCGGGTCCCGCCCGCTTCGATGGTGAAGGCCCAGGTCTCCATGCTCGCGCCGCCCGAAAGCCGCTGCGCCGCGCCGACGCGCGCGCCCTCCCCCGCCAGCCGGACAGCCAGCCCGTCGAGCCTTGCGCGCACATCCACAGTCATGACCCGGCGGAACCTCCGAGGCGATCTACAATGGCCCTGATCTGGCGGGCTTGCGGGGCGCTTGTAAACGCCTCCGCAACGTCAAGTCCGCCACGCGCCGGCCAAGACCCGAGGGAAGGATATCGACGTGGACTTCAATCTGCCCAAGGACATCCAGGACTATCTGGACGAGCTCGACCGCTTCATCGAGGCCGAGATCATGCCCATCCAGCGGGCGGATGACAACGAGCGCTTCTTCGACCACCGCCGCGAGCACGCCCGCACCGACTGGGACAACAACGGCCTGCCCCGCAAGGAATGGGAACAGCTGCTGGCCCGCGCCCGCAAGGTCGCCGACGACGCCGGCCACCTGCGCTACGCCTGGCCCAAGGAAATGGGCGGCAAGGGCGGCAGCCAGCTGGCCATGGCGGTGATCCGCGAGCATCTGGCCGCCAAGGGCCTGGGCCTGTTCAACGATCTCCAGACCGAGCACTCGATCGTCGGCAACAACCCCTTCATCCTGATGTTCAAGGAGTTCGCGACCAACGCCCAGTACGAGCGCGACGCCGACAAGCTGCTCGGCGGCAAGATGCGCACCGGCTTCGGCCTCACCGAGCCCAACCACGGCTCCGACGCCACCTGGATGGAAACCCGCGCCGTCCGCCACGAAAAGGACGGCCAGCCCGGCTGGCTGATCAACGGCGAAAAGATGTGGACCACCGGCATGCACGTGGCCACCCACGTCATGTGCTTCGCCCGCACCTCCGGCAAGGACGGCGACGCCACCGGCATCACCTGTTTCATCGTCCCCGCGGACAGCCCCGGTCTGAAGATCGAGGAGTACATGTGGACGTTCAACATGCCGACCGACCACCCGCGCATCAGCTTCACCAATGTCTGGGTCCCGGAAGACAGTTATTGGGGCCAGGAAGGTCGCGGCCTCGGCATCGGTCAGTCCTTCGTCCACCAGAACCGCATCCGCCAGGCGGCCTCATCGCTCGGCGCGGCGGTGTTCTGCATCAACGAGAGCGTCCGATACGCCCGCGACCGCAAGCCCTTCGGCAAGGCCCTCGCTGAGAACCAGGCCATCCAGTGGCCGCTGATCGAGCTCGCCACCCAGGCCGAGGCCCTGCGCCTGCTGATCCGCAAGACCGCCTGGGAGATGGACAACATGGAGCACAAGGAGATCGAGCGGACGATCTCCGACAAGGTCTCCATGTGCAACTACTGGGGCAACCGCCTGGTCTGCGAGGCCGCCGACCGGGCCATGCAGGTGCACGGCGGCATGGGCTATTCCCGCCACAAGCCCTTCGAGCACATCTACCGCCACCACCGCCGCTACCGCATCACCGAGGGCTCGGAAGAGATCCAGATGCGCAAGGTCGGCGCCTACCTCTTCGGCTACCTCGGCCCCAAGCGCGCCGATCCCTTCTTCAAGGCCCACAACGACGCCGAGAAGGCCGCCCGCGACGGCTACACCCAGCCCATCCCGGCCCACCACAACGCCTGAAGCGAAACGCACCGCCCCTTCCCGCCCGCGGGAAGGGGGACCGCCCCCACCATCCTCCCCCCACCGGGGGAGGTGTCGCCAAAGGCGACGGAGGGGGTTACGCCGCCCGCCGCGCCGTGAAGCGACCGTCCGGCAGGGCTGTGACGCGCCCATAGCGGACCAGGGTGTTCAGCACCTGAACCACGCGCTGTTCGATGCGCTTGCCGCCGCCCTTGAAGCCGCGCGCCAGGTCGGCGGAGGTGAGCGGCCGGGCGCTGGCGGCCAGCAGGGCCTCGATGGCCAGGGGCTGTTCGTAGCGATCCTTGGGGAAGACCGGCAGGCCCTTGTCGATGGCCACGACCGTCTCGCCCAGGTCCAGCTCGCCCGACTTGGCGACCGCGCCCTTGGCGAAGCGGGGGATCTGGTAGTCGGGCCGCAGCCAGCGCACATGGCCGGCGGCCTCTTCCTTCGCCCGCTCGGCGTTGAGGGCGACGAGGCGTTCGAGAATCTCCTCGTCGGTCAGGTCGGCGGGCCAGCCGTAGGCCTCGGCCACCGCCGCGTCGATCTGGTCGTGCAGTTCCTTGAGGATTAGCACCAATCCACGATTGACTGAATCCTGCTGATCCTCGTCGAATTCCACCTTCTGCTTCATTGCTTGAATGAGATTGTAGAGCTTCGTCAGAGTGAGATCAGGGTTGTCTGTGAGCACCCGTTTCCTCGTCGCGTCGAGTTCCTCGCCAAGCGCCCGGAGCCGGCTGGCCGATGCTTCGTTCACGTCCGGAAACGGATAAGGGTCAAAGCAGCGGGATTTAGAGTAACGAGGATCATTTCCGATTCCCAACCAGCCACCCGCGCGAGTTGC
>NZ_JBILUK010000306.1:0-3174 GCF_044371015.1 Phenylobacterium sp.
TCCGGCGAACCCATCTCCAGATATTCCAGGTCCGCTTGCGAGATCACGAACCCTTGGCCCGCAAGCATCATCCCGTTGCAGGCCACACCCTCGTTAGCGAGGAGTTGGCCGACCGCAGCCACGTCAGCACCAACCGATATGTCCGCATGAACCTTTCCCTGCGTGACTCGAAACTCGATGTGCGGCTCGTCGGAATCCAAGTCCCGCTCAGAGACTGTCTCGTAGAGCCGTCCATCCAGACGTCCCAGCTCCGCGACGGTCATTGCAATACGCACGGCCGCAGCGTCTGAGGAGCCCTTAGTCCAAGGATGATCCGGAATTGCATAGACGATGCTCAAGGGTGATTTTGCCTTGAGATGGCGTTCGACGGTCCGGCGGTTGAACACGCCAGTCAGCGAGTTGGTAGTCACCAAGCCGAACCTGCGAAGCGGCGTACGGCTTCGCGTCAGGATGTCTGCGGAACGATCCCACCAATACATGACAAAATCGGTGCTCTGATCGATCCAATCATGCGCGGCCCACAATGACTCCACGTACGCGTCGCCTAGCGGCCCGCGCATTGCCGCGCCCTTTCCAAGGAACGGCGGGTTCCCCACGATGAACTCCGCCTCGGGCCACTCCGGCCGCCGCGGGTTCGGGTAGGCCTCGACCCGCTTGCCGTCGACTTCCACCACCGCCGGCACGGGATAGCCGTCCCACGTCAGCACCGCGTCGTAGCCTTCGCGGCGGCCGAAGTTGATGTTGTTGAAGGCCCGCAGGATCGGCTCGGCGGGGTGGCTTTCCTGGTTGCGGTAGTGCCACTGGAGATAGCCGATCCAGATCACCAGCTCGGCGATGGCGGCGGCGCGGGGGTTCAGCTCCAGGCCCAGGAACTGGTGAGGATCAACGGTCTCGCCCGCCATGGCGAGGCGGGCCTGTTCTTCGCCCAGGTCCGTGAGCGTCTGGAGGACTTCGCCCTCAAGCTGCTTCATCATCTCGAGCGAAACGTAAAGGAAGTTACCGGTGCCGCAGGCGGGGTCCAGCACGCGGGTGGTGCATAGCCTGTGGTGGAAGTCGCGGACCAGCGCGATGGCCTGTTTTTCGTCGCCCTCGTCGCGCGCCTGCTGCGCCTTGGTGAGCGCGGCTTCCCAGTCTTCGCGAAGGGGTTCCATGACCGTGACGCCCACCAGCCGCTGGACGTAGGATCGGGGCGTGTAGTGGGCGCCCAGTTTGCGGCGCTCGTCCTTGTCCAGCGCCTGTTCCAGCAGGGTCCCGAAGATAGCGGGATCGACCTGTCGCCAGTCGGCCTTGGCCGCCGCCCACAACTCGCCGATCTCCTCGCGGCCCAGCTCGAAGACCGTGGTGTCCTTGAACAGACCGCCGTTGAAGTGGCGCACGCGCGCCTCGATCACATGGCTGAACTCTTCACCCGTCTCCATCTGGCCCCAAAGCGCCTTGAGCCGATGCGGGAAGTGGCTGGGGTCCTCGACGCTCTTCGCCAGCAGCGCGCCGAACGAGCCGCGCGGCAGGAGGTCGGTATCCTCGGCGAACATCGTGAACAGGCAGCGCATCAGGAAGTGCGCCACGTCCTCGGGGTTGCAGCCTCGGCCCTCCAGCGCCTTGCTCACCTCTGCAAGGCGTCTGGCGATCTCGCGGGTGACGCGGGCCGAGGTCTTGGTGGGGTCCAGAGACTGCGGATCGGTCCAGAGGGTGGCGAGGCGCTTGCGGACCTCGGGGTCGCGCAGGTCGTCCATGAAGATGCGGAAGCCGTTGCGGTCCGGGAACTGGTTGTAGGCGCGCCCGGTGCCCGAGAAGTCGGCGAACACCTCCAGGCAGTGGCCCACGTCGCAGGTCAGGATGAACGGCGGCGCCGGATGGTCGGCGTCGAGCAGGAAGACATAACCCTCGGCCTGCTTGCGCGCGTTCTGCATCATCACGTCCCAGGACGCGCCCCGGTTGCGCCGCCCCAGGGTTTCGGGCTCGGCCAGAGGCAAGGTCTGCGGGTTGGGGATGGCGTTCTTGGCGCCGGGAAGCCGTGACTGCTTGGCCTCCAGGATGAAGGCGTTCTTCTTGTAGAGATCGATGCGCTTTGGGGCGGTGGAATCCTCGCTGCCGCGCGGCTTCACCGCTCGCTCAAAGACATAATCATTACGGGCCGTCTCACCGCCGGCCGGGTCGGGCCGAGATACACCCAGCACGTCGCAAAGCTCGGACAGAAACATCTGATAGTTGGCGCGCTCCGCGCCGCCCTCGCGCGCCGTCCAACGCCGGATGAAATCGTCAACGTCCACGCAATCGACCCCTCCGCTGCACCCTAGGCGAGTGTGGCCGGCGCAAGCAATGTCTCCGCGCCTCTCCCACCTGTTGGGCTTTTCGTGAGTCCCGACAGTTCCGCGAGTTCTGTGTGTTCCGTGGTTCCTCCGCCCAACCCCACAAGTTCCTCCTTTGTTCTTTACAAGCCCACCCCTCCACGCTACCCTTGCGGTGATCGCGCTGCGTCTCGTCGCGCCCGGTTCTCACCCCATCCCAAGATTTTCCAAAGGACGTCCCCCCTTGGCAAATTCCGCCGCCGTCTCCCCTCGGAGCGACCCCGAAAACCCCCGTTCCTATGTCCGGTATGCGGAAAATCTCGGCCGCCGGATCGCGGAGCGCATCGCCGCCGGCGAAACGCTGTCGGCCATCTGTGAAGACCCCGACATGCCCACGCGTCCCACCCTGCGCGCCTGGGCCCGCAAGCACCCCGCGTTCGCGGAGGCCCTGGCCCGAGCCAAGGCCCGGGCGCACCGCCCGATCCAGGGCGGCCCGATGGGCTACGGGCCGGAAACGGCCGACGAGATCCTCACCCGTGTGGCCGAGGGCGAGACCCTGGTCGCCATCGCCGCCGAGCCGGACATGCCGGCGCTCTCCACCATCCTGGCCTGGGCCGCCGACAACCGCCGCTTCCGGGATGCGCTTACCCAGGCCCGCGAAGCCCAGGCCGAGCGCCTGACCGAGGAAGGCTGGCGCATGGCGCTGGCCGGGTCGCCGGAAACCGCCCGCCTGCTGGAGGTCCAGCTTCGCCAGCTCCGTTGGATGACCGGCGTCCGCGCGCCGCGCACCCACCGGCTGAAACCCGGCGATCCGCCGCCCGCCCCGGACGCCAACCGCCCCACCAACGTCGCGTTCAAGCTCTTCAAGACCGAGTACGATCCTGAG
>NZ_JBILUK010000158.1:0-7338 GCF_044371015.1 Phenylobacterium sp.
AGACATCCCGCTGGGCGCCACCGGCAAGATCGACAAGAAGCTGATCCGCGAGCGGATGAAGGACTATGTCCTGCCGACGGCGAGGATGGCCGAGAAGGCGTGAGGTGGCGGTGGGGTCGGCGCTCTCCGGCTTCCGGACCAGCCCATCGTTCCTGGACAGCGGCGGCACGGCCCGCCAAACGGGAGGCCAGAATGTGAGCCCCAGGACGGAGTTTGAGGTTGGACGATCGGACCCCCATCATCATCGGCGTTGGCGAGGCGTCGGAGCGGATTGAGGCTCCGGATTATGCCGCATTGTCGCCGGTGGAACTGGCGTCGCGCGCAGCGGCGGCGGCTGTGGCGGATGCGGGCGGGAAGGGTGTCGCCGCACGGATCCAGACGATGGCGGCGATCCGCCAGTTTGAGGTCTCAGGGCACGGCGCTGTGGCGCCGTTCGGCAAGTCGGACAACTTCCCGCGTTCGGTGGCCAAGCGTATCGGCGCGGACCCGGCGCGGGCGATCCTGGAGCCGGTGGGCGGACAGGGACCGCAGCATCTGGTCAATGAGTTCGCCCAGGCCATCGGGCGGGGCGAGATGCAGCTGGCGCTGATCTGCGGCTCGGAATCCATCTCGACGGTGCGCCACCTGGCCGGCAAGGGCGAGACCCGCGACTGGGCCGAAGCCGTGGGCGGTCAACTGGAGGACCGTGGCTTCGGCCCGCCGCTGTCGTCGTTGGACCTGCGCGCCCATGGTCTGCGCACCGCGATGGCGCACTATGCGCTCTTTGAAAACGCGCGCCGCGCGCAGAGGGGGCTCGATCGCACCGGCTACGCCTTAGAAATGGGCCGCCTCTTCGCGCCGTTCACCCAGGTCGCTTCGACCAATCCACACGCCATGAGCCAGGAGGTTTTCGACGCCGAGGCGCTGGCCACCGTCACGCCGCGCAATCGGCTGGTGGCCGACCCGTTCCCGCGCCGGATGGTGGCGCGCGACCAGGCCAACCAGGGGGCGGCCGTTCTGATCGCTTCGGTGGGCCAAGCCCGGGCGATGGGCGTGCCGCAGGACCGTTGGGTCTATCTGCGCGGCGGCGCCGACGTCATGGAGCGGATGCCGATGGAGCGCCAGGACATGGCCGCCTATCCCGCCGCCGTGATGGCCGCGCGCCAGGCGATGCAGGTCGCGGGCGTCGGGCTGGGGGATTTGGCGCTGTTCGATCTCTACAGCTGCTTTCCAATCGCTGTGACGTCGGTGCGCGACGGGTTGGGTATCGCGGCGGACGACGCCCGGCCGCTGACCCTCACCGGCGGGCTTCCGTTCTTCGGCGGAGCGGGGAACAACTACTCCATGCACGCCATCGCCAGCATGATCCGCGCCTTGCGCGAGGCTGAGGGCGCGGTCGGCCTGGTGGCGGCCAACGGCGGGTTCCTTTCGAAGTACTCCGTGGGAGTCTACTCGACCAAGCCGGCGACCTGGCGCGGGTTCGAAAGTGCGGCGCTCCAGGCCGAGGTGGACAACTGGGCCGCGCCGGCCCTGGCGCGCGAGGCGAGCGCCGGCGTAGTGGAGACCTACACCATCGACTACGGCCGCGAGGCGCCTTCCGGTGTGGTGGTGGCCCGCGACGCATCCGGCGCTCGGTTCCTGGCGATGACTGATCCGGCCGACGGGGCGCTGGTCCAGGCGATGATCACCGAGGAGCCGCTGGGCGCCGCCATCACGTGTCGGAATGAGCCGGACGGCCGGCGCATTCTGACCGGCTTCAAGCCCGCCTGAGGCTGCGCATGGGCCTGGAGTTGTGTCTCGCGACCAAGGTCGACCATCCGGCGATTATCGCCCTGACCAATCGCGCCTATCGGCAGGCGGAAGGCCAGGCCGCCTGGAAGGTCGAGACCATCGTCGGCGGCCAGCGGCTGGACGAGGGCCTGCTGGCCGAGGACCTGGCGCAGCCGGGCGCCAATCTGCTGATCGGGCGGGATGCCGTGGGCGCGCACCTGGGCCATGTGCGACTCGACGAGGGCGCGGACGGCGTCTGGTTCCTGGCCATGCTCACTGTGGCGCCGGATCGCCAGGACGGCGGCCTCGGCCGCGCCATCCTGGAGGCCGCTGAGACCTGGGTGCGGGCGCGGGGCGGCGCGGCGATCCGGATGACCGTCATCCGCCAGCGCGAAGAGTTGATCGCCTGGTACGGTCGTCGTGGCTATGCGCCGACCGGCGAGACCAAGTCCTTTCCCTATGGCGACAAACGCTTCGGCGAACCGACGCGGGACGATCTGGTGTTCGAGGTGCTGGAAAAGCGCCTCTAAGCGGCCTCTAGGCCCGCCGGTACACGCTCTCTGGCCCCGGCGCGCCGTCGGTCGCGAGGCGACCCTCGCGCGTCAGGTGGACCATGCCGGCCAGCATGGAGCGCGCGGCGGCGGGATGCAGGCGGGCGTCGACGTCGGCGTAGAGCCTGGGGACCAGTTCGCGGATGCGGGCCGGGCCGGCCTCGAGCGCGGTGAGGATCTGATCCAGCCGCTCGTGCCGATGGGCGGTATAGGCGTCGATGAAGGCGGTGACGTCGCGGATCGGCGGGCCGTGAGTGGGCCACAACGTCTCGAAGCCGCGCGTGCGGATGGCGTCCAGGCTGGCCAGATAGTCGGAGAGGTCGCCGTCGGGCGGGGTGATCACCGTGGTGGACCAGCCCATGATGTGGTCGCCGGTGAAGCAGGCGCGCTCCTCCGGGAAGGCGTAGCAGAGGTGGTTGGACGTGTGGCCGGGCGTCGGAATGGCTTCCAGCGTCCAACCGGGGCCGGTGATGGTTCCGCCGCCGCAGAGGCTGATGTCGGGCTGGAAGCCCAGATCATGGCCGGCCTCCATCTTCACCTCGCCGTGGTCGTCCTCGCGGGCCGAGGCGACCGCGCAGCCATAGATCGGCGCGCCGGTGCGGGCCTTCAGCGGCCCGGCCAGGGGCGAATGGTCGGAGTGATGATGAGTGATCACGATGTGGCTGACGGTTTCGCCCGGGATCGCCGCGAGGATCGCCTCCAGATGCGCCGGATCGTCGGGCCCCGGATCGATCACCGCCACCTCGCCGCGCCCGACGATGTAGGTGCCGGTGCCCTTGAAGGTGAAGGGGCCGGGGTTGTTGGCGGTGACCCGCCGGATCAGCGGCGAGGCCTGGTCGCAGCGGCCGTAGACGATGTCGATGTCGCGGACATAGGGGATCATGCGCCGAGCACTCCGGAAAGGTCATAGCCCGCCGCCCGTCCGAGCGCGACGAGATCGCCCCGGTCCATGGCGCCGGAGGTGGCCTGGCAGATCGACCAGGTGACGATCGAGCGGGTGCCCGAGCGGCAGAACGCCAGCACAGGTGTTTCCGCTTCCTGCAGCAGCAGTCGGGTCGCCTCGACCTGCTCCGGCGTCGGAGCCCCCCGCACGGGGATGTGGTAGAAAGGCAGTCCGGCATCGGCCGCCGCCGCAGCGATCTCGCGGGCCGTCGGCTGGCCGGGTTCTTCGCCGTCCGGGCGGTTGCTGATCAGGGTGCGAAAGCCCAGGCGCGCGGCCTCGGCCACATCGGCGACGGTGATCTGGGGCGCCACGGAAAGATCGTCGGTGACGCGTCGAAAGTCAGGCACTTGAGGCTCCGGGGCGGGGGCTGTGGGTTCGTTGACATCATCGGGCGCGGGTGGAACTTACGCAACGCCCCCCGCCGGCTTCCAGGTTTCTCATGCGCTTTCCCATCGGCCGACTCCTTCCGGCGCTTGTCCTGACGCTGGCGCTGGCCGGGGCCTGCGCGCCGCAGGGCAAGGGCCGCGCCGACTGTCCGGCGGGCAAGACCTGCTTCCACATCGGCAACGGCTCGGAGCCGATCTCGCTCGACCCGCACAAGGTCACGGGCACCTGGGAGCACCGGATCCTGATGGACAACATGGTGGGCCTGACCCGCGACGATGACCGGGGCCGCGCCATCCCCGGCATGGCCGAGCGGTGGGAGACCAGCCCTGATGGTCTGGTCTGGACCTTCTATCTGCGTGACGCGACCTGGTCCGACGGGACGCCGGTGACCGCCGACGACTTCGTGTTCTCGTTCCGCCGCATCCTGACGCCGAAGACGGCGTCGGAATACGCCTCGCTGCTCTACGTCCTGAAGGGCGCCCTGCCGATCAACAACGGCGACGCCGCGCCCGAGACGCTGGGCGTCCGGGCGCTCGGCCCCAAGGTGCTGGAGGTGACGCTGGAGCATCCCGCGCCCTACCTGCCGCAGCTGGCCAAGCACCAGACGATGATGCCGGTGCCCAAGCACCGCGTCGAACAGTTGGGCGACGCCTGGTCGAAGCCGGATGGCTACGTTTCCAACGGCCCCTATCGGATCACCGATTGGCGGCTGGGCGACTATGTGAAGGCGGTGAAGAACCCCCGCTACTTCGACGCCCGGAACGTCTGCCTCGACGAGATCTACTACTACCCGACCAACGACGCGATCAGCGCCGAGCGGCAGGTCAAACGCGGCGAACTCGACGCCAACACCGACATACAGTCCAACCGCATCGCGCGCCTGCGGGAGACCATGCCGGGCTATGTGCGCACCCACACCTATCTCGGCGTGGCCTATCTGGCGTTCAACAACAACGTGCCGGCGCTGAAGGATGCGCGAGTCCGCGCCGCGCTCTCCATGGCCATCGACCGGGAGTTCATCACCGGCAAGCTGATGCGCGGCGGCCAGAGCCCGGCCTACACCTTTGTGCCGCCCGGCGTGTCGAACGCCAGGCCCGCGACCCCGCCGGCCTGGGCGACGTGGCCGCTGGAGCGGCGACAGGCGGAGGCGAAGCGGCTGCTGGCCGCGGCGGGCTATGGCCCTGAGCGCCCCCTGAAGATCGAGATCAAGCATCGCAACTCGGCCGATCCCAGCCTGATCATGCCGGCCATCCAGGCCGACTGGCGGCTGGTCGGGGTTGATGCGCGGCTGGCGCAGAACGAGGTGCAGATCGCCTACGCGTCCTACCGGGTGCGGGACTTCGAGGTGGCCGACGCCGCCTGGATCGCCGACTACGATGACCCGATGAGCTTCCTCTATCTGATGAACTCCACGACCGGCGCTCAGAACTACGGCGACTACAAGAACCCGGCGTTCGACGCCCTGCTGAAGCGGGCCGACCAGGAGCCTGACGCGGCCGTGCGCGCGGGCATTCTCGCGGACGCTGAGACGACCATGCTGAAGGACGTGCCGGTCGCGCCGATCTTCTTCTATGTGAACAAGAATCTGGTCAGTCCGCAGATCACCGGCTGGGTCGACAACCTGCAGGACCACCATCCCTCCAAGTACCTCTGCAAGCGCAAGCCGGCGGCCTGACCCTTCGTTGACTCCCGCCGGTCGGGATGGAAGGTTCGGTCGACGAACCCCCGCCGCGCCCGGCCCGACCTGAAAGCCTGATCACACCTCATGTTCCGCTACATCGGCCGGCGTCTGCTTATCGCGATCCCGACCCTGTTCCTGGTGATCACCGCGGCGTTCTTCATGATGCGCGCCGCGCCCGGCAGCCCCTTCGACATGGATCGCAAGCTGTCGCCGGAGATCGAGGCCAACGTGCTGGCCGCCTACGGCATGGATAAGCCGCTGCACGAGCAGTACGTGAACTACCTCGTCGGCGTGGTGCAGGGCGATCTGGGGCCGTCGCTGAAGTACAAGGACAAGACGGTCCTCGACATCCTGAATGAGAACTACCCTGTGTCGCTGAAGCTAGGGCTGTCGGCCATCGCCATCGCGGCGGTCGTGGGCGTCAGTCTGGGGGTGATGGCGGCGCTTCGACAGAACGGACTGACCGACAATCTGGTGATGGCCGTGGCGATCCTGGGGGTCTGTATTCCCACCTTCGTCACGGCGCCCCTGCTGGTTCTGGGGATCGCTTCAACCCTCGGCTGGCTGCCGACCGCCGGGTGGAACGACGGCGCGATCGCCAACATGATCCTGCCCGTGACCGTGCTGGCCCTGCCGCAGATCGCCATCATCTCGCGACTGACCCGGGCGGGCATGATCGAGGTGCTGCACGCCAGCTATATCCGCACCGCCCGCGCCAAGGGCCTGCCAGAGCATCGCATCGTCGGCAAGCACGCCCTGCGCGCGGCGATCCTGCCGCTGGTGAGCTATCTGGGTCCGGCCTGCGCGGGCCTGATCACCGGATCTCTGGTGGTGGAGAAGATCTTCAACCTGCCGGGGCTGGGCAAGTTCTTCGTGATCAGCGCGCTCCAGCGGGACTACACGGTGGTGATGGGCATGGTGATCTTCTACGCCGCCCTGATCCTGATCCTGAACCTTGTCGCGGACCTGCTGTACGCCGCGCTGGATCCGCGGGTGAAACTGGCATGAGCCTCGCCGCCGACCTTTCAACCGCGCCCGCGCCGATCAAGGGCCGCAGCCTCTGGGACGACGCGCGCCGTCGCCTGTCGCGGAACAAGGCGGCCGTGGCCTCGATGTGGACGCTGGGTTTCCTGGTGGTCGCCGCGATCTTCGGACCGATGCTGGTTCCGTTCGGCTATGACGAGGTCAACAAGCAGGATGTCTGGATGGCGCCGCTGCAGGGCGGCCACATCCTGGGCTCCGACGCGCTGGGCCGAGACCTGCTCTCCCGCCTGCTGATGGGCCTCCGCGTCTCGCTGGCCATCGGGCTGGTGGCGACGCTGGTGTCGCTGGTGATCGGCGTCGCCTGGGGCGCCATCGCGGGCTATATGGGCGGCAAGCTCGATGAAGTGATGATGCGGATGGTGGATGTCCTCTACTCGCTGCCGTTCATCTTCTTCGTGATCCTGCTGATGGTCACCTTCGGCTCCAACATCATCCTGATCTTCGTGGCGATCGGGGCGGTGGAGTGGCTGACCATGGCGCGGATCGTGCGCGGCCAGACGCTGGCTCTTAAGAACAAGGAATTCATCGAGGCCGCGCGCGCCGCGGGCCTTGGCCAGGGCGCCATTGTCGCCCGCCACATCGTGCCCAACCTGCTGGGGCCGGTGGTGGTCTATGTGACGCTGACGATCCCGGCCGTGATCCTGGCCGAGAGCTTCCTGTCGTTCCTGGGCCTGGGCGTGCAGCCGCCGATGGCGTCGCTCGGCACGCTGATCTCCGGCGGGGCTCAGGACATGGAGCTGGCGCCCTGGCTGCTGATCTTCCCGTCGCTGGCGATGGTGGTGGCGCTGATGTGCTTCAACTTCATCGGCGACGGCCTGCGCGACGCGCTGGACCCGAAGGACCGGTAGGCGCCCTTACCTCCCCCGCTTCGCGGGGGAGGTAAGATCCTACTTGATCCGGTTGGCGCGGATGGCGCGTTGGCCGTCGACGTTGAGGAAGTAGCCGCCCATCGCGGTCTTGCGGATCTCGATGGTCGATCCGGC
>NZ_JBILUK010000159.1:0-7311 GCF_044371015.1 Phenylobacterium sp.
GTCTCCCGGACCCTGCACGCCCAACGAGGCCGGCATTTGTCTCGACCTGATCGCCAGAGCTCCGGACACGCTGCCCATTCTGGGCGTCTGCCTGGGCCACCAATCCATTGGCCAGGTCTTCGGAGGAGCCGTGATCCGCGCCAAGGCCCTGATGCACGGCAAGACCAGCCTGATCCACCACGAGGGCCAGGGCGTGTTCGCACGTATCCCCTCGCCCTTCACCGCCACGCGTTACCACAGCCTCGCGGTGCGTCGGGAAGACCTCCCGGAGGTGCTCGAAGCCGTAGCCTGGACGGAGGACGGCGAGATCATGGGTATTCGCCACCGGACCCGGCCGATCCATGGCGTGCAGTTCCATCCCGAATCGATCGCCACGGAGCACGGCCACGATCTGTTGGCCAATTTCCTCGACCTCGCGGGCGCCTCGCGGCTGGCTGAGACCTAGGGGCGGCGCAACATGTCCGACGCCTTCAAGCCCCTGCTCGCGCGGCTCGCCGACGGCGCGGTCCTGGACGAGGCCGACGCCGAGGCCTTCTTCGCCGCATGTTTCCGCGCCGAGCCGACCCCGGCCCAGGTGGGCGCAGCGCTAACCGCCATCCGCATGCGCGGCGAGACCCCGGGAGAGATCGCGGCTGGCGCGCGCGCAATGCGGGCCGTCGCCTTGAAGATCGCCCCGCCCTACCCCGTGATCGACGTTTGCGGCACCGGCGGGGACGGCGCTCACACGCTCAATATCTCGACCGCCGTTGGTTTCGTGGCGGCCGGCGGCGGGTTGAAGGTGGCCAAGCACGGTAACCGCGCGCTGTCGTCGAAGTCCGGGACCGCCGATGTCCTCTCCGAACTCGGCGTCGGGGTTGATCCCGGCCCTGAACGCCAACTGCGCGCGCTGGAGGAGGCCGGGATCTGCTTCCTGTTCGCTCAGGCGCATCACCCCGCCTTTCGCCATGTCTCGCCGATCCGGGCGGAACTCGGCTTCCGCACCGTCTTCAACATGCTGGGTCCGCTGACCAATCCGGCCGGCGCCCAGCGGCAGGTGATCGGCGTCGCCATGGCCCGCTGGGTCGAACCCATCGCCCAGGTGCTTGCAAAGCTGGGGTCGGAGCGCGCCTGGGTAGTCCATGGCGACGGCCTCGACGAAATCACAACAGCCGGCGAAACCCAGGTCGCCGAACTGCGGGACGGCCGAGTGCGCAGCTTCACCATCAGCCCAGAGGAGGCCGGCCTGCCGCGCGCAGAACTGGCCAACCTCGTTGGGGGAACGCCGACCGAGAACGCCACCGCGCTTCGGCAGGTGTTGGCCGGCGAAACGGGACCCTATCGGGACATTGTCTGCCTGAACGCCGCGGCCGCCTTCCTGGTGGCGGACAAGGTTGAGACCCTGGCTGAGGGCGCCGCGCTGGCCGGGGCGATTCTCGACGATGGCCGCGCCGCCGCTGCGCTCGACAAGCTCGTGGAGATTTGCGGGCGATGACCGACGTGCTGGAGCGGATCGCCGCCTACAAGCGTGAGGAGGTCGCGGCGCGCAAGGCCGCCCGCCCGGTGGTTGACGCTTCGGCTGCGAGTCCGCCGCGCGGATTTCGCGAGGCCCTGATCCGGGGGAGCGGACCGGGTCGCCTGGCGCTGATCGCGGAAATCAAGAAGGCCTCGCCTTCAAAGGGCCTGATCCGCGCTGATTTCGATCCACCCGCGCTGGCGCGCGCCTATGAGACAGGGGGTGCCGCCTGCCTGTCTGTCCTGACCGACGCGCCGAGTTTTCAAGGTCACGACTCGTTCCTCACCGCCGCCCGCGACGCGACGGCGCTCCCATGCCTCCGCAAGGAGTTCCTGGTCGATCCCTGGCAGGTGGCGGAGAGCCGCGCGCTGGGCGCAGACGCCATCCTCGTCATCCTCGCCATGGTCGATGACGCACTGGCCGCCGACCAGATCGCCGAGGCTCGGCGCTATGGCATGGATGTGCTGGTCGAAGTTCACGATGAAGCCGAGATGGCCAGGGCGTGCGGGCTGGGCGCCGATCTGGTCGGCGTCAACAACCGAGACCTCCGAACCTTCACCACCGACCTCGGCGCCACGGAGCGACTGGCGGCCCTTGCGCCGACCGGCGCCCTGCTGGTGACCGAGAGCGGAATCGGCGGGCCGGCCGACGTCGCTCGCCTCGCAAAGTCCGGCGCGGGCGCGATGCTGGTTGGAGAAAGCCTGATGCGCCAGGGCGATCTGGCCGCCGCGACTCGCGCCCTGCTCGCCTGAGTCGACGCTTCCCGAGTGATTTCTCTAAGGATTCCAAGGTCTCACGGCGTAACTTGACATTAACTCAGAACGCCTAGAGAACAAACGCGAACGTTGATGTTTTGTTCTGGAGACCTCCGGATGCTGACCCGCAAACAACATGAACTCCTGATGTTCATCCATGAGCGCATCAAGGAGAGTGGTGTTTCGCCGTCCTTCGACGAAATGAAGGACGCGCTGGATCTGGCGTCCAAGTCGGGGATTCACCGCCTGATCACCGCCTTGGAAGAACGCGGCTTCCTGCGCCGTCTGGCCCATCGGGCCAGAGCGCTCGAGGTGATCAAGCTCCCGCAACAGGCGACGCCGGCCGCACCGGCCAAGGGTCGCGCGCCCTTCAAGCCGCAGCTGGTCGATGCCAGCAGCGTTACGCCGACCGCCGCCAATGACACGCGCGAACTCCCCATCCTCGGAAAGATCGCCGCTGGGACACCTATCGAGGCGATTCAGCAGGAGCGCGACCGGATCCAGGTTCCCGAGTCGATCCTCGGGGCCGGCGAACACTTCGTGCTCGAGATCTCTGGAGACTCGATGATCAACGCCGGGATCCTTGACGGTGATTTCGTGGTCATCCGCCGCTCGGACAGCGCCGCCTCGGGCGACATCGTGGTGGCGTTGATCCAGGGCGAGGAGGCCACCCTAAAGCGGCTCCGCAAGAAGGGCGCGTCCATCGCACTGGAGGCTGCGAACCCAGCTTACGAGACCCGGATCTTCGGACCCGATCAGGTCGCGGTTCAGGGTAAGCTCGTCGGCCTGATCCGCCGCTATCACTGACCCCGGTCGGCGGCGTCAGAACTCGACTCTGAGGCCAGCTGAGATGCGTTCCCGGCGCAGGTCGGAATAACCTTCCAGGACCTCAAAGTCCAAGTAGGGCATCCAGCCGTTGGGCAGGATAACCAGCACCCCTGCGCCCAGGTTCCAGGCATTGCGATCGGGCGTATCGGTGCGCACCTGGAACACGCCGCCATTGGGAGCCAGCGCCAGGCTAGTTGTGATTGTCCGGGGATCGTCCCTGAACTCGTGTTCCCACTCGGCGCGGGCCTGGGGAACCACAACACCCCAAGGAAGGCTGATCGCGTAAGAAGCCCGCGCGCCGAGTACGGAAACCAGCGACGTTGCGCGCGACTTCGAGATCCGCAGCGCAAGGCCGGTGTTGGCTGCGTCCGCTTCTGTGTAGCCATCGACGCTGGCGCGGTTCCATCGCAGCCGCGCGTAGGGGCCGAAGCTCACCGGACCGGCGTCGACATCGTAGGCTAGGCCCAGCGAGCCGGCGTATCGGCGACCATCCGCTGAGCCCGTCGCGCGGATGTCCACCTGTTGGAGGGTCCGATTGCTCTCCTGGTAGCTGCCGTTGCGTCGGAAGTCCTGGTCGGAGAACCCGACACCGAGCGAGCCCTCCAGTGTCAGGCGATCCGCGAGAGCCATTGAACCATAGGCCGTGATGTCGATCTCGGTGACGTCGGACCCGCCCGCATTGGCCAACGGCGTAAAGTTGCGCCCCGCGGGATTGGCGTCGAAGTCGCTCTCGTCGTCGCTATATGTAAGCGACAGGCCGAGGATCGTTTCGGCGGTCGGCCTGAAATCCCCGCCCGCCGTGAACCGCCAGGTCCGCCCCTCGAAGGCGCGCTCATTGGCGAAGGCGGCCCGATACTGCTCCAGGTCCTCCGACTGATAGGTCGCGAACAGACTGACCCCCCGCGCGACGGGCGCATCGCCACCCTCTTCGCGCACCGACTCCAGCCGCGCCTCCGTCAGCGCGGCAAGCGCCTGGGCTCGGGCCAACGCGTTGGTTCCGGCCACCGCAGCCTGGTTCGGCGTGAGCGAAGACTGGCTATCAGTCGAAATCACCCCACCCCGCGACTGCGCGCACAAGGCCACCAGCACCCCGGTCGCCGACGGACAGGCCGTAACGAAAAAGGTCCGGACCGGAGCATTTCCCGGCGTCTGGGCCTGGGCCGCACCACCAGCCGCAAGCGCCAACGTCACCGCCAATCCCACCCACGCCCGCATCTAGTGCACTCCGCTGCCTGCTGGCGCGCCCTGGCGCGCCACGAAGAAAAAGTCCCCGGCCTCATGGCCCGCAAAACGGATCGGCGCATAGACCGGGATTTGATCAATGCTGGCGCCCGCCGCCGACACCGCCACCTGCTGGGTGACCTTCTGCGCCAGCCGCTGGCTCTCCAGAATTCCGCTGTTGCCGCGCAAGGCGGCCAGGAAGGCGGCCGCAAACACAGAGTGGTCGCCGCCGCCGCCGTCCAGCACCGGCTGCACCCCGCCCGAGGTCAGCACCACACGCGCCTTCTTGGTGGCCATGGCCTGCAACCAGCGGACCCGCTCCTCGCCCGACATGCCCGGATCCAGCCGCGCGATCGACGCCCGCGTTAGGACGCCGGAGTAGCAGGAGTCCGCGACGAGCAGGATCTGCTTGGCGGTCATGGCGTTCAGCACGTCGGTGATCTGGATTGAGGAGATCCAGTTGGCCGAGGAGTCGATCTCAGCGTCGACAGGCAACCAGTAGCCCCGGTCATTCACGCGATCGAGTTCGCCGTGCCCGGCGTAGTAGATCAGCAGGTTGTCCTGGTCAGTCAGCGTCGCGCGGAGTTTGTTCAGCGCCGAAAGCACCTGATAGCGATCCGCGTTCAGGAGCAGCGTGGTCTGAAAGCCGTAGCGGGTGCGGAGCACCTCATCGACCGCCTTGGCGTCAGTAACCGCCGTCTCCAGCGCCTGGATGTGCTTGTAGGCGTTGTTGCCGATCACCAGCGCGTGGAACCGACCGAACTTGAAGTCCGAGGCCGGCACGCCGTCCAGCATCGCCTCAACGCCACGCGCCACGGGCATCCGGACGGCCGCGGCCTTGAGTCTCGCCACCTCGTCGTCCAGCAGCGCCAGCTTGCGGCGGCTTTCGGTCAGTTCGCCCTCGCGGGCCTTAAGGCGGGCTTCCAGATCCGTGCGCGCCTGGCTGGCCTGCCCCTGGGCGGCGGACAGCTCGCGTCGCAAACGCTCGACTTCGGCGGCCTCTAAGCGGGCCCGGTTGGCGCCCTGGGCGCGATCCGCCTCAATCTGCGCAAGGCGCGCAGCGGTGGCGTCGCGTTGCGCGCGCGCGGCTTGCGCCTCGGCCTCTGCGGCGGCCACCTCCGCCGTGCGCCGCGCGCGCTCTTCCTCCAGCCGACGACCCAGGCTGGTCGATTGACTTTCGAGCCTCGCCACGGCCGCGCGCGCGGACTGAAGCTCGGCGTCGCGGGCCGCCACGATGCCGCGCTGGGCGTCAAGCGCCTGCCGCATCGCCGCCAGTTCCGCCGTGGGGGCCGAGGCCCGTTCGCGTTCAGCAAGTTCGGCCGTCCGCTGGCTGAGTTCGGCCCGCGCCGCCGCCAAATCGGCCTGGCCCTTATCCACGGCCGAGGTCTCGCGCGCCAACCGATCCTGCAGCGCCTTGAGTTCGCCTTCCAGCCGACCGCGCGCCGCCCGCTCTGTGGCCAGGTCGGCCGCCAGCTGATCCCGCTCGGCCCTGAGCGCCCCGGCTTCCTCCACCGGCACAAATGGCGCTTGCGCCGCGCCGAGCCCCGACGCCTTGCGATACAGCTCCGCCGCCTTCACCGGGTCACGCGGCACGCCTAGACCGCGCTCATAAAGCGCGCCCAGATTGATCTGCGCCCGTGCAGAGCCCTGATCGGCCGCCAGCTGGTACCACTGCACCGCCAGATCGGGCTGCGGTGCGGCGCCCATCCCCTTTTCAAAGATTTCGCCCAGATTGGTCTGGGCCTCGATGTCGCCGCCCTTGGCCAGCGGCAGCCAGACCTTCAGCGAACTGGCCACGGTCGCCCGGTCAGCCGCCGTGTATTCGCCGCCGCGGATGGCGCATTCCGACGCGGCGGTCTTTATCGCCTTGCGCGCCGTCACATAGGTGGCCTGCGTCCCCAGTCGCTGAACCTTGCCGGGCAGCAGGCAGTCAACGATCAGCAGGCCCGTCGGATCCGGCTCCGCCGCGCGAGTCACCGGTGCGCTGGAGGCCACGGCTATCGCCGCCACGCCCGCCCAGAACACCCTTTGATTAAGCGCCGACACCCCTGCGCGCGCCCCCTCGTTACAACCGTAATCTATACGTCGATAACAGCGTTCCGGAGGCCGGTTAAGCTGAAACCGTCGCCAGATGCAGCAGACCATGGCAGGCTGCGCCATCGCCTGCCCGGAGGTTACCCATGGACAAGCTCGCCGCGCTCGCTTTGACGGTCGTCAGCCTCGCTCTGATGGCCGCGGAACGCCCCTCACTTGCGCCGCAGAATCTGCGACCCATTGGCGATCAGACCCTGACCCTGACTCAGGCCGACCACCAGGGCCGCCCTGCGCTCCGCGCCGCGGAATCAACGCCCGGGCCCGAGGGCGGCCGGTTCATCATCCTGCCGGGCGGCGATTTCGGCGACGGCGTCGTTGAACTCAAGGTGTCAGGCTCTCCCGCCGCCACCGCCAACTCCGGCGCGCGTGGCTTTGTCGGGGTCATGGTCCGTGCAACTGCGGACGCCTCGGCCGGGGAACTGTTCTATGTCCGCCCGACCAACGGCCGCGCCGAGGATCAGGAACGACGCAACCATGCGGTCCAGTACGTGTCTCCGCCGGACTGGACATGGCAGCGCATGCGCCGCGAAACGCCCTCGCGCTATGAAAGCTATGCCGACATGGAGCCCGGCCGCTGGATCCCGCTGCGCCTCGAAGTGGCCGGCGACAAGGCCCGTCTCTATGTGGGTGGAGCGACGCAACCGACCCTTATCGTCAATGACCTGAAGCGTGGCGCCGCCGCCCGCGGGCCCATCGCGCTATGGATCGGCCCCGGCACGATCGGCCACTTTGCGGATCTCAGTGTGGAGCGGCGGTAGGAACGCTGCCTTCGCCGAGACCTTTTGCTCGGCGCGCTTCTTGGCCTTCCGCCCGAAGCCGTGCCGAAGAATGGCGGTGACGCAGGGATTCGAACCCTGGATACGCTTTCACGTATGACGATTTAGCAAACCGTTGCCTTCAGCCACTCGGCCACGTCACCCA
>NZ_JBILUK010000219.1:0-5429 GCF_044371015.1 Phenylobacterium sp.
AGGCTTCGGCGGTGGAGCCCGCCGCGGCGATGGCCGCAACGCCGAGCGCCAGACAGGCCAGGAAGATGCGAAAGCCCTTAACCCCGCTCCGCAGTTCGCGCGCTGCGAAGCGCAACCAGAGCGGCGTCACGCCGCCGCCCCGGCCGGGTCGGAGAGCACATCGGACACGGGCCGCCCGTCGCGGAGCGTGACGATCCGCCCGGCTCGCGCGGCCAGCGCCGGATCGTGGGTGACCATCAGGAGTGCTGCGCCCGCCTCGGCGACCAAGTCGAACATCAGGTCGGCCACGTGTTTGGCGTTGGCGGAGTCGAGATTGCCGGTGGGTTCATCGGCGAAGATCAGCGCCGGGCGCGGCGCCAGCGCGCGGGCCAGCGCCACGCGCTGCTGCTCGCCCCCGGAAAGCTGGTGCGGATAGTGACGCATGCGCGCGCCCAGGCCCACGCGGTCCAGCCATGCCCGCGCTTCGGCCATGGCGCCGGGCCGCCGGGCGATCTCCATCGGCGCGGCGACGTTTTCCTCGGCCGTCATGTTGGGCAACAGGTGGAATGACTGAAACACCAGGCTCACCCGACCCCGGCGCAGCCGGGCTCGGCCGTCTTCGTCGAGGGCGCCCAGATCCTCGCCGAACAGGAACACGCGCCCGGCGCTGGGTCGCTCCAGACCCGCCGCCACCGCGATCAACGACGACTTGCCGGAGCCGGAAGGCCCGACGAGCGCGAGCCGTTCCCCGGCTGAGAGCGTGAGTGAGAGACCCCGCAGGATTTCAACCGGACCGGCGCGGGACGGAAGCGTAAGGGCGACCTCGTCGAGAACGAGCGGCGGAGCGGCGTCAGGCAAGGCGTCCTCGGAGTCGGATCTGGATTGTTAAGCGATGTCGCTCCCTTACATAGGACGTCCATGGCCCCGCCAAACCCTTCCCGCCGCGCCCTGATCGCAATTCCGTTGATGAGCCTCCTCGGCGCGCCGGCGCTGGCCCAGGCGCCCGGCGGCAAGGCTGCGCCGCGCGCCAGGATCGTCACGATGCTGGGCGACTCCATTACCGCCGGCTACGGCCTGCCCGCCCGCGCGGCCCTGCCGGCTCAGCTCGAGGCGGCGCTGAAGGCGCGGGGGCTCGTTGTGCGCGTGCGCGGCGCGGGCGTCTCCGGCGACACCACGGCCGGCGGCCTGGCCCGGGTGGACTTCAGCGTCGCCAAGGACACCGAACTCGCCATCGTCGCCCTGGGCGCCAACGACCTGTTGCAGGGGCAGGATCCGAAGCGCACCCGCGCCAATCTCGACGCCATCGTGCGCAAGCTGAAGGCGCGGAAGATGCGCGTGCTGATCGCCGGAATCACCGCGCCTTCGGAGATCGGCGGGCCCTATGCGCGCGAGTTCAACGCCGTGTTCGGCGCGGTGGCGCGGGCCCACGGGGCGACGCTCTATCCGAACCTGATCGAAGGCGTGGCGCGCAGCCCCGCCCTCAACCAACCGGACGGCATCCATCCCAACGCACGCGGCGTGCAGATCATCGCCTCGCGGCTCGCGCCGGTGGTGGCCAAGGCGCTCGGCTGAGGATCAGCCGTCGTCCGGGAAGCCCCGCTTCTGCTTGATCCAGGCGCGGGAGGCCTTGGAGCGCGAGGCCCAAAGCTTGCGGTTCTCCTGGGCGGCGCGGGGGTCTTCCTTGCGGACCTCGTAGGCCAGTTCCGACTGCAGCTTGCGCCAGGCGCGCAGCCGCTCCGGCGGCAGCACGCCTTCGGTCAACGCCGCCTGGATCGCGCATCCGGGTTCGCGCTCATGCCCGCAGTCGGCGAACCGGCAGCTGGCGGCGAGCGCCTCGACGTCGTCGAACGCCGCCGAGACCCCGGACTCGGCGTCCCACAGGCCCAGTTCACGCATGCCCGGCGTATCCAGAATCAGGGCGCCGGAAGCCAGTCGCACCAATTCGCGGTGCGTGGTGGTGTGACGACCGCGCGCGTCATCCTCGCGGATCTCGCCGGTCGCCATCAGATCTTCGCCGGCCAGGGCGTTCAGCAGAGTGGATTTGCCTGCGCCGGACGAGCCCAGCAGCACCGCCGTCTGGCCCGGCGCGATATGGGTCGCCAGGGCGTCAAGCCCCTGCCCGGTCCGCGCCGAGACGCAGAGCACCGGCGCCCCGAATGCGATCGCCTCGATCTCTTCCGCCGCCGCCGCGAGATCGTCGACGAGGTCGGCCTTGGTCAGCACGATCACCGGCCGGGCGCCGCTCTCGTAGGTGACCGCCAGATAGCGCTCCATGCGGCGAGCATTGAGGTCGGCGTTGAGCGAGGCGACCAGGAAGGCCGCGTCAACATTTGCCGCCACCACCTGGGCGCCGCCGCGCGGGCCGGACGCCTTGCGGATGAAGGCGGTGGCGCGGGGCAGGACCGCCTGGACCAGGGCCAGGGTCTCGCCGGGCCGGGCCTCAAGCGCCACCCAGTCGCCGGCGCTGGGGCGTTCGGACTCCTGGGCCGTATGCATCAGGCCGCCGGAGGCCCGGGCGTCGATCTCGCCGGCCTCGGTGATCACCCGATAGCCGCCCCGCTGCTGGATGACGATCCGGCCGGGTATGAGGCCCCGCTGGGCGTAGGGCGTGAAGTCGGAGTGGCGCGCGTCGCTCCAGCCGTAGTCGTAGAGTGTGAAGGCGTTCAATGGGATGTCCTGAAGGTCGAGGGCCATTTGAGGCGTCGACCGCGGTTCATCCCCGATTGAAGGGACAGGCTGTCAGACAGCCGGGCGGTCGACGCGGCGGAGGGCCGCGATGGCAATGGGCGACATGTTTTCCTCCTCCTCTTCGAGCCTGACCGGTGCGCTCGACCTTGGCTGGGGGGCGGGTCTCCGTCAAGATCGCCGCTGGAGGACGCCATGGCCGAGCTCAACGTCATCGACAACGCCGCCGCCGGCCGCTTTGAGGTGAACCTCGACGGCCAGACAGCCTACGCCGAGTACAGCCTGGCCCAGGGCGTGATGATCCTGCCCCACACGGTTGTCCCGACTGCGTTCGAGGGGCGGGGGGTCGGCAGCGCGCTGGCCCGGGCGGTGCTGGGCCGCGCGCGGGCGGAGGGCCGCAAGGTCATTCCCACCTGCCCGTTCATCGCCGCCTATATCCAGAAGCATCCCGAGTGGCATGACATCGTGCATGAGACCCACAGAGCCCGATTGGGGATCGCCTGATGGTGCAGTCCCGCGCCGCCACCGTCGATGACTGGTTCGCCGAGGTTGATCCGAAGCGGGAGCCCGTGCTGCGAGCCGTCCGCGCGCTCGCCCGCAAGCACTTCGGGGCGCAGGCCGAGCGAATGAACTACGGCATGCCGGCCTACACCGAGGGGCCGGCCTTCGCCTTCAACAGCCAGAAGCAGTACATTTCGCTCTATGTGAGCCCGACGGTGAACGCGCTTCACGCCGAGGCGCTGAAGGGTGTCGACGCGGGCAAGAGCTGTCTGCGGTTTCGCAGGCCCGAACAGATCGACCTTGACCTAGTGGATCGCCTGCTCGCCGACACCGTGCGGCTCGGCGTCACAAGCTGCTAGAGCCAGGGCAGATCCGCCTCGCCGCGCAGAATGGCTTCGACGTCCGGTCGGTGCTTTGCGCCGTCACGGTCGTGCAGCACCCGCGGCGGTAGCAGGCGCAGGGGCGCCTTGCCGGTCTTGATCGCCCGCACCAGCACCCTTTTGGCCGGCTCGTCCGCGAACGGGTGGATCGGCAGGACTTGGATCGAACCGCACTTGGCCGTGAGCAGGCCCAGGATATCGGCCAGGCGATCGGCGCGGTGGATCAGCGTGATGGTTCCCCCCTCGCGCACGGCCTTGGTCAGAAACTGGATCCAGGCCTCAAGACCATCGTCCGCCATCCAGGCGGCGCGGCGGTCGGGCGCGGGGCCGCGCAGGGCGCCGGCGTCATCGAAGAACGGCGGATTGGCGATCGCCGCGTCGAACGGTTCCAGGCCGAGCAGCGAAAACCTCACGGCCACATCGCCCTCGACCACCTCGACACGGTCACCCATGCTGTTGGCGGCGATGTTGTGCCGCGCCAGCGCCAGCGCCGCGGCGTCGCGCTCGACTCCCACAAAGCGTGCGCCGGGCCGCCGGGCGGCCGCGGCCAGCAAGGCGCCGCCGGCTCCGCAGCCCGCCTCCAGCACGCGCTGGCCGTCCTGCGCGTCGCACGCCGCCGCCAGCAGGGCGGCGTCCAGGCCCGCGCGGTACCCGCGCGCGGGCTGACGCAGCCGGACCCTGCCGTCCAGCAGGTGATCTTCGGTGAAATTGTCCATGGTTTCGCGGCCCTCGTGGCACCGCAGGGCCCCTGCTTACAGCGTCACCATTGCCCCGGCAATCGCGCAAGGGTAAGCCCGAGGCGACTGTTGGCCCATAAGGACCCGCTATCCGTGCAAGCCGCTCCGGCCATCGCCGCGCCGCCCAGCCTGGACCACCTGCTATCGTTAGCCGGGCCGGACATGCGCGCGGTCGACGCCTTGATCCGCACGCACATGGACAGCCCGGTGCCGGTCATCCCGGCGCTCGCCGATCACCTGATCGCCGGCTCCGCGAAGCGGCTGCGGCCGCTGCTCACCATCGCGGCGGCGCGGCTCTGCGGCGCGCGCGACGACGCCTGCCTCAAGCTGGCGGCGGCTGTGGAGTTCATCCACACCGCGACCCTGCTGCACGACGATGTGGTGGACTCGTCTCAGCTTCGCCGGGGCCGTGTGGCGGCGCACCTGATCTGGGGCGCGCCGGCCAGCGTGCTGGTGGGCGACTTCCTGTTCGCCCGCGCCTTTGAACTGATGGTCGGCGCCGGATCGATGTCGGCGCTGGAGATCCTGGCCCGCGCCTCGCGCGTGATCTCCGAGGGTGAGGTGCTGCAGCTGACCCGCAGCCACGACCTCGACCTCTCGCAGGAGATCTATATCGAGATCATCAAGGCCAAGACCGCCGAGCTGTTCGCTGCCGCCGCCGAGGCCGGCGCGGTCTCGGCCGGCGCCTCGCCGGAGCGCTGCCGGGCGCTGCGCCGCTTCGGCCAGGATCTGGGGCTCGCCTTCCAGCTGATCGACGACGCGCTCGACTATTCCGGTGACGCGGGAACCCTGGGCAAGAACCCGGGCGACGATTTCCGGGAGGGCAAGGTCACCCTGCCGCTGCTGATCGCCATGCAGCGCACATCCGCCAGCGAACGCGACTTCTGGGTGCGCACGATCGACCGCCGGGAGCAGCAGGACGGCGACTTCGACCGCGCCCGCGCCCTGATGGCCGAGACCGGCGCGCTGGACGAGACCCTGGCCATGGCCCTTCGCTACGCCGAGACCGCCAAGGCTGCGATCGAGGACACCGCCTCCACAACCTGGCGTCCCGCCCTGCAGGACCTCGCCGATTTCGCGGTGATGCGGCGGGCCTAGAGCGCCGACAGCTGGGGACGCGCGCGCCTCTTACGCCCAAACGAACAAA
>NZ_JBILUK010000160.1:0-7280 GCF_044371015.1 Phenylobacterium sp.
GGGCGAACCGGCCGAACGCGACCTGGTGCTGGCGCTGGACGCCTTCGAGAGCGCGCTTGGCGAGGCCTATGACCGCTATGCGCCCAACGCGGTGGCCGAGCACGCCTATCGGCTGGCCCAGGCCTTTTCGAAGTTCTACGCCGCCTGCCCGATCATGACCGCCGAGCCGCCGGTGCGCGCCGGCCGCCTGACGCTGGCCGCCGCCATGCTGAAGCAGCTGGAAACCGCGCTCGACCTCCTGGGGATCGCCACGCCCGAGCGGATGTAAGCGGCGGCGCGAGCGATCGGCAGCGGGCTTGGGTCTCCAGGGCGCGGGGTCAGAAAGCGTAGCTCAGGCCGGCCTGGAAGGTCCGCTGAGGTCCGGGCAGGACGCCACGGGAACGATCCACGATGGTCAGCTTGTCGAACAGGTTCTTCACCGCGATGTAGCCGCCCAGCCGGCCGTCCGGCGCTGTGAGATTGATGGTCGCGTTCCAGATGGTGGCAGGGCCTATGCGTCCGCGCTGGCCATTGGCGGATGGGGCGATGGTGTTGAGATCGTCCGTGAACATGCCGCCGGTGTGGACGACCTCGATCTGCCCCTCGAACCAGTCGCCGCGGGCGTAGCCGACGGCGCCGGAGAACAGCGTCCTGGGCGCATAGGGCAGGCGATTGCCGGTGACGACCACGTTGGTGAAGCCGCTGACGTTGGACAGCCGTCGGCCGACGAACTTGGCGTCGGACACCACGGTCAGGGCGGCGCGGGCGAAGAGGTCGTCGCCGGTCATCAGGCCCATCTCCCGGGCCGAGGCCTGCAGGCTGGCTTCGAAGCCCGAGTGCCGGGTCTCGCCGGCGCTGGTCAGGGTCGCGCCGAGCCCGCCGGCGACCGAGGCGGGGACGATCTGGTTCTCGAAGTCCATCCGGAACGCCGCCACGTCGAGGCGAACACCATCGACCGGCTGACCGCGCAAGCCCGCTTCCCAGGCGGTGGAGATCTCCGCGTCGAGGTCGACCGCGCCGCCGGTGGCGTTGTTGATGATGTCCTCGACGCGCGGCGGGGCGAAGCCGCGATGCACGCCGCCGAACAGGGTCCAGCGGTCGTTCACCTCATAGGCCGCGCCGAGCCCTGGGATCACCTCATCGACCGAGGCGGACCCGCGCACGCCAGTCAGCCGGTTGACCCGGTCGTACTCGATGCTCTCGATCCTCAGGCCCGGACTGACCGAAAGCGGGCCCCAGGCCAGACGCGCCGTCGCAAACCCGGCGATGGCCTTGGCGTAGCGCAGATTGTCTTCGATCAGGCCGGCGTTGCGGCCTAGGCCGGCGCGACGGGCGCGGGGCGTATCGCCGTTCACCTGGAGACGCGCCTGACGCTCATCGGCCCAGCGCAGGCCGGCTTCCGCCGAGACGTCCGCGCCCAGGGCGGCGCCGGTCCAGGTCAGGCGGCTCTCGGCGCCCCAGGTGATGTACTCCCGGAGGCGGCCTTCGTTGCCGCAGGTGGTGTCGAGATTGACCATGCCGCCGCAGGCCGGATCGCTGGCGTCGTTGGGGCGCTGGCCGGAGTTGGAGGACTGGCGCCACCAGTCGCGGTCGAACCAGGCGTAGTAGATCGAGGTCTTGAGCTGAAGGGCGTCGGACAGCGCCCAGCCGTGCGTCGCCGAGGCGCCGAAGCGTTCGCTCTTGAAGGCGTCGTTGGCGAATGGATTGGATCGCGGATCAGCGGCGAACTCGGCCTCGGTGAGACCGGAATAGGTGACCTGGCTGTCCTCGGCGAAGGTCGACAGCCGGATCGACAGCCGGTGGGCGGCCGACAGATCGCGCTCGGCCTTGAAGTAGATGTCCTCGAACCTCAGGCGCTGGTTGTCGCGGGCGCTGTCGGAGCGGGTGGTGTTGACGTGGGCCAGGGTGGCGAAGCCCAGCACCTCGCCGCCGACGCTGGCGTCGGTCTCCAGATAGCCGTTGTCGCCGGCGGCGACCGTGAGCCGTCCGCCCGGCTCGGTGCGGGCCTTGGGCGTCACGTAGTTGACGACCCCGCCGATGGTCTGGGGGCCGAAGCGGATTTGACTGGCGCCCTTCAGCACCTCGATTCGCTCGAAGCGGCGGATCGGCGGGTGGTAGTAGCTTGCGTTGTCGCCATAGGGCGCGAAGCTGAGCGGCAGGCCGTCTTCCAGCAGCAGCACCTTGGTGGACCGGGTCGGATTGAGGCCGCGGATGCCGATATTGGGCCGCATCCCCATGCCCTCTTCGTCGCGGGCGAAGACGCCCGGCGCCTGGCGCAGCGCCTCATTGACCGTGAGCGGCCGCATGCGCCGCAGGTCCTCCGCCTCGATGGTGGCGCCGGCGCCGGGGATGTTCGGCAACTCGCGCCGCTCGCCGATGACGATCACGGTGTCGAGCGGCGGCGCCTCGTCGGCGGCCTCGGCCGCAAGCGCGGCGGGCCCGCCGACCAGGGTCAGGGCGCCGGCGAGCCAAAGGGTTGAGCGGAGGGATCGGGTACGCATCGTGATAATGCGAATAAGTCGCAAGATCAGCCTTGTCAAACGCTCTCCGGCGCATCGCGGCGACGCCCGCCGACGACGTTAATCCATCTCGCGCAGATGGAGTTCGGCGGCGATGTAGCCGAAGGCGAAGCGGCTGCGGCCCTGCAGGATGCGGGTGAACACCGCCCGCGCCCGGTCCGTCTCGCCGTTGCAGAGATGCCAGTTGCCGACGCCATAGCCCTGCGTCGCATAGATGGTCTCGAGATCGTGGATCACCTGGCTGCCCTTGTCGGGGTTGAGCAGATCCTCCGGCGTCAGCGCGCCGCGATACATCCGCAGGCGGCGATAGTAGGACGGCCCCTCGACGAAGGCCTCGTCGGGCAGGCCTTCGGGGATCGCGGCCAGAACGGCCGCCGCGCCGCTCGCATCGCCCTTGCGGCGCAGCGTCATGTAGAGCCAGTCGGAGACGGCGGTGAGCCCGTCGTGATCGCCCTCGCGCACCCAGGCGAGACAGCGCCGATAGGCCGCCTCGGCGGCGTCCCAGTCGCGCCGCAGATAGTGCACCAGGCCCAGGTGGTACCAGGTGTTGAACTGGATCGAGGTGGGCGGCACCGGCAGCTCATTGCCCGGCCCGTCGGGCTCGATCCACTCGGGCCTGCCCTCGATCAGCTCCGCCGCGCGGGCCAGGTCGGCGCGGCCCTCTTCGAACCGCCGGGTGGAGAGATAGCGGTGGCCGCGCTGGCGCAGGAGCTCGAAGGAGTCCGGATAGCGGGCGAGGCCCTCGGTGAATACCGCGATGGCCTCCTCGATCCGATAGCGGAACCCGAGCACCCGGCCATACCAGACGGTGTTGGCGAGGGTGGGTTCGGCCTCATAGGCGGCCAGCGCCGCAGCGAGGGTGCGGCGGGAGCGGTCGCGGAGATCGTCACTCATGAGCGCCGTGGCGCGGGTTGAGCCTTCGTCAGCAAGGGAAACGTCCGCCTCACGCGTTGACCGCGCCCATGCCGCGTTCGTTGTAGCGCTGGCCCTGGACCCGCGCCGCCAGGCCGTCGAGCCGGCCCGCCTCGTCGGCGCTGAGCCGGACATCGGCGGCCGCGAGGTTGGCCTCCAGGTTGGCCAGCTTGGTGGTGCCGGGGATCGCCACGATGTGCTCGCCGCGCGAGAGCACCCAGGCGAGCGCGATCTGCCCGGCGCTGACGCCCTTGGCCGCGGCCAGCGCCTGGATCTCAGCCACCAGGGCGAGATTGGCGTCCAGCGCCTCGCCGGCGAAGCGCGGGGCCATGCCGGCGCGGAAGTCGGGGCCGTCGGGCGCCCAGTCCTTGCTGAACGATCCGGTGAGCATGCCCCGGCCGAGCGGCGAATAGGCCACGAAGGTCACGCCCAGCTCCCGGCAGGCCGGGATCACGTCGGCCTCGTAGTCGCGGGTGAACAGGGAGTACTCCGACTGCACCGCCGCGACCGGGTGGATGCTGTGCGCCTTGCGCAGGGTCTCGGCGCTGACCTCCGAGAGGCCGATGGCGCGCACCTTGCCCTCCTGCACCAGCTTGGCCATCGCCTCGACCGACTCCTCGATCGGGCGCGCCGGGTCCTTGCGGTGGAGGTAGTAGAGGTCGATGTGATCGGTGCGCAGATAGCGCAGCGAATTCTCCACGGCGCGCCGCGCATTGGTCTCGGAGCCGTCATAGCCGGCGGGCAGGTTGGTCTTGGGATCGGCCACAGGCCCCCACTTGGTGGCGATGAACACCTTGTCGCGGCGGTCGTGGAACGCCGCGCCCAACAGCCGCTCATTGGCGCCGAACCCGTACATCTCGGCCGTGTCGAAATGGTCGACGCCGCGATCGATCGCCGCGTGCAGCAGCGCCACCCCGTCGGCCTCGTCCATCGGCGCGCCGTAATAGGCCGACATGCCCATGCACCCCAGGCCGATGGCGTTCACCTCGGGGCCGTTGCGGCCGATATGGCGTCGGATCATGGGGCGGGCTCCGGGAGACGGGGTCGGGATGGGAGGGGCGGAAGCTAGGCGCGATCCGGGTCGTTGTCAGCGGGGGATGTGGACGACGCGGCGGTCCTTTCCGTGACCGTCATCCCCCGGCTTGTCCGGGGGATCCATCGTTGTCGCAGGCGTCGAATGCGGCGGCTTGAACCTGGAGGGCCGTCGCGGTCTCCCTTGCGGCGGACGCATGGATCCCCCGGACAAGCCGGGGGATGACGGGGTGGGGTGGTGGGGCCGAGCCATGGGCTCGCGCCCCCTCCCCGAGGCGAAGTCCGGGGGAGGCGCGCTCACCCTCAACGCCGATGTCGTCCCGGTTTGCGCCGTGAGGCGCAAGACCGGGACCTCCCGCGCCGAGGGGCGGGGAGAGGGCGCGGGCGGCGGGGCCGTGCGGGGGTTTCCGGCGAGAGAGCTGGAGGTCCCGGTCTTTCGCTTCGCGAAAACCGGGATGACACGGTTGTGGGGGGAGGCGTTTCAGCCTGAGGCGCGTCGCATCCGCCGTTCCAGCCGTCGTCGCTCGGCGCGGTTGGCCGGGGCGGGTCGGGCGCCGGGGGGCGGATCGGGCGGGGTGTGTGGCGGTTCTGGCGGCTGCGGCGTCTCGCCCTTGAGCCGCGCCTTGATGTCGATGACCTGGGCCGTGTAGCGGCCGTCGGGGTCGAGGTCGGGGTTGCGGGCCAGCGTCCTGTCCAGCGCCTCGGCGCGGCCGAGCGCGGTCATGGGGTGCCCGTCGCGCTCGCGGTCGGACTCCCGTTCGCGGTCCAGATAGCGGTCCCGGTCCCGGTCGGCCTCCGTGCGCTGACGCGGCGCCGATGCGCGCCGGGTCTCCACCGCGGCGAACACGGCGGCGGCGGCGGCGTTCACCAGTCGCACCTCGGCCAGGATCGAGAGCCGCACATTGCGGCCGCAGATGTCGAAGGCGGCGATGGCCCTGTCCCGGGCCTCAGGATCTTCCGTCGCCTGAAACCGCGCGTAGCAGGCCTTGGCCATGACGCCCGACATCTCCGTCATGTCGACCAGCAGAGCGCGGTGGCGGTCAAGACTGGAGGTCAGGATGTCGGCGGCGTCGGTCACGGGCGGAAAGAGAACATCATATGAACATTATGTCAAGGCGGCGCGGTCGCGGCGACCAAAACCGGTAGGGCGCTGGTGCGCGCGGCGGGCGCGTTACCCAGTTTGGGGATTTGTGCCCCTATCACCGGAATTGTCGTGAGATTTGGTGCGGGAAGGGATCTGACGATGCGCTCTCGATGGCTCAGACCGGAACTTCCGCATCAAGCAATCGTTCAAGGAGCATCCGCACGTACGCCCTGCAGCCATTTGGGTGAAGGGGTTCGGGCAAATTCTTGCGTTTGGAACCTAAGTCGAAATGACGGAAGGACGTATTTGCCGTTGTCATGAATTGATCGAGATCTTCCTGTGTGGTCCAGCATAGATTGACTAGTTCTTTCTCACCACCAGCAAGTTGCTTTACCACCTCGAACGCTAGCCACATGGCACGAACGTCACTTCCACAGGTTGCGAACAATTGTAGTGCGGGCTCTATTCGTGGGTGCTTCGTTAGAAGAGTTTCTACTCGATCGCCAAACGGGCGCGCGCCAGTATTGGTTGCTCTATCGGGATCCAGAAAGAAATCTCCGGTCCCGGCAATCATCCGATAGTGGGTTCGTACGACGCCGGGCGAGGCTTGCTCCCACAGGCGACCCTTCCAGCCGAAACCTGCCGACGAATTGGACCGAACCGAATTGCCAATTCTTATCAAGTCAAGCACTTGCTCGGCGCTTCGGTGAACTACTTGAGGGTCATCAACCGCGTCCCAGGCAACGGAGGTGATGCAGATAGCGCTATCCACCTCATCACTCTCGACCGAGGCCACGAGTGCAACGGCGGCTTCTAAGGAGATTCCACTCAGTTCAACTTCAACAGCCCAACGGTTCTTCACGCGGACCCCGGCCCCCTACTCCCCCGCGATCAGCGCCCCGCCGCCCGCCGCCTTCGCCTTCATCGCATCGAAGTTCGCCCACACCCCGTCGTTGCCGTGCCACTGCCCGCGCGTCGCGGCCTTGGAGTATTCGGTGCTGCGGGCCTCGAAGAAGTTGGCGTGTTCGACGCCGCTGAGCATGCTTTGCAGCCAGGGGAGCGGGTTTTCCTTGGCGCCGTAGACTTCCGGCAGGTGCAGCTGGCGCAGGCGCCAGTCGGCGATGAAGCGGATGTACTTCTTGATGTCCTCGGGCGTCATGCCCTGGATCTCGCCGGCCTCGAAGGCCAGGTCGATGAACTTGTCCTCCAGCGTGACCACCGTCTTGCAGCAGTCGACGATGTCGTCGGCCACCGACTTGGTGACCGCGCCGGTCTCGGCGTTGAAGGCGTGGTAGAGTTTGACGATGCCCTCGCAGTGCAGGCTCTCGTCGCGCACGGACCATGAGACGATCTGGCCCATGCCCTTCATCTTGTTGTGGCGCGGGAAGTTCATCAGCATGGCGAAGCTGGCGAACAGCTGCAGGCCCTCGGTGAAGCCGCCGAACATGGCGAGCGTGCGGGCGATGTCGGCGTGGGTGTCGACGCCGAACTGCTGCATGTAGTCGTGCTTGTCGCGCATCGCCTGGAACTCCAGGAACGCGGTGAACTCGCTGTCGGGCATGCCGATGGTTTCGAGCAGCAGCGCGTAGGCGGCGATGTGGATGGTCTCCATGTTGGAGAAGGCCGCCAGCATCATCTTCACCTCGGTGGGTTTGAAGACGCGGCTGTAGCGTTCCATGTAGTTGTCGTTCACCTCGACATCGGACTGGGTGAAGAAGCGGAAGATCTGGGTTAGCAGGTTGCGCTCACGGTCC
>NZ_JBILUK010000161.1:0-7240 GCF_044371015.1 Phenylobacterium sp.
GACAATGGGGGCTGTGCTGGGGCTGGCGGTCTCGGCGTTCGTTCTCGCGGGGCTGTCGAACTCTCCGGTGGCGTCAACCTTCGGCGATCTCTCGATGTCGCCTCTCGTGGCGCTAAGCGGACTCCTACTGGCGATCACGCTGGGTCTGGTGACCGGGGCGATTCCGGCGGCGTCCGCCCTGCGCATGAGCATCGTCGACGCCTTGAACCGGCGCTAGGAGAACCGTCATGAGCCTGATGAGCCAGACCCGCTCCGTGATCGCCATGAACGTGCGGTCCATCCCGCAGCGCCTTTGGATGTCGCTGGCGACCGTGGTGTCCATCGCCCTGGTTGTGGCGGTGCTGCTGGGGTTCCTGTCGCTGGCCAATGGCTTCAACCAGACCCTCAAGGGCTCTGGCGCGCCCGACGTCGCCATCGTTCTGCGCGAGGGCTCGGAGGCCGAACTCAACAGCACCCTGTCGCGCGAACAGGTGGATCTGCTGGGCCGCGGCCCCGGTGTGAAGATCGGCGCCGATGGACGACCGATCATATCGGGCGAGCTGCTGATGGTGGTGGACGGCATCAAAAAGTCGTCACGGACCAAAGCCAACATGCCGCTCCGGGGCGTAGGCGCCAACGGCCTGCTGGTTCGCAAGCAGGCGAAGATCAGCCAGGGCCGCATGTTCTCACCCGGGTCCAACGAAATCGTGGTCGGGGCCGGCCTGCTCCGCGAGTTCGAAGGCTTTGAGCTTGGCAAGTCGGTGCGGTTTGGCGCCCAGACCTGGCGCGTGGTCGGCGTCTTCGAGGCGCCGGGCACCGTGTTTGAATCCGAACTCTGGGCGGATGCGCCGGTGGTGCAGAGCCTGTTCAGGCGGGGCACGTCCTTCCAGACCGCCCGCGTCGTGCTGACCAGCCCCGCGGCGCTGCCGGCCTTTGTGGCCTACGCCAAGTCCGAACCGCGGCTGCAGCTCTCGGCCCAGAGTGAGCTGGCCTACTATGCCGCTCAAGCCGAGAGGTCCGGATTGTTGATCCGGTACTTCGGTTGGCCGCTGGGGATCATCATGGCCATTGGCGCGCTCGCCGGCGCGCTCAACACCATGTACGCCTCGGTCTCCAGCCGATCAGCCGAGATCGCGACCCTGCGGGTGATCGGATTTTCCGGGTTCTCGGCTTTCATGGGCACCATGGTCGAGGCCCTGGTGCTGTCGGCGATCGGCGCGCTGTTGGGCGTGGCGATCTGCGCGCTCGGGTTCAACGGGCTGTCAGCGTCGACACTGGGCGCAGGCTTCACCCAGGTGGCGTTCCGCGTGCAGATTGGACCCGAGATCATCGGTCAGGCCGTGATTCTGGCCCTGATCATCGGTCTGGTCGGGGGCATCTTCCCCGGGTGGCGGGCGGCGCGACAGAAGCCGCTGCTGGCGCTGACAGCCTGACCCGGTGAAAGCCAATCGCCCAGGGCATCAAGAGTAAAGGTACCAGCCGCGGGCAAGCGGCCCATTTGTGGATCTTGGATCAGGAGGGGAGCTGATCGCTGACGCTCCGGCCCAAATCCGTAGCTGCCAACGGCGACTGTTGAGCGCCAGTTTCGTCTCTCAGACGCGTAGCCTCGGTCGCCGCGCAACGTCGAGGACCTGCCGTTCAAGCGCGTTGTCGAGATTTGCCCTGAGGCGATGCGGCTATGGTCGAACCGGTTTGGGCCGAGGAAAGTGGGGACACGCACGACGTCAGGGCGGCCCCGACTGTCCAAGCTGAGGCAGCTATCCGTAGGTCGTACCTGTCCCCACTTGCCCAGAGATCGGTTCTCCGGCGCGAATGGTTTGAGGCGCCGGGATCTGGGACATGCGCCTGAGGTGCGCGTCCCAGATAAGGCCTACTTCTTCGCGGCCCACGCCTTAGCCTGACGACCGACCACGGCGACGAGGTCGCCCATGGCGATGTTTGCGTCGATGAGGTGGAGGCCCCAGTCGGCGGCGACCGCGCCGCCCGGGCCGGTCACGTCGCCGGCGATGGTGTCGGTGCGGGGGTCGGCGGGGTCGGCGTTCACGCGGGCTTCGAGATAGGTGAAGCCGTTCTTCGAGACGCACTGGCCGGTGATCAGGCCGGGCGTGCTGACGAAGGGCGTCTTGGGCGCGGGCTGGCCCTTGACCCAGGCCGGCGGCGCGGCAGCGGACGAGGCGATCTCCGCGCCGTTGGAGAGGTAGGCGTGCAGCGGGGCCGCGCCGCCGGCCAGGGCGGCGGGGTTGGTGCAGGCGGCCTGCATGCCGGGCGGGCTCATCACCCGGCCGAAGCGGCTGTTGGCCGGCGGCGGCACAGTATCTCGGAAGGTGACGTAGGAGATCGCGCAGCCGGTCTGGCCCTCGGCGCGGCAGAGCGGGATCGACTTGAAGGCGCCGGTGTCCTTGCCCGCCTCGACCGGCAGGTTGGAGCCCAGGATCAGGGCAGAGACGAGTTTGCTCTGGACGGGCTTGCCGTCGATCTCGGCGGCGATCAGGCGCTGGAGCACGCCGGAGCCCTGGGAGTGGCCGATCAGCACCACGCCGCGGCCTTTGTTCTGGGTGGCGAGGTAGTGGTTCCAGGCGTCGAGCACGTCGTTGTAGCCCACGGTGCGCACCGCCGGATCGGTGGAGCCGGGCAACGGGGTTCCCGCCACACCGGCCCGGAGCGCGGTCAGGGTGAACTGGCGGTAGAGCGGCGCGAACACCCGGCACTTGGCGGCGAAGCGTGCGAACTGCTGCTTGATGACGTTGAGCTCTTCGGCGTTGGCGGTCATGTCGGAGACCACGCCGGGATCGTTTGAGACGGTGGGATAGACGTAGAAGCAGTCGATGGCCGGATTGGGATCGGCCTTGAAAGCCTCCACCGTCATCGACCCGTCGGCCTTCACGACCGTGCTGGTCATGTCGATGGCGCAGGCGTCGCCGGTTTTGCCGGGCCAGCAGAGCCAGGCCTCAGGCTTGGCGTAGTCGCCGCGCGGATAGGCTGTCTGGGCCTGGGCGAGGGCCGCCCCTGAGGCCAGGCTCGCGGCAGCGGCGAGGAGGGTGAGCAGGCGGCGCATGGCGATCTCCCGGGTGCTTCGGATTTTCGAAACTTGCGTACGAATATTGCGTCCGAGGGCGCTTGGGTCCAGCGCCCTTCAAGCGACCGCCGATTCCGGACTAAGCTGAGCGACAAAATCGAGGGGAACGCGGGCATGGCAGGTGAAGCGAAGGTCGGCTGGCCCGCGCGGATCGGCGCCTGGGCGGGCGGAGGCTTTATCGCGTTGGTGGGCGCCGCGCTGCTGGTCGGCGGCGGCTGGCTCGTGTTCAAGGGGGGCTCGGTCTACTACCTGCTTGCCGGCGCGGCGCTGCTGGCGACGGGCGTGCTGCTGATCCAGCGGCGGTTCCTGGCCGGCTTTGTCTATGCCGGAACGCTGGGCGCCACGCTGATCTGGGGGCTTTGGGAGGCTGGCTTTCAGTTCTCGCCCTTGTTGCCGCGCCTGTTCGCGCCGGCGGTGCTGGGCCTCTTCGCCATGCTCGTGCTGTTGGCGGCGCCCAAGTCCAAGCGGCGAGGTCAGGCGCTGGGCGCCCTCGCGGCGAGCTCGGCGATCCTGCTGGCTGTGCTCGGCGCGGCGGTTCCCGGAACCTTCACCTGGGGCCAGGCCAAGGCGCCGGCTTCCCTGCTGCCCGGCGCGCCGGCCGCGGAGAAGACTGCGGACTGGCGTTTCTACGGCCGAGATCCCGGCGGCGCGCGCTACTCTCCGCTCGACCAGATCAACCCCCAGACCATCAAGCAGCTGAAGGTCGAGTGGACGTTCCGAACCGGTGAACCCAAGCGGCGCGGCAATCAGGACCAGAACACGCCGATCCTGGCCGGTGATCTGCTGTATGTCTGCACCCCGACCAATGTGGTGATCGCGCTGGAGCCTGAGACCGGTCGCGAGGTCTGGCGGCATGACCCGAAGGTGAAGCCGCATTTCTGGCACCGCTGCCGTGGCGTGGGCTATTGGGACGGAACCCAGCCGACGGTGGCGCTGTCCGCCACGGCCAAGCCTGCGACGCCGGTCGCCAAACCGGCGGGGCCTGAGCCGCTCTGCAGCCGCCGAATCCTCTCCACCACCATCAACGCCCAGCTGTTCGCGCTGGACGCCGTCACCGGCCAACGCTGCGCGGACTTCGGCAAGGATGGCGTGGTCGACCTCAAGGTCGGCGTGGGCGAGATCAAGCGCGCCTTCTACTTCCAGACCTCGACCCCCACGGTGATCGGCGACCGGGTGATCATCGGCGGCTGGGTGGCGGACAACCAGGAGCTGGGCGAGCCCTCCGGCGCCGTCCGGGCCTTTGATGTGCGCACCGGCGCGCTGGTCTGGGCCTGGGACCTGGGTGATCCGTCGATCACCAAGCTGCCGCCCGAGGGCAAGACCTATACGCGCGGCACGCCCAACGTCTGGTCGACGCCGGCCTTCGATCCGGAGCTGGGCTTGGTCTATCTGCCGACCGGCAACGCGACGCCCGACTACTGGGGATCGCATCGCTCAGCGCGGTCGGAGGAGTACTCGTCCTCGGTGGTGGCGGTGGACGCCGCGACAGGCCGCGAGCGCTGGAAGTTCCAGACTGTGCATCACGATGTCTGGGACTACGACGTGCCCTCCCAGCCGATGCTGATCGATTTCCCCCTGCCGGGTGGAACCACGGCGCCGGGGCTGGTTCAGCTGACCAAGCGCGGCCAGATTTTCGTGCTCGATCGTCGGACTGGCCGGCCGCTGACGAGGGTGGTGGAATCTCGTGTCCCCGGCGGCGCTCAGCCCGGCGAGTGGCTGTCGACGACACAGCCCTATTCGGTGGGGATGCCCACGGTCGGGGTCGAACGGCTGACAGAGAAGATGATGTGGGGCGCGACCCCGCTCGATCAACTCTGGTGCCGGATCCGCTTCAAGAGCCTGCGGTATGATGGCGACTTCACTCCGCCGGGAAGCCCCAAGAAGCCGTCGTTGCAGCATCCAGGAAACCCGGGCGGGATGAACTGGGGCTCGGGCGCTTATGATCCGCGCCGCGGCCTGCTGATCGTCTCCGAGGTGCGGATGCCGCAGTCGGTGGCGCTGATCCCGACCGACAAGCCCGGCCTGTCACTCGCGCGCGCCCAGGACCGGCCGCCGCAGAGCCGCAAGGCTGTCGCCTATGAGAGCGACGACAACTGGCTGCTGTCGCCGCTGTTCGCCCCCTGCCTGCAGCCGCCGCATGGCACTCTGACCGCCATCGACGTGCGCTCGCGCGAGATCGTCTGGCAGGTGCCGGCCGGCACGGCCGAGGCGCAGGCGCCGCTGGGGCTGAAGTCCGGCCTGAAGATCCCCATCGGCACGCTGGGCCTGGGCGGTCCGATCACCACCGCCGGCGGGCTGACCTTCCGGGCCGCCACCACCGACCCGTATCTGCGGGCCTACGACAATGGCACCGGCAAGGTGCTGTGGGAGCATCGGCTGCCGGTGGCCGCGTCGGGCACGCCCATGACCTTCAGTTCGCCCAAGTCCGGGCGCCAGTTCGTGGTGCTCACCGCCGGCGGCGGAACCATGAGCCGCGAGACCGGAGATTACGTGATCGCCTACGCTCTGCCGCGATGAGCATGGCCCTGCGGGGCGGGCTCGCGGTCCTGGCGACAGCGGCGCTGGGGGTCGTGGTGCTGGTGGCTTTGGGCGCGCCGCCTCGGCTCTGGAGCCTGAACATCGCCGCCGCGGTCGCGGGCGCGGGACTGGTTCACGGGCTCTCCCAGTGGGGCGGGCTCCTCTGGCGGCGGCCGATGGCGGTGTTGATCGCGGCCGCGGGCGCGTTGATCGCCACCGCCCTCTGGGGCGCCGACCTCGAGGGCGTAAGACGCTGGTTTCCGATCGGGTCCCTTCGCCTTCATGTCGGCTTCCTTTTCCTGCCGGTGGCCCTGGCGGCGATGACCACGGTCGGTCCGCGCCTGGGGGTGGCGGGCGCCGCGCTGATCGGCGCTGCGCTGGCCTGGCAGCCTGACGCGGGCATGGCCGTCGCGTTCGCGCTGGGCGTAATCGGACTCGCCCTTAGCCGGCGATCTGCACCCTCGTGGATCGCGGCGGCGATCACCGTGCTGGCTGCCGTGGCCGCCCTGTTCCGCCCCGATCCCCTCGAACCGGTGAGGTTCGTCGAGGGTGTCGTGTCGCTGGCGGTGGCGCAGGGCCCGGTGATGGGCGCTGCGGCGATTGTCGCGCTGGCGGCGCCTTCGGGCGTGCTGGCGCTGATCGCGTGGCGCCGGCCGGATCTGACGACCGTCGCCCTGCCGGCCGCGTTGTTCTGGTTCGGGGCGGCGATAGCCAGTCTTCTGGCCCACGTCCCGGCTCCGATACTGGGCGCTGGGGTCAGCCCGATCCTGGGCTATGCTTTGACGTGGGGGCGCATCTCGGCGCCCCGTACGGGGACAGACCCATGATGTTCGCCAGATTGAGGTTCCTGGTGTTCGTGGTCCTCGTACTGGGCGCGCCGGCTGCGTTGATGGGCGCGGGCGACCCGCGGCTGATCGATCCCGGCAAGCTGGCGCTGATCCTGGGGCCGGCCGTCGCGGGGCTGGCGCTCAATCCTGGCTTCGGACCCAAGCGGGGCCGGATCGACTGGCGGGCGGTGGGCGGTGCGGGCCTGATCACCCTGATCATCGCGGCTCTGGCCGTGAGCGTGGCGCTCGTCGCCGGCGCCGCGGGGTTCGGCGGGCCGCGCCTGGAGTCCTCGGCGGCGGTCGCGGCGCTTGGCGGCACACTCCTGACCAGCGTGCTTGAGGAAGTGGGTTGGGCGTTGGGCGGCCTGGCATTGGCGATCAAGGCGTTCGGTCGCCGCTGGGGCGTGCTGATGCTGGGGCTGGTCTGGGCGGCATGGCACCTCGTGCCGGTCTGGTTCCGGATCGGCCTGTTCCCCGACCTCGAGGCCGCGTCGCCGCTGATGCTGGCGATCTTCGTGGTCACCTGCGTGCTCTATCGCGAGTTGCTGACCCGGTTCGTGGAGCGCTCCCGCACCTGGCTGGGCGCGGCGCTCGGCCACGCGGCGCCGAACATCCTGATCACCGCCCTGATCGCGCAGGGCCTTGATCCTCTGGCGAAGGCTGAGGCGTGGTTCCTGTTCCCGGCGCCGGGCGGGCTGGTGTTCGCCGGCCTGGTGGCGGTGGCGCTTGTGATGCTGGCGCGGAAGGCGCGGGCCTAAGCCACCCGCACCCGCGCCGTGCTCTCCGGCAGGTCTTGCCCAAACGCGCGCTGGAAGAACTCGGCGACGGTGCCGCGCTCCAG
>NZ_JBILUK010000162.1:0-7202 GCF_044371015.1 Phenylobacterium sp.
AGTGGTCCGCCTCCATGATCACCGCGAGTCCGTCCGGACGCACCTTCTCCATCAGGAGCTCAGCCATCTGGGAGATCGCTTCCTCCTGGATCTGCGGGCGCGACATGACCCACTCGGCCAGGCGGGAGTATTTCGAGAGGCCGATCAGGTTGGAGTGCTCATTGGGCATCAGACCGATCCAGAGGCGGCCCATGATCGGGCAAAAGTGGTGGCTGCAGGCGCTGCGCACCGTGATCGGGCCGACGATCATCAACTCGTTGAGCGAGGCCTCGTTTGGGAACTCGGTCACCGGCGGGGGGGCGGCATAGCGGCCGCGGAAGACCTCTGTCAGGTACATCTTGGCCACGCGACGGGCGGTGTCATGGGTGTTGTGGTCGCCGTCGGTGTCGATCACCAAGCTGGCCAGCACCGCCTTGAACTTTTCTTCGACCTCGGAGAGCAACTCCTCGAGTTCGCCCGCCTCGACGAATTCGGCGATGTTATCGTTGGCGAAGAAGCGCCTGCGCGACGCGGTCAACCGCGCGCGGATGCGGGCGGACACCGGCTCTGCGGCGGGGAGACCCGCTTCGCCGGCGGTCGCCGGCGGTTCACTTTGACTCATGCCGTCTCACTGTCTTGCAAGGTCGTGGCGCGGCGCCTGAATGGAGCCGCCGGCACGCTCTAGCAGGTTCGACCGCGGCGTGTCGCGCCGGGATCATCAGCCGCGTCCACGGTTGCCCCCACGCCGTCCGCAGCGTAAGCCGCTCGCCTTCGCAACTGCAGCATGGGCGGCCGCATGGACACCCGGACCCTGATCGAGAACCTCCGCCTCGAGCGGCTCGAGATGAACCTGTTCCGCGGGTTTACGCCGGCCGAAGAGTCACGGGAACGGATCTACGGCGGCCAAGTGATCGCCCAGTCGCTGCTGGCGGCTTACGAGACCGTGGAAGACCGCGTCTGCCACTCGCTGCACTGCTATTTCATCCGACCCGGCGACCCGACCACGCCGATCGTCTTCGAGGTTGACCGGTCGCGTGACGGGGGCAGCTTCACCACCCGGCGGGTCATCGCAGTGCAGAACGGCCGGCAGATCTTCAACCTCGCAGCCTCGTTTCAGGCCGAGGAGACCGGCTACGAGCACCAGTCCGACATGCCCGACGCGCCGGCCCCGGACGAGGTCGAGGACGACACCGAGGTGCAGCGCAGGCTGCTCGCCGACGCCCCGCCCGAAGCGCGGGCCTGGCTGGACCGGCCCCAGCCTATCGAGATGCGCACGGTCGACGGCCGCTTCGACACCCAGACGCCCAGCCCCCGCGAGCCGCGCCAGCAGGTGTGGTTCCGCGCCCGCTCGCCCATCGGCGCCGATGGGCATATGCATCAGGTGATCTTGGCCTATGCCTCGGACATGAGCCTGCTCGGCACCTCGGTGCGCCCGCATGGCGTGAGCTGGCGGACGCCGGGCTTTCAGTCGGCGAGCCTGGACCACGCCATGTGGTTTCACCAGCCGACCGACTTCAACCAGTGGCACCTCTATCACCAGGAAAGCCCCTCGGCGTCTGGCGGGCGGGGCTTCAACCTGGGTTACGTCTATCGCGCGTCTGACGGGGTGCTGGTGGCGAGCTGCGCTCAGGAAGGCCTGATGCGGATGCGCAAGCCACGATAGCCGCGGACTTGGCCGGGGATTGCGCGGCGAGGTCGCCAACCCCATAACGCGACCGTGACGACCGAAACGCCCGTGCGGCGCCTCTATGTCAAGACCTACGGCTGTCAGATGAACGTCTATGACAGCGAGCGCATGGCCGATGTCCTGCGCCCCCTGGGCTATGCCATTACCGATACGCCGGACGAGGCGGATCTGGTGGTGCTGAACACCTGCCACATCCGCGAAAAGGCGACCGAGAAAGTCTATTCCGAGCTAGGCCAACTGAAGCGGATGAAACAGGCGCGCGCCGATGCGGGCGGGGCCATGACCATCGCGGTGGCCGGTTGCGTCGCTCAGGCCGAGGGAGAGGAGATCCTGCGGCGCCAGCCTGCGGTGGATCTGGTGGTCGGGCCGCAGGCCTACCATCAGCTGCCGGAGCTGATCGCCCGTAGCCATCGGTCGCGCGGCGAGCGGCTGGCCGCCGACTTCGCCGCCGAGGCCAAGTTCGACGCGCTGCCCGCCGAACGGGCGTCGACGGGCGTAACGGCGTTCCTGACCGTGCAGGAGGGATGCGACAAGTTCTGCACCTTCTGCGTCGTGCCCTATACACGCGGCGCGGAATGGTCACGGCCGGCGGCGGCCGTGGAGGCCGAGGCCCGCGTGCTGGCCGCCCAGGGCGTGCGGGAGGTGACGCTGCTTGGCCAGAACGTCAACGCCTATTCCGCGCCCGATGCAGAGGGTCTGGGTCTGGCCGGACTGGTGCGGCGGCTGGCGAAGATCGAGGGCCTGGACCGTATCCGCTACACCACCAGCCACCCGGCCGACATGGACGACGCCCTGATCGCCGCCCATGGCGAGGTCGAGGCCCTGATGCCCTATCTGCACCTTCCTGTGCAGGCAGGCTCGGACAAGGTTCTGAAGGCGATGAACCGGGCGCATACGGCGGAAAGCTATGTGCGGCTGATTGAACGCATTCGCGCCGCGCGGCCGGACATCGCCATCTCGGGCGACTTCATCGTCGGTTTCCCCGGAGAGCGTGACTCCGACTTCGAGGCGACACTGAGCCTCGTGCGCGATGTGGGCTACGCCAGCGCATTCTCGTTCAAATACTCGCGGCGACCCGGCACGCCGGCCGCGGCGATGATGGGCCAGGTGGCGCCCGCGGTGGCGGACGCACGGCTCCAGGCGCTGCAGACACTGCTGGTCGAGCAACAGAAGGCGTTCAACGCCGCTCAGGTCGGCCGAGTGCTGCCGGTGCTGTTCGAGAAGCCAGGGCGGCATCCAGGTCAGCTGATCGGCCGCAGCCCCTATCTGCAGTCGGTGCATTTGGAGGCGCCGGCGGCGCTGATGGGCCAGATCGCGCCCGTGCGCATCGCCTCGGCGGGACAAAACAGCCTGGCGGGCGAGCTGGCATTGGAAAGCGCTTGAGCCGGGCGCCGGAATTCGTGGCTTTGAGCGCCGAGGGTCTCCGCGCGGTCGCAGGCGCCCGCAACCGCCACACCGCGCTGATCGAGGACGCCTTCGGTGTGCTGGTGGAGACGCCGGGCGGCGGCGTGGCGCTGTCGGGCGACGCCAAGTCGCGACGAGCGGCCAAGAGCGCGGTTGAAACCATCGCCACGCGCGCCGACCAGGGGCTGGAGGTGACCGAGGCCGACGTGCGTGTGGCGATCGGCCAGGCGCGCGCCGGGGCCGGAGCGGCGCCGGCGGGCGGCGGACTGCCGGTGGGCCGGCGGGGCCAAGTGGCCCCTAAGACCCCGACCCAGGCCGCCTATCTGACGGCCCTCGCCCGGCACGATCTGGTCTTGGGTCTGGGACCGGCGGGCACGGGCAAGACTTTTCTGGCGGTGGCGCACGGCGCGGGCCTGTTGCTGCGCGGCGCGGTCGACCGACTCATCGTCTCGCGACCGGCGGTGGAAGCGGGCGAGCGTCTGGGCTTTCTGCCTGGCGACATGAACGAGAAAGTCGACCCCTATATGGCGCCGGTGTGGGAGGCGCTGACCGACATCCTGGGCGTCGAGCAGATGCGCCGGCGCCGCGAGAAGGGCGAGATCGAGGTCGCGCCCATCGCCTTCCTGCGTGGTCGCACGCTACGCCACGCTTTCGTCATCGTCGACGAAGCCCAGAACGCCAGCCGGGCCCAGATGAAGATGGTGCTGACCCGCCTGGGTGAAGGCTCGCGCATGGCGGTGACAGGCGACCCGACCCAGATCGACCTGCCCAATGTCGGCGACTCAGGCCTGGCCCATGCCGTGGGCCTGCTGGAAGGCGTCGAGGGCGTGGCGGTCACCCGCTTCACCGCAGCAGACGTGGTGCGCCATCCGCTGGTCGAGCGCATTGTGCGCGCCTACGACGCGGATGCGGCCAAACGCGGACGCCCAGTGTGATCGATATCGAGATTGACGACCCTGTCTGGACCGAGGCGTTGCCCGAGATCGAGAAGATCGTGCGCCATGCGGCGCTGATCGCGCTTGAGGCGGAAGAGGCCGGCCACGGCGACGTCGCCTTCCGCCTGACCAACGATGCGGGCGTGCAGGCGCTCAATCGCGACTTTCTTGGCAAGGATGCGCCGACCAACGTCTTGAGTTTTCCGACCCCGCCAAACCCGCGGAACCATCTCGGCGACGTCGCCCTGGCTTTCGGCGTCTGCGCGCGCGAGGCGAGCGAGCAGGGCAAGCCGCTGGCCAATCATGTCTCACACCTGGTGGTGCACGGCGTTCTGCATCTTCTCGGATACGATCACATCGTCGATGATGACGCCGAGGTCATGGAAGACCTTGAACGTACGCTGCTGGCCGAAATGAGGATCCCGGATCCCTACGTGGCCGGTGAAGGAGAGCATGAGCGACCCAGACCCCTCTAGTTATGGAGGTCCCAACAGTCGACCGCCGGGTCCAAAGACCCCGCAACGGCGACGCGGCCTGCTTGGACTGTTCGATCAGATCCGCAGCCTTGCTAACGCGGCCGACCACGATGCGCCCGAGCCCATCGGCGAGGGCGCCGGTGAACTGGTGCATCAAGCGCGGGCTTTCCAGGACCTGCGCGTCGGCGATGTGATGCGGCCGCGCGCCGATATCGTGGCGCTGGAGCGTGGCGCCACCTTCGCCGAAGTGGTGGCGCTATTCGTCGAGGCCGAGCACAGCCGCGTGCCGGTCTATCGCGAGACGCTGGATGAGCCGGTGGGCGTGGTCCACGTGAAGGACGTCTTCCGTCTGCTGGCGCGCAAGACGCGCCGGCCCAAACCGGAAGACCGGGTGCTTTCAGGCCGCCATACCCTGATGCGGGAGGTGCTCTATGTGCCGCCCTCGATGCCTGTGACACGTCTGCTGGCCACCATGCGCGCCAAACGCACGCACATGGCGATGGTTATCGACGAGTTCGGAGGGGTGGACGGCCTGGCGACCCTGGAAGACCTCTTGGAGACCCTGGTCGGCGAGATCGATGACGAGCACGACGATGCGGCCGGTTCCGGCTTCTCTGCGGTGCAGGCCGACGCCGATGGATGGCTGGTCGACGGCCGCGCGCCGCTGGAGGAACTGGAAGCGGCCCTGGGGGAAGGGGTCGACCTCGCCGCCGCCGAACTGGATGAGGAGATCGACACAGTCGCCGGTCTGGTGAACGCCTTGGCGGGCCGCGTGCCGCGCAAGGGCGATCGGATCGAGCATCCGGACGGCTATCAGTTCGAGGTTGTCGCCGCCGATCCCCGGCGCGTGAAGCGCGTCCGGGTACGCCGCATTGAGGCGCCGGCGTCGGGCGCGGGGTAGTGGAGCGATCCCGGCTCTATTCGGCCCTGACCGCGCTTGCGGCGGGAATCGCCGCCGCCCTGGCGCATCCGCCGTTCGGTTTGTTACCGGGCCTGTTGGGGTTCAGCCTGTTGTTGCTACGTCTGGAGGGGGTTGCCGGACGATCGCGCCGTTCGGCGTTCGGGATCGGCTGGCTGGCGGGGCTGGGCTACTTCAGCGTCTCGACCTTCTGGATCGCCGAGCCGTTCCTGGTGGACGTCAGGGTGCATGGCTGGATGGCGCCGTTCGCCGTAGTGCTGATGGCTGGCGGATTGGCGTTGTTCTGGGGCGCAGCGGGGCTGGCCTATCGCTGGGCGCGGCCGCGCGGGGGCTGGAAGCCGCTGGTGTTCGCCGGATTGTTTGCGGGCGCGGAGTGGCTGCGGGGCCATGTGCTGACCGGCCTGCCGTGGAATCTGGTGGGCGAGGCGTGGCGTGCAGGCAGCGCACCCTCGCAGGCCGCCGCCCTGGTGGGCGCCTATGGCCTGACCTGGATCACATTGGCCATAGCCGCGACGCCGGCGGTGTTGATGTTGCCGGTGCGCCGGACCAGCCAAGCGGCGGTGCTGACCCTGGCCGGGGTTACGCTGACCGCCCTTTATGCCGGCGGGGCCGGGCGATTGGCGGCGGCCGCGCGCACGCCCCCGCTGGCCGAAGCGCCGCTGATCCGCATCGTCCAGGCTGACATCGACCAGAAGGAGAAGTGGAAGCCGGAGAATCTTGAGGCGGTGTTTGATGACTACATCGCCCTGACCGCCGTTCCGGCCCCGCGGCGCCCCGACGTCGTGATTTGGCCGGAAGGCGCGCTGCCGGCGGTGATCGATGATGTCATCTCTCCGGAATCCCCGCTGGCGCCTCGCCTGCGCGACGCGGTGGCGCCGGGCCAGACGCTGCTTATGGGCGCCAACCGCGCGGCGCTGACGGCCGAGGGCTGGCGATACTACAACACGCTGATTGCGTTCCGGCGCGACGGCGCGACGCTGGGCGTCGCCGGAGTCTACGACAAGCATCGGCTCGTGCCGTTCGGCGAGTTCATGCCTCTGGGCGAGCTGATGGACCGCATCGGCTTCCGCTCGCTGGTGCGGATGCCCGAAGACTTCACGCCCGGCCCGCGCCCCCGGCCCTTGAAACTCCCCGGCTTGCCGATGGTGCAACCGTTGATCTGCTACGAGGCGCTGTTTCCCGGGCTGACACACGGGCCGCGCCCGGCCTGGATCCTGAACATCTCCAACGACGCCTGGTTCGGCGCGACGACCGGCCCCTGGCAGCACCTCAACATCGCGAGTTACCGCGCCATCGAGCAAGGACTGCCTATGATCCGCTCGACGCCCACCGGGGTGTCGGCGGTGATCGACGCACAGGGCCGGATTGTTCCCGGTCAGTCGCTGAGCCTAGGGCGTACCGGCGTCATAGATGCGCCCCTGCCGCCGCCGGCGCAGGCCACGCTCTATAGCCGGTGGGGCGAGGCCCCGCTCGCCGCAATGCTTCTGCTCTCGGGCCTGGCGCTGATTTCGGGGCGGCGTCGCGGCGCCTCGCTTGGCATCACATAAAGATTTCTTTATAGGATTTTCGACCTCGCGCGGGCCGCACGCGCCACCCTCTCCGGAGCCGTCGATTTGAGCCGTTCCAGCTACATCTTCACCAGCGAAAGCGTGTCCGAGGGCCATCCCGACAAGGTCGCCGACCGCATCTCCGACACCGTGGTTGACGCCTTCCTGGCCGCCGAGCCCCAGGCCCGCGTGGCCTGTGAAACCCTGGTGACCACCAATCGCATCGTGCTGGCGGGCGAGGTGCGGGCCGGACGG
>NZ_JBILUK010000163.1:0-7156 GCF_044371015.1 Phenylobacterium sp.
GTTATGCCAGTGATGCTCCAGGTCCTCGCTGGTCCAGCGGGCGGTTCCGCTGAACGTGAAGAACGCCACCCGCCAGGAATAGAAGGCGGTCAGGCCGGCGACGAGCACCCCGATGACGAACGCGAAGTAGCCCATGGGCACGCTCGCGACCCCCGCCTCCCAGGCTTTGTGGATGATCGCATCCTTCGAATAGAAGCCGGCGAAGCCCAGCTCGGCCCACGGGACTCCAAGGCCCACGCCCGGGAATCCCAGACCCGTGATGGCGATCGTGCCGATGGTCATCACCGCATAGGTGATCGGCAGATGTTTCGCCAATCCGCCGTAGCGGCGCATGTCCTGCTCGTGCGCCATCCCGTGGATCACAGAGCCCGCGCCCAGGAACAGCAGCGCCTTGAAAAAGGCGTGGGTGAACAGGTGGAACATCGCCGCGTTGTAGGCCCCGATACCGGCGGCGAAGAACATGTAGCCGAGCTGCGAACAGGTCGAATAAGCGATGACGCGCTTGATGTCGTTCTGAGTAAGCCCAACCGTCGCCGCGAACAGCGCAGTGACTGCCCCGATCACCGTCACGATGGTCTTCGCCACCGGCGCATATTCGAACATCGGGGACAGCAGGCAGACCATGTAGACGCCCGCCGTCACCATGGTGGCGGCATGGATCAGGGCGGAAACAGGTGTCGGACCTTCCATCGCGTCCGGAAGCCAAGTGTGCAGGAAGAACTGCGCCGACTTGCCCATCGCGCCGATGAACAGCAGCACGCAGGCCAGATCGACCAGCGCGAAGTGGCCGCCGGCGAAGTCCCAGCCCCGGCCGACCGAGGCCTCGATCAGCGGGAACAGCTTATCGAACTCGATCGTCCCGAACGCCCAGAAGCAGGTCATGATACCGAGGGCGAAGCCGAAATCGCCCACCCGGTTGACCACGAAGGCCTTGATCGAGGCGGCGTTGGCGCTGGCCTTGTGGTGCCAGAAACCGATCAACAGGTAGCTCGCCAGCCCCACGCCTTCCCAGCCGAAGAACAGCTGCATGAAGTCGGCCGCGCTGATCAGGCTCAGCATGGCGAAGGTGAACAGCGAGAGGTAGGCGAAGAACCGAGGCTTGGCCGGGTCGTCGGCCATGTAACCCCAGGAGTAGAGGTGCACGAGGCTGGAGACCGTCGTCACCACAACCAACATCACCGCCGACAGCATTAGGAAACCGGTGGTCACCGCCATGGCCGGCTTGTCGCCGATGATGCGACCGAAAAGGCCGGCCGTGATCGCGCCGATCAGCGGACCGAACAGAATGATCGTGACGAGGGCTTCGGCGCTCACGGATCAGCCCTTCATCATCGAGGCGTCGTCGACGGCGATGTCGCCGCGGTTGCGGAAGAAGGTGACCAGGATGGCCAGCCCCACGGCGGCCTCCGCCGCCGCCACGGTCAGCACGAACATCGCGAAGATCTGTCCGGTCACGTCACCCAGGAAGACCGAGAACGCCACCAGGTTGATGTTCACGGCGAGCAGCATCAGTTCCACCGACATCAGGATGACGATGATGTTCTTGCGGTTCACGAAGATGCCGAAGACCCCGATGGTGAACAGGATCGCGGCGACCGCGAGATAGTGGGCGAGGCCGATGATCATTCGCCAATCCCTTCGCCCGTCTTCGGATCGGACATCCGCATGCCGCTGGCCCGGGTGCGCAGCACCTGATCCATGATCACCTGCCGGCGAACCCCGGGCTTATGGCGCAGCGTCAGCACGATGGCCCCGATCATCGCCACCAGAAGGACCAGCCCGGCCGCCTGGAAGAAGTAGACATAGTCCGTGTAGAGCACCCGCCCGATGGCTTCGGCATTGGTGACGTCGGCCGCCGGCCCTGACGCCATGGGCAGAGGATTGTCCTTGGCCGCACCGCGCGCCGCCACGGTGGAGGAGACCAGGATCATCTCCGCGGCCAGGAAACCCGCAATCAACAGGCCGAAGGGCATGTAGCGTGCAAAGCCCTGGCGCAGCGAGGCGAAATCCACGTCCAGCATCATCACAACGAACAGGAATAGGACGGCCACGGCGCCGACGTAGACGACGACCAGAAGCATCGCCAGGAACTCCGCGCCCATCAGCACGAAAAGGCCGGCTGCCGAGAAGAAGGCCAGAATCAGCCACAGCACCGAGTGCACCGGGTTGCGGGCCGAAACCACGCCGAACCCGGCGGCGACCGTCACCGTCGCCATGACATAGAATGCGATCGCCTGCAGGGCCATGTGGCCTTCGTTCAACCCCCACTCAGTCCAGTTATCGCCCCCGGCCCCCCGGGTCAGCGTATGCGTTCAGCGGCGCAGGAATCGCGCCGCCTTCCTATCGATACGGTGCGTCGAGTTCCAGATTTCTCGCGATCTCGCGCTCCCAGCGGTCGCCGTTATCCAGCAGCCGCGCCTTGTCGTAGTAGAGTTCTTCGCGGGTCTCGACCGCGAACTCGGTGTTCGGGCCCTCGACGATGGCGTCCACCGGGCAGGCCTCCTGGCAAAGGCCGCAGTAGATGCACTTCACCATGTCGATGTCGTAGCGCGTGGTCCGCCGACTGCCGTCTTCGCGCGGTTCGGCCTCGATGGTGATCGCCTGGGCGGGACAGATCGCCTCACAGAGTTTGCAGGCGATGCAGCGCTCCTCGCCATTCGGATAGCGGCGCAACGCGTGCTCGCCGCGAAAACGCGGGCTCTGCGGGCCCCGCTCGTGCGGGTACTGCACCGTCTTCTTGGGCTCGATCATGTACTTCATGCCCAACCCGAAGGCCCCAGCGAAGTCCATGAGTGCGGCGCCCTTCAGGGCCTGTCCGATCCGGTTCAGCATCACTTGGCCTCGCAGGCGTAGTCTTCGAGGTACTGCGGATCGCCGTTGCGCTTGAGTTTCAGCGATCCGCCCTTGGCCGCGCACGTCGCCGTGGCCGCCTTGAGGTCATCATAGGTCGCGATCCCGCCCGAGCGGCCGGAGCCCACGCCCGACGCACAGGCGGTGAGCGTCATGGCGGAGAGGATGGCCAGCGCCCTCATGCGCCGAAGCCTGTGTAGACGCGCCAGCCGGCGACGACAGCCACCGCCACCAGCGAGGTCGGCAGAAACACCTTCCAGCCCAGGCGCATCAGCTGGTCATAGCGGTAGCGCGGCACGATCGAGCGCACCATCGCGTTCATGAAGAACACGAACACGGTCTTGGCTGCGAAAATCAGGAAGCCGTGCAGGCTGGCCAGCCAGGCCGGCCATGACGCCAGATAGTCCGCGGGCCAGGGCGCGTTCCAGCCGCCCAGGAACAGCACAGCCATCAACCCGCTCATCAGCACAATGTTCGAGGTCTCGGCGAGGTAGAAGAGCATGTAGGGCGTCGAACCGTATTCCACAGCATAGCCCGCCACGAGCTCGGACTCCGCCTCAGGCAGGTCGAAGGGCGGCCGGTTGGTTTCCGCCAGCCCGGAAATGAAGAAGATCACCCCCATCGGGAACATGATCAGGATCAGCGGCAGGTTCTCGAGCCCTCCGCCGAACATGTACCAGTTCCAGAACCCGCCGGCCTGCGCCTCGGTGATGGCGTTCAGGTTCATGCTGCCGGCCAGCAGGATCACCGTGATGATCACGAAGCCGATGGAGACCTCGTAGGAGACCATCTGCGCCGCAGACCGCAGCGACCCCAGGAACGGGTACTTCGAGTTGGAAGCCCAGCCGCCCATGATGATGCCGTAGACGCCCATCGAAGACACGGCGAACAGGTACAGGATGCCGACATTGATGTCCGACACAGCCCAGCCCGGCGCCACCGGCATCACCGCCCAGGCGCCCAGCGCCAGCGTGACGCTGATCAGAGGCGCAAGCAGAAACACCGCCTTGTCCGCACCGGCCGGAATGATCAGTTCCTTGATCAGGAACTTGCCCAGGTCCGCGAACGATTGAAGCAAACCAAAGGGGCCCACCACGTTGGGGCCCTTGCGCGCCTGCACGCCGGCGAAGATCTTCCGGTCGCCATAAATGATGAAAGCGATGCTGAGCAGCAGCACCACCGTCACCGCCAGGATGTGGGCGACGGTCGCGATCGTCCAGCCGATGGGGGTTTCCCAGAAGCCCATGCCCCTACTCCGCCGCCATCTGGGTCGCACCGGAAGCGACGCCGGCGCATTCGGCCATGGTCACGCTGGCCCGCGCGATCGGATTGCTGAGGTAGAAGTTCGAGACCGCGCTGCGGAATGGCGCGTCGGATAGCGCGCCCTTCGCGCCCAATCCGGAGACGTCCACCGCGCCGGGCGTCTCCGGCACATATCCGATGCGTCCAAAGGTCGGATGATCGGCGAACAGCTTGGCCCGTAACTGATCCAGCGTGTCGTATGGCAACGTCCGGTCCAGCCGCTCCGACAGCGCCCGCAGGATCGACCAATCCTCCTTGGCCTCGCCCTTGGGGAACACCGCGCGGAAGCCCATCTGAACCCGGCCCTCGGTATTCACATACAGACCGCTCTTCTCGGTGTAGGCCGCGCCCGGCAGGATCACATCCGCCCGATGAGCGCCCGCATCCCCATGCGTGCCCACATAGACCACGAAGGCGTCGCTCTTCTTCAGATCGATTTCGTCGGCGCCCAAAAGCACAAGCAGATCCGCGCCGCCCTTGGCCGCCAGTTGGGCCGCCGTCTTGCCGCCCTCGCCCGGCGTGAAGCCGAGATCGAGCCCGCCGACCCGGCTCGCCGCCGCGTGCAGTACGTTCCAGGTGAGGCCAAAGGTCTTGGCGACCCCAGCCGCAGCCGCCAGCACAGCCGCGCCGTCCGCCCGCGCCAGGGCGCCCGCACCGATGATGATCGCGGGCGATTTCGCCTCGCGCAGCACCTTGGCGAAGCCGGCCTTCGACCGACCCAAGCTGGCCAGCGCCGCCGGGCCCTCGCCGAGATGGTCAAAGTCATAGGTGAGGTCGGCCGCCTCGCCGATCACGCCCACCTGCAACGCACCCGCCATCCAGCGCCGCCGCAGCCGCGCATTCAGCACCGGTGCTTCCAGCCGCGGGTTGGAGCCAACGATCAGGATCGCGTCCGCGTTTTCAAGGCCTTGGATCGACGAATTGAACAGCCAGCTCTCGCGCGGGCCATCACCCAGCGCCATGCCGTCCTGTCGGCAGTCAAGGCTGGTCACCCCCATGCCGCCGAACAGATCCAGCGCCGCCTTCATCGACTCCGCGTCCTGGAGGTCGCCGGCGATCACGCCGATCCGATCCGGCGTGGTCGCCTGGATCTTCGCGGTGACAACATCAAACGCTTCGGCCCAGGTCGCCGGCTTCAGCTTGCCGTTCTCGCGAACAAAGGGCCGATCCAGTCGCTGGCGTGAAAGGCCGTCCACCGCATAGCGGGTCTTGTCCGAGATCCACTCCTCGTTCACCGCCTCGTTGGTGCGGGGCAGCACGCGCAGCACGGCGGGTCCACGCGCATCGACTCGAATCGCCGAGCCCAGCGCATCCATCACGTCCACGCTCTCGGTCTTCTTCAGCTCCCACGGCCGGGCGTTGAAGGCGTAGGGCTTGGAGGTCAGCGCGCCGACCGGACACAGATCGATCACATTGGCCGACAGTTCGCTGGCCACCGCCTTGTCGAGATAGGTCGTGATTTCAACATCTTCGCCGCGCGAGATGAGGCCGATATCCGGCACGCCGGCCACCTCGGTGATGAACCGAACGCAGCGCGTGCACTGAATGCAGCGGGTCATCACCGTCTTGATCAGCGGACCCATGTGCTTTTCTTCGACGGCCCGTTTGTTGTCGGCATAGCGGCTGTCGTCGCGGCCATAGCCCATGGCCTGATCCTGCAGGTCGCACTCCCCGCCCTGGTCGCAGATCGGGCAATCCAATGGGTGGTTGATCAGCAGGAATTCCATCACCCCGTGCCGAGCTTTCTTCACCATCGGCGTGTCGGTGAAGATCTCCTGGCCCTCGGCGGCTGGCAGGGCGCAGCTGGCCTGCGGCTTGGGCGGGCCCGGCTTCACTTCGACGAGGCACATGCGGCAGTTGCCGGCGATGCTGAGACGCTCGTGATAACAGAAGCGCGGGATCTCCTTGCCCGCCAGTTCGCACACCTGCAGGACGTTCATACCAGGCTCGAACTCGACCTCGACGCCGTCAACCTTGGCTATAGGCATACCGCCCTACTCCGCCGCGATGGCGGCGCCGGCGTAGCTGCCTTTGCGCGCGCGATAGGTGTTGATGCGTTCTTCCACCTCGTGGCGGAAGTGGCGGAACAGCCCCTGGATCGGCCAGGCGGCCGCGTCTCCCAGGCCGCAGATGGTGTGGCCCTCGACCTGACTGGCCACGTCGAGCAGCAGGTCGATCTCGGACATCTCGGCTTCGCCGGTGACCATCCGCTCCATCACCCGCCACATCCAGCCGGTGCCTTCGCGGCACGGCGTGCACTGGCCGCAGCTCTCGTGCTTGTAGAAATAAGACGCCCGCGCGATCGCCTTCACCAGGTCGGCGTCCTTGTCGAACACGATCATAGTGCCAGTACCCAGGCCCGAGCCGCGCGCGGCAAGGTCCTCATAGGTCATAATCGCTTCGTCGCACTCAGCCGCCGGGATCATTCGCACCGAGATCCCGCCCGGGATCACGGCCTTGAGGTTGCCCCAGCCGCCGCGCACGCCGCCCATGTGGTCTTCGATCAGCTGGCGGATCGGGATGCCGACCGCCTCCTCAACCACGCACGGCGTGTTCAAGTGTCCGGACCCGGCGAACAGCTTGGTGCCTGTCGACTTCTCGGTGCCGAAGCCCGCGAACCAGTCCGCCCCGCGCCGAAGGATCGTGCCGACCACTGCGATGGTCTCGACATTGTTCACCGTGGTGGGCGCGCCATAGATGCCCGCACCGGCCGGGAACGGAGGCTTCAGCCGCGGCTGGCCCTTCTTGCCCTCGAAGCTCTCCATCAGCGCGGTCTCGTCGCCGCAGATATAGGCCCCGCCGCCGTGCTGGAGACCGACATCGCAGTCCCAGCCGTGGATGTTGCCCTTGCCGATCAGCTTGGCGTCGTAGGCTTGGCGTATGGCGGCTGCCAGCCGCTCGCGCTCATGCACATACTCGCCGCGGATGTAGATGTAGGCCTGATGCGACCGCATTGCCTTGCAGGCGATCAGGCAGCCCTCGATCAGCAGATGCGGATCGTTGC
>NZ_JBILUK010000273.1:0-4023 GCF_044371015.1 Phenylobacterium sp.
CCTCATCCGACGCCTGGACGATGGTGTCGCGATACATCTGCGCCGAATGCGCCTCGTGGCTGGCGATGAAGCGGGTGCCCATCCACACGCCGGTCGCGCCCAGCGCCATCATCGCCGCCAGACCCCGCCCGTCATAGAGCCCGCCGGCGCCCACCACCGGGATCTTCACCGCCTCGACCGCCTGGGCTACCAACGGCAGGGTGCCGACCAGACCCGTGTGTCCGCCCCCCTCGCCGCCCTGGCAGATCACCGCGTCGCAGCCCGCCTGCTCGGCCTTGACCGCGTGTTTCACGGCCCCGGTCACGACCATGACCTTGAGGCCCGCTTTCTTGAGCTTTTCCATGATCGGCATCGGAATGCCGAGCCCTGCGATAAAGCTGGAGGCGCCCTCCTGGATGATGATCTCCACTGAGGCCGTCAGGCTCTCAGGGCTCGCGGCGAGCAGATCGACCCCGAACGGCCCGTCGGTCAGCTTGCGCACCTTGCGCATCTCATCCCGGATGAACTCCGGCGTCCGGCCCGCCATGCCAAGCACGCCGTACCCGCCGGCGTTGGTCACCGCCGCCGCGAGTTCGCCATAGGAAACGCCGCCCATCCCGGCCAGCATGATCGGGTGCTTCACGCCCAAGAGGTCGCACAGCGGCGTATGCAGGGTCATGGGTTCGTCCTCCGGTCTCGGCGCCGAAAGGATGGCGCCGCGAAAGTCCGTTGCAAACCGTGACGCGGGGTCAGTCGGGCTTGTGCGATACGCCGAACAGCCAGCCCGCCACCCCGACCGCCGCCAGGGCGCCGGCGATCTGCGCCGCGACGAACAGCGGAACCGACGCCGGCGCGATGCCGGTGAAGGTGTCGGTCAGCGACCGCGCCAGGGTCACGGCCGGATTGGCGAACCCGGTCGAGGCCGTGAACCAGTAGCCGGCTGTGACGTAGAGCCCGACGATCGCCGGCGTCGCGGCGGGCCGCCAGCGGGCGCACCCGAGAATCCCCGCAACCAGACCGAAGGTCGCGATCATCTCGGAAATCCCCTGGCCGACGCCGTCGCGGGCCCGGGTGGAAACCTCGACGATCGGGAGCTCGAACATGGCGTGCGCCATCATCACGCCGCCGACCGCGCCCGCCGTCTGCGCAAGGACATAGGCGCCCGCCATCGCCCAGCTGATCTCGCGACGAAGCGCCGCCGCCAGGGTGACCGCCGGATTGAAATGCGCGCCGGAAACCGGGCTCAGGATGGTGATCAGAACCACCAACGCCGCGCCGGTGGCGACGGCATTGGCCAGGAGCGCGATGGCGTCGTTCCCGCCAGACAGCCGCTCGCCCATGATCCCGGAGCCCACCACGGCGGCCAGCAACGCCTGGGTTCCAAGCGCCTCCGCGGAAAGACGACGGGCGAGGTCCGCCATGGTCAGGCCGTCGCCACCGGGCCGCATGGGCGCGCGATGATCTCGGCGGTCGCTCCGCAGACCTCCGGCTGGCCGGCGCAGCAGTCCTCCATCAGGAACGCGAGGAGTTCGCGCATGCCCCCAAAGCCGGCCGTGTAGATGATCGACCGCCCCTCTCGCCGGGACGTGACCAGGTCCGCCCGTGCGAGGATGCCGAGGTTGGTCGAGAGGGTGTTGGCCAGGGCGCCGGTCGCCTCGGCGATCTCGCCGGCCGACAGGCCCTGCGGCCCGGCCCGGACCAGCAGGCGGAACACCGCCATACGGCCCTCATGGGCCAGGGCCGAAAGCGCGGTGATGGCCTCTTTCGTTTCCACGCCGGGCTCAGCAGCAGGCGCGCGCCGGCGCGACCGCCGGTTCGGCCTTGGCCGGTCCGCAACAGGCCGAACCCGGCTTGGCCGAGGCCTCAAGCGCCGCCATGGCCTTGTCGGCGCCGTAGGTCGTGGCTTCGCCGAACGTATAGAACGTTTCCCAGCGCACGCCCGCCGGATCAGCGACCCAGCTCTTGTCGGACTGGGCGTAGCAGCAGGTGGTCGCCGCCTCGTCGAAGGTCTCGGCGCCCGCCGCCTTGAGCCGCTGGGCCAGTTCGCCAAGCTCCTGCGCGCTGTCCACCTGGATGCCGACGTGATCGAGGCCGATGGCGCGTCCGGGCTGGGTGGAGATGGCCAGGTTCACCTTCGGATCATCCAGCATCCACTTGGCGTAGTCCGGCTTCACCACGCTCGGCGGCGCACCGAGCAGGGTCTCGTAGAAGCGGATCGACTCGTCGAGGTCGGGAACGCTGAGGTGCACATGCAGGCGCTTCATGGCCGGGTCTCCTTGGGCTATACGATTCTATTATTCGGGAATTCTAGAATCGTCAAGAACCCGCGATCAGGCCGCCGTCCAGCCGCCGTCGATGGTGAGCGCCGCGCCGGTGGTCGAGCCGCCCTGGTCCGACACCAGATAGAGCATCAGGGCCGCCAGCTGGTCGTAGCTGACGAAACTCTTGTTGGGCTGCACGGCCAGGATCACATCCTCGACGACGCGTTCCGGGCTGATGCCCCGCGTGCGGGCCTGGTCGCCGATCTGCATCTCGACCAGCGGCGTCTTCACATAGCCGGGGCAGATCGCGTTCACGGTGATCCCCGCGCGGGCGACCTCCAGCGCGCAGGACTTGGTGAAGCCCACCACGCCGTGCTTGGCCGCCACATAGGCCGACTTGAACGGCGAGGCGACCAGGCCGTGCGCCGAGGCGATGTTGACGATCCGCCCGCGACCCTGGGCCTTCATGATCGGCAGGGCGTGCTTGGCGCCGTGGAACACCGAGGTCAGGTTGATGGCGATGATCTGGTCCCATTTGGCGTCCGGGAACTCGTCCACAGCCGCCACGTGCTGCACGCCGGCGTTGCAGACCAGGATGTCGAGCCGACCGAGTTCGCGATGCGCAAAGCCGATCAGGTCGGCGATCTCGTCCGGCTTGGTCATGTCGGCGCCGTAGTAGAGCACCTTCACGCCGGTGCGGGCGGCGAGCGCGGCGCGATCCGCCTCGATCTGCGCCGCGTCCCCGAAGCCGTTCAGCACCACGTTCACGCCCTGCTCGGCGAGCGCGCCGGCCATGGCCTGGCCGATGCCGCTGGTCGAGCCGGTGATGACGGCGGCCTGGCCTTCAAGGCGATAGTCGACGGCCATGCTCAGCCTTCCTTGCGGGTGCGGGCCGGAGCCGGCGGCGGCGGTTGCGGGCGGGTGAACACAAACTCGATGTCGGAGGAAGCGGCGGCCTGGAAGCGGTATCCGTCGACATCGAAGGCCCTCAGGTCCGCCGCCCGGTCGATCCGGTTGTCGATGGCCCAGCGGGCCAGGGCGCCCCGCGCCCGCTTGGCGAAGAACGAGATCACCCGCGCCTCGCCATCCTTCTCCTCGACGAACCGTGTGGCGACCACGGGCGACTTCAGCGCCTTGCGATCCACGGCGCCGAAGTATTCCTCGCTGGCCGCATTGACGATCGTGCGGTCGCCATGACCGGCCGTGTCGGCGTCCAGAGCCTGGGCGATCCGGTCGCCCCAGAAGTCATAGAGATTGGTCCCGCGCCGGGTCTTCAGCCGCGTGCCCATCTCCAGCCGGTAGGGCTGGATCGCATCCATCGGCCTGAGCAGGCCATAGAGGCCCGACAGGATCCGCACGTGGTCCTGCGCCCAGCCGAGCGCCTTCTTGTCCAGCTCCCGCGCCTTCAGGCCCAGATAGACATCCCCGTTGAAGGCGAAGGCCGCCTGCACGCCCTCTTCGCTCGCGGGGTCGAAGGCCAGGAACCGTTCGCGGTTCAGCTTGGCGAGGGAATCCGAAAGCGACATCAGCCGCTTCACGTCCGCTTCGCGCAGCCGCCGCGTGGTCTTGGCCAGCTCAGAGGTCTGGTCGGTCATGCGGGGCAGAGAGAACGGCGCGGACGCCGGGCCCGCCGTGTAGTTCAGCGCCTTGGCCGGGGAGAGCACGATCAGCATGACCGCTGCTTTGCCGCGTCTCCGCGCCGGCGCCAAGCGAAGAGAAGCCCCCTCCGTCTGCTCCGCAGACACCTCCCCCGAACCGCGCTTCGCGCCGGGGGAGGACGAGT
>NZ_JBILUK010000309.1:0-3114 GCF_044371015.1 Phenylobacterium sp.
CCCGCTGTACGGCCAATTCCGCCTCGCTTTTATACCGCGCGCCCTCGGCGGTCTTCATCGCGCCCAGGCCGTGCTCGGCGCTGATCGAGCCCCCTAGCTCGGCGACGATATCGTGCACGATGCGCGCGCCTTCATCCCGCCGCGCGGCGTGGGGCGCATCCGGCGCGCCCTCGCCCCGCAGCACGTCGAAGTGGATGTTGCCGTCGCCCACATGGCCGAAGGCGGCGATCCGCGCGCCCGGTGCGAACGCCTCCATGGCGGCGATGGCGCGGTTCAGGAACTCCGGCACACAGCTGACCGGCACAGCGATGTCGTGTTTCCAGGTCGCGCCCTCGGGTTTCTGGCCCGGCGACTGGTTCTCGCGCAGCGCCCAAAGCGCCGCCGCCTGCGTCTCCGACTGCGCCACCACCGCATCGGCGATCAGCCCGGCCTCCAGCCCGGCGGCCAGCCAACGCTCCATCGCCGCCTCCGAAGCGCCCGGCTCGCCCGACCCGAACTCGGCCAGCACATACCAGGGATGCAGCCCGGCCAGCGGATCGCGCTGCCCCGCGATGTTGCGGATCACGAACTCCAGGCCCAGCCGGCCCATCAGCTCGAACGCTTCCACCGCCCCGCCGGTCTCGGCCTTGGCGCGGCCCAGCAGCTTCAGCGCCGCCTCTGGGCTCGCCAGCCCCACGAACGCCACCGCCCGCGAGGCCAGGATCGGCGAGAGCTTCAGCGCCGCCGCCGTCACCACGCCCAGGGTGCCCTCGGCCCCGATCAGCAACTGCTTCAGGTCATAGCCGGTGTTGTCCTTGCGCAGCCGGGTCAGGCCGTTCCACACCTCGCCGCTCGGCAGCACGGCCTCCAGCCCCAGCACCAGCGAGCGCGTCATGCCGTGGCGCAGCACCTGGGTGCCGCCGGCGTTGGTCGAGACGATCCCGCCCACCGTCGCCGAGCCTTCCGAGGCCAGCCCGATGGGAAATCGCCGCCCGGCCCCGGCCGCCGCTTCATGCACCGCCGCCAGCGTCACGCCCGCCTCGGCCACGATCACGTCGTCGTCGCCGTCCACGTCGCGGATCGCCCGCATCCGCTCGGTCGAGAGCAGCACCTCGCCCAGCGGGATCTGCCCGCCGACCAGCCCGGTATTGCCCCCCTGGATGGTGATCGCCTGCCCCGCCTCGGCGCAGATCCCGACCACCGCCGCCACCTCGGCCGTCGACCCCGGCAGCGCCAGAAACGGCGTATGCCCCGTCCACCGGTCGCGCCACTCCAGGAGCTTCGGCGCAATCCGCTCGGGGTCTTCGGACCAGCCGCTGGGCCCGAGCACGGCCTTGAGGCGCGCGATCACTGCCGGATCAATCACCACAGTCGTCATCCCGGTCGGACCCCGGCGAAGGCCGGGGGAGTGCCGGGACCCAGTCGCACGGCCCCAGCTGCTGGGTCCCGGATCGCGCTGGCGCGCGTCCGGGATGACGGGGTTTGTTTGGGGTGGTCGAGGCTCTGCATCCCCTCAACCCTACCCTTCTCGACATCGCCTAGCCAGTATATACTCTGATATATACAGGAGCCCGCCATGCCCGTCCTGATCAAGAACCCCGACACCGAACGAAAAATTCGTGAGGTCGCCAGCCTGCACGGCGAGACGCTCACCGGCGCGGTCGACCGGGCGATGGATCGCGAGCTTGCGGCGGCCCGTCCACCCAGGCGGCGCACCGCTGAGGAGATTCTGGCCGCAGCCGCGGGCCTCCGCGAGGAGGCGGGCATATGGGAGCCCATGCCCCCTATGACGAAGGCCGACTGGGATGAGATCAATGAGGTTCCCGGCTTTCCGGAGGACGATGATTGATCGTCGTCGACTCTTCCGCGCTCGTGGCGATCGCAGAGGGAGAGCCTGAGGCGGGCCGCTTTGCCGCAATTCTCGCGGACACCGACATCGCTTGGCTGTCGCCCACCAACTACGTTGAGACCGCGATGGTCCTGATCGGCCGAGGGCTGATTTCCAACCAGGCCCGCCTCGATCGATTTCTGGCGGACGCCAACGTCCAGGTTCGACACGACCTGGCGCTATCCGAAGGCGCGGTCCAAGCCTTCCTCCGCTACGGCAAAGGCCGCCACCCCGCCCGCCTCAACCTCGGCGACTGCTTCGCCTACGCCCTGGCCAAACACCTCGACGCCCCCCTGCTCTACAAGGGCGACGACTTCGCGCTGACGGATGTGCGGGCGGCGATATAGACCAACCAGCAGACCTACTAGGCACCGCAGTTAGGGGAACGACGATGTTCAGTCCCGATGCGCACGTCGCCAAAGGCGCTGGACCAGCCATACCAATCCAATGATCAAGACAATCGCAAACATGGCGGCCACTGAATAGGTACCGATTGGCAGGCCATAGACGTTACGGCCATAGAAGGGCTGGTTGTCCCGCAGGGCTGTAAGCACGGTAAGTGCGAGGCCGCAGAATATCAGCGCAACCAAGAAGTAGCCGATTACTCTGACCGCAGACCGCGCGCGCACTTGTGGCCACTCCGTCAGGGGCACTGCAAGGATAGCAAGCTCAACAAATGCAGCAAACAGATCTTCCTAATGTCTTCTAAGCGTCGAACACGGCGATATACTTCCCTACCCCACAAACCCCGCAGCCCGCCGCAGCCGGTCGTTGATCGCCTCGCCGAGCCCCGTCTCCGGAACCCTCGCCACCGCGATGCCCGCCGGCGCCGTCCGGTCCGCCGCGCGCAGGAATGCGAACAGGTTCGCCGCCGCCTCGGCCAGATCGCCGCTCTCGCTGAGGTTCCACCCGCCCGCCGCGCCCGGCCCGAAGCCGAGCCAGGCCTCACCCTCGCGCGGCGCCTCCGCGTTCAACCGCAGCGGCGCGTTCGGCGCGTAGTGGCGCGCAAGGCGGCCGGGGGAGCGTTTGGCGTCCGCCTCGGCTTCGGCCAGCGGGCCGATCTCCGCCTCGATCTGCGCCCGCGTCACCGCGCCCGGCCGCAGCAAGCGGGCGACATCCAGCAGGGCCACGACGGTGGACTCCAGCCCCACGGCGCAGGCCCCGCCGTCCAGCGCCGCGCCCGCCGCCGCGCCGGTCTCCTCCACCGCGTCGGCGAAGGTGGTGGGGCTGGGCCGGCCGGAGCGGTT
>NZ_JBILUK010000164.1:0-7144 GCF_044371015.1 Phenylobacterium sp.
ACGTGGAGCCGTTCTCCCCAAAGGCGATCCCGCGAAGGGGGCCGGATGTAATCAGACCGCCGGCGGTGTAGGCGGAAGTCTGGACATTGTTAGAGATCAAGGTCGCGGGCAGACCCGCCGCGCGCGTGGCCGGAAGCGACATCACGCCCGGCTCCTTTTGTCCCCACTTCCGGGCGTACATCGTGCCCGTTCCCTCGGAGTGGGTGTAGTCGCCCCCGATGATCCAGTGCAGCTTGCCATCAAGGAAAGAGCGACCGTAGGCCACGGAAGGATTGTACTCGTGGTTGTCGCCGCGCTGGCTGACGCCAAACCTGAGGTCCGCCGTGAACCCTTCCATTCGGTTCTTCAGGATGAAATTGACCACGCCGGCCACGGCGTCCGAACCGTAGGCGGCCGAGGCGCCGCCAGTGACGACATCAACCCGATCAATCAGACTGGTCGGAATGAGGTTGGTGTCAAAGACGTTGGTCGGCGCATCCGGTACATGCCGACGACCATTGACCAACACCAGCGTCCGAACAGCCCCCAGTCCCCGCAGGTCCAGGTTCGCCTTCGATGCGTTCTGGGCTCCGGTGGAGTTTACGCTTGGCCCGCTTGTGCCGCGGAAGGAGGGGATGTCCCTCACCACCTCGAAGATACTCGCAGCGGCGCGCTGCTGGAATTGATCTGCCCCGACTTCAGTGACCGGCGTAGGCGCGGTGAATCCGCCTGTTCGCAGCCTCGATCCTGTCACCACGACTTCTTCGACAGCCTCGCTGTCCGCAGTCGATGACTGGGCCGCCGCCGTCGATCCCAGCATGGCCGTCATCGATGCGCCAGCCAGCAACGCCCTTAGTCCAAACCGCCCCATGACCATCTCCCGAAACGTCAAAACATGACCTCTCGGGCGTCATCCGACCCCATGCCTGCCCGTGCGTCCGGCATTCACCGTCGACGCGCCCAATCCCTTTGCGGGTAAGGGATTGGCGCGCTTTTCGATCAGTTCGCCTAGCGTCGCATTGAGGGCAAAGCGCAATCACCGCCAAGATCGCTCCCGGGATTGGCGCCACGCCCGCTCGTGGGGCGCCCCATGATCGAATTTGTTACAAATCGACGACACGCGATGAGGGCGACCAGCGGCCCGGTAGCGGCTCCCGACCCCGCATGTCGCCCCCTTCTGGACGCGGGTCGCGCGCGGAGATAGCTTCACGCTCGCGGTGCGGGTGTTCACCCGCAGGTTTCGGGGGAACGACGCTGGGCTCGGGGGCTGCCGGACAAGTTGAGGGGCGGATTGTGCGCGGGGATCCGGGGCCATGAGCGAGCCCCTGATCCCGTCCCGACGCGACGCCTCACCGGCGACGCCGGAGGATCGTGCGCGTTCGGTCCGCGCGGCCATAGCGCGGGGCGATCTGCTGGGCGCCTATGACGAAGTCGTCCGTCGGGGCGACACGGAGCATGCTGACCTAAACTACCTTGAAATCCTGACCCTGGCCCGCCTGGGCGATACGGCGCGCGCGCTCAAGCTGTACGAAGAGTATCGCTTGGCCGACAACGAGGACGCCGACTCCCTGTCTCTCAGGGCGCGCCTGCTCAAGGACCTCGCCTTCGCCGCGGGGCCCCGGCCAAACCCAGAGCGCCTGGTCGAGGCCTGCACCCTCTACGCCGAGATCTATCGGCGGACGAAATCGAACTATCCGGCCATCAATGCCGCCTCGTTGGCGCTTCTGGCCGGCAAGGATCATCTGGCTCGCCAACTGGCGGAGGTGGTGGCCAAGAGCTCCACAGGACAAGACTACTTCTCGCTCGCCACACGCGCCGAAGCCCTGGTTGTTCTGGGCGATTTCGAAGCCGCACGGGATGCGCTTGAGCAGGCTATCGCCGCGCCTGACGCCGACGTCGGCGCTATTTCCACCACGACGCTGCAGCTCGACCGCCTTGCCCACGCCGCCGTCGACGGCGCGCAGATCGAGAAGCTGCTTGAATTGGTGCAGCCGCCCCGGGTGGCGATGTTCTGCGGCAACATCTTCATCGGTGATCCGGCGCTCGAGTCCAGTCTCGCCGCCCAGGTCGACGCCCGCATCACCGCCGAACACATCGGCTTCGGATATGGCGCGCTCGCCGCGGGTAGCGATATTCTGATCGCCGAGCGTCTGCTGGCCGCCGGGGCCGAGCTCCACGTCTTGCTGCCCTTCGCCGAGGCCGACTTCCTGGAATACTCAGTGGCCCCGGCCGGGGAGCATTGGGTCGAGCGGTTCCACGCCTGCATAGCGCAGGCCTCCTCGATCTCTTACGCCAGCAACATGAGCTACATGGGCGAGATGGAGCAGTTCGCCTACGGCTCCAAGGTGACCATGGGCATGACGCGCCTCAAGGCCCGGCACCTGCACGCGGAAGCGATCCAGCTGGTCATCGTCGAGGAACGCGGCGACCGGACACTCAGCGGCTCCGATATCACCTCCTGGCGGGCGACCGGCGGTCGATCCGTGGTGGTCACGGCGCCGCCCCTCACGCGCCCTGTGATGCCCCCGCCGCCGCCGACCTCCGGCGTACCGCGCGGGACTTACGGCCTGATGTTTACGGACTACCCAGGCTTCTCGAAGCTGGACGAGCGGGTCCTGCCGCTGTTCTGGGAAGACGTCATGGTCCGCGCCGCCCGGGCGCTTGAGAAGTACGGCGACGTGATCCGCCAGGGCAACACCTGGGGCGACGCCATTTTCGCCGTATTCCGGGATGCGCCCAAGGCCGCCGCCGCGGCGTTGGATCTCTGTGAGCAGCTTGCAGATGTGGATTGCAAGGCGCTCGGCGTCCGCGAGGGCACGGCCATGCGGATCGCCCTGCACTACGGCCCCACCTATTCGGGCTACGATCCCGTGACCAAGCGCACCACCTACTACGGCAGCGAAGTCTCCCGCGCAGCGCGGATCGAACCCGTTACGCCCTCAGGCAGCGTCTACGTCACCGAGCCATTCGCCGCGGTGCTTGAGATGGAGGCGGACCACCCCTTCGTCTGCAACTATGTGGGCAAGGTGGCGCTGCCCAAGAACTACGGCATCTATCCGCTGTACCGCCTGTCCCGCGCGCCGACCGCGCTGGGGTTCTAGAGACTTCGATCCCGCTTTTGCCGGCCCTCTAGACGGCCAGTTTGCGGCACGTCTCGGCCATGGTGCGCGTGAAGCTCGCCTTGGGTCCCAGAGTATCATTCAGAATCTTGATACCGGCCGCACAGTCCCGCCGCGCCTCGTCCATGCGGCCGGCGCGCGCCAAGACCCTGGCGCGATTGACCAGCAGGTCGCCATGGTTGGGATGCAGTTCGCCATAGCCGACATCATAGTTGCGCTTGGCGTCGTCCAGGGTCGCCAGCGCCGCCTCGGTGCGCCCCTCCTCCGACTGGATCAGCCCGAGATAGACTTCGGCGATGCCGATCAGGTGGTGGGGCCGACCGAAGGTTCGCTTGTAGATCGCCACAGCCTCAGTCAGGGCGCGCTCGCCGGCAGCGCGATCACCCAGGCCCTGCAGAATCTGACCCTGCATGGAGAGTGTATCGGCCAGAATGGGATTGTCCTTGTCCAGCACCTGTCGCTGGATGCGCAGCGCATTGGCGATCTGGGTTCGCGCCTTCGGCAGTTCGCCAGCGTTGTAGGAATTCTGAGCCAATGCGAACCAGGCCTTGCCGGTGGAAAGATGGGTCGCGCCCCGCTCGATCTCCGACAGACGAAGCGCCTCGGTCAGCGAGGCTTCGGCCGCCGCGAACTGGCCGTCGTCGGATAGCAGAATCCCCCGGTTCTGAAGCGCGGTGGCGATAGCGGTGCGCGGGGTCTTCGGATCCGCGCGATAGTAGGCCAGGGCGCGATCAAAGGCCGCGATGCCCGCCTTGGGATTTGAGCGCGAGATCCAGACCCGACCCTCGGTGAGCGCCGCCGCAGCGCGCAGTCGCGGGTGCTGGGTGAGGTCCGGACCCAGCATGGCTTCCGCCTGCCTTGTCGCCGCCAGCGCGTCGTCAAAGCGTCCCTGCCGCACCTTCGTCGCCGAGAGCACAAGCAGCGCCGAAGCGCCGTCCGCCCCCGAACGGCGGATCGCCGGCATTCCCGCCTCGAAGACCGCCGCCGCCTCGTTGAAAAGCCCAAGATTGTTGTAGGCCCGTCCCAGCGTCGCCAGCAGGCGTGACTGGATCTCCGGCTGGTCGGCCAGTTCGCTGCGCGCCCGCTCGGCGCTGCGGCCCAGGATGGTCAGGGCCGTAATAGTGCGGGGGTTTTCGGTCGCCGGATTCGAGAGCTCGAAGGTGCCGACCAGATAGTCCGACGCCACCCGCGCAGCTTCGGCCTCGCGTTCGGCAATTCCGCGCTGGTGATCCGCCTCGATCCGGAGCGAGTTGGCGTAGAAGGCGAGCCCCCCGGTCACCACCATGCCCGAGACCGCGCCTGCGGCGATCACGGTCATCTGGGCGATGCGCCGCTGGGTCTCGCGCTGGACCAGTTCGTCGAGCTTCAGGCCGGTGAGCCCGGCCACCAGCTTCTGCAACGCCAGGCGTTCACCATCCGCATGGCGGCGCACGTCGGCGGCGATGGGCTCAGCAGGGATGTCCGAAAGTTCGCCGTCCGGGCCGAGCCGCACCCGCAGCGCCGGAGGGAAGCATTCCAGATCTTCGCGGCCCGGCGTCTCTGAAGCGTGCGGTTCGCCGTCGACGACGATCGCCAGCACACGGGAGTCGCCGTGCACCTGCTTGAACTGGCGGATTTCCTCATTGACCCAGCGCGAGCGCGCGGAGGCGGGTGAGCAGATCACAACCAGGAACATGGAGTTCCGCAGCGCCGCGCTGAGCTCGGCGCTCAGATCGCCGGAGGCCGGCAGCTCCTCGCGGTCGCGAAAAACAGGCCGAAGCCGCCGCGGGGTTTCCCCTACGACGGTCTTCCGCCCAACAAGCTTGGCTGGAATCCGATAGCCTTCGATCTGCCAGTGCAGCTTCTGAGCGAAGGCCTTGTCACGGTGGCTGTAGCTGATGAACGCCCGGTAAGCGGGCGCAGCGTGCGCTGCGGTGGACGTATCAGGTTCAGCCATGCCTCATGCTGTAATGGTCCGCCGACGCCGCCGCAACGCCGCTCCCGCCAGACCAAAGCCGCCGATCATCAATGCCCAGGTCGCAGGCTCCGGAATCGCCGCGCTGTTGATCTGCGCCTTGGAGAGTTCCAGCTCGCGGAAGCCCAGGCCGTTGAACCCCCGGGTGTGGAAAGGGTGGCCGCGCGACAGCTGGTCCTCGTCACCCATGCCGCTCACCGAGAACTCCTCGTCCGCGCCGCCGCGGCCGATGGGGTCGCCGAAAGCGGAGAAGGCGACCAGGCAGGCCGTGCCGTCGTTGATGCAGGCGGCGTTCGTGAAGGCGCTGACCGTGGCCCGATACTCAAGGGTCTTCGTGCCGTAGCCGATCAGATTTCCAAGCGAACTCAGCGGAATAGTGATCTGAGTGGCTGACCAGTCCCACAAGAACGTTGTGGCAAGATTGAATTTGTCGGCGTGAACCACATCTTCAAAGCTCTGATATTCAAGAAGCGCACCGAGATTGCTGTTGAAGTTCTCCGGGCCGACGTTTTCCGCGAACCTTGTATTATAAGTCCTTACAAGATTGCCGACGCCATCGAAGCTGAGGAGGATTTCGCCGCTCAGGGTATAGAGCGCATCGCCGCCAAACGGCGTGACCTCGAAGTCGAAACTCGCGCCTGCGAAGGTGGTGAATTCACCAACGGAGGAGAACAGATCGCCAAATGTCGCACTCGTCGTGGGGCCGGTGTCGAGATAGACGTTGCCCGCAGCGGCGTTCCGGTCCTGCATGAAGAAGCCCATGCCGGCGGGAATGATCGTCGAGGTGAAATCCTCGAGCGCGATCGGGCCGTCATTGGGATTGTAGATCGCCATGTCGACGCCGGTGGTCACGGTTCCGCTTGCGTTGGCGCCCGAAACCGCCACGCCGCTGCGGAAGAAGACTGTGTTGGGGTCGATCGTCGTTTTCGCCGAGGCGGTGCCGCCCTCGCCGCCGATGTTCCGATAGGCCTTGCCTGACGCGTCCAGGAAGGTCTTGTCGCCATCAAAATCTGAACCCGCGTCGTTCGTCACAAACCCGCTCGCGACAGGCGTGAACGTGATCGACTGCGCCTGAGCGGCGCCGGCCGCAAAAACCGCTGTCGCGGCCAGCAGAAGTGTTTTGATCTTCATCGCAATGTTCCCAACGCCCATGTCGCGCGCCACAGCACGCCCTCAACCGCATCGAATCCAGAAAACATCGGTCTCAGCGAATCGTTTCACTCACGAGGCGAGTGATTGAGCGTCGTGCGCCTGACAGGCGACCCGCCTCTGGACACCGCGCGCTCGAACGCCCATCCTCGCCCGTTCAAACGACTGTTCGAGCGGAGGCGTCGCGCGCCATGTTCATGCGCTTCTTCACTGAGCTTCGCGAGGCCAAGCTGCCGGTGACGCTCAAGGAATACCTGATCCTGATGGAGGCCATGGACAAGGCCGTCATCGATCGCTCGGTCGAAGATTTCTATTACCTCTCGCGCGCCGCCCTGGTGAAGGACGAGAAGAACATCGACAAGTTCGACCGCGTTTTCGGCCACGTCTTCAAGGGCCTCGAACGGCTGGACGAGGGCGTCGCCATCGATATCCCGGCCGAGTGGCTGAAGAAGATGTCCGACCAGTTCCTCACCGAAGAGGAAAAGGCCCAGATCGAGGCGATGGGCGGCTTCGAGAAACTGATGGAGGCGCTCGCCGAGCAGGCCCGGCAGCAGCGCGAGCAGCAGGACCAGGACGGCAAGGGCCCCGGCGGGCGGCCCGACGGTTCCAACCCCTTCGGCGCCAACGGTTATCACCCCGAGGGCGTGCGTTTCGGCCAGGAGAAGGGCCGACACGGCCGCGCCGTGAAGGTGTGGGACAAGCGCGAGTACAAGAACCTCGACGATCAGGTCGAGCTTGGCACCCGCAACATCAAGGTCGCCCTGCGCCGTTTGCGCAAATGGGTCCGCGACGGCTCAGTGGAAGAGCTCGACATGGACAAGACCATCAAGGGCACGGCCGAAAAGGGCTATCTCGACATCAACATGCGGCCTGAACGGCGCAACAAGATCAGCGTGTTGCTGTTCCTGGATGTCGGCGGTTCCATGGATAGCCACATCAAGAT
>NZ_JBILUK010000021.1:0-24878 GCF_044371015.1 Phenylobacterium sp.
ACCGCAAGGGGGTGCTCTGGCGCGGGCGGCCGGAAGACATGAACCAGTGGAAGTCGGCCCACGCCATCGACACTGACAAACGCACGCTGGCCGATGCGCTGAAAGGCGCGGATGTCTTCATCGGCGTCTCGGCCAAGGGTGCGCTGACCCCCGACCTGATCGAGACCATGGCCCCCCGGCCGATCATCTTCGCCATGGCCAATCCCGATCCGGAGATCCTGCCCGAAGAGGTCTACGCCGTCCGGCCCGACGCCATCGTCGCCACAGGCCGCAGCGATTATCCCAACCAGGTCAACAACGTGCTGGCCTTCCCCTACCTGTTCCGCGGCGCGCTCGATGTGCGGGCGCGGCGGATCAACATGGAGATGAAGATCGCCTGCGCGAAGGCGCTGGCGCAGCTGGCCCGCGAGGACGTGCCCGACGAGGTGGCCACCGCCTATCACGGCGTGCAGCTGAAATTCGGGCCGCAGTACATCATCCCGACGCCCTTCGACCCGCGTCTCCTGTCGTACATCCCGCCGTTCATCGCTCAGGCGGCGATGGACACTGGCGTGGCGCGCAAGCCCATCGCCGATATGGACGCCTATCGCGCCGGCCTCGCGCAGCGCATGGATCCCACCGCGGCCTTCCTGCAGAAGCTGCAGGGTGCGGTGATGTCCGGGCCGGAACGCAAGATCGTGTTCGCCGAGGGCGAAGAGACCGCCGTCATCCGCGCGGCCTACGCCTTCCAGGCGCAGGGCCTGGGCAAGGCTGTGCTGGTGGGCCGTGAGGACCTCGTTCACGAGAACATGCGCGCCGCCGGCATTGACCCCGCCGAGGCGGGCCTTGAGGTCACCAACGCGCGCATCTCACCCTGGAATGAGGCCTCGGTCGATCTGCTCTATGGGCGGCTGCAGCGTGAGGGCTTCCTCAAGCGCGACATCCAGCGGCTGATCAACCAGGACCGCAACGCCTTCGGCGCGGCCATGGTGGCGCTCGGCCACGCCGACGGCATGGTCACCGGTGTGACCCGCAACTTCGACCAGGTGCTGGAGGAGGTGCTGAACGTCATCGACCCCGCGCCCGACGGTCGGGTCATCGGCATGAGCGTGGTGATGGCCAAGGGCCGCACGCTGTTCATCGCCGACACCTCCGTCACCGAGATGCCGGTCGCGGAGGAGCTGGTCGAGATCGCGATCGAGGCGGCGCGGGCGGTGAAAACCCTGGGCTATGAACCTCGCCTGGCCTTCATGAGCTATTCCACGTTCGGCAATCCCATGGGCGAGCGCTCCGCCCGGGTTCGGGATGCCGTGGCCATGCTGGACGAGATGGAGGGCATCGACTTCGAGTATGAGGGCGAAATGCCGCCGGAACTGGCGCTGGAGCCCGAGAAGCGCGGGGCCTATCCCTTCATGCGCCTGACGGGCCCGGCCAATGTGCTGATCATGCCCGCGATCCACTCGGCTGCGATCTCCACCCAGCTCATCACCGTTCTCGGCGGCGCAGAGGTGATCGGCCCGATCCTTCTGGGCCTCGACAAGCCAGTCCAGATCTGTCCGCTGGGCGCCTCGGTCTCGAAGATCCTGCAGATGGCCACCGTCTGCGCTTATGACCGACCGCTGGTGGAGCTGGGGGAGTAGGGGATCGCCGGCTTCCTTCGCCGCGTCCCCTCTGATATCTCCGCCGGCCCTTCGGGAGGCGGCGCAGTGGAACCCTACAGCCTGGGCATCGACTTCGGGACCACCAACACGGTCCTGGCGCTGGCCGGGCCGGACGGCGCCGCGCGGCTTGTCAGGTTTCCGGCGACCGAGGGCGAACTCTTCGCCTTTCGATCCTGCCTGTCGTTCTATACGCCCGCGGACCTGCCTTCGGAACGGCAGATCAGCGCCGGCCCATGGGCCATTGAGGCCTATGTCGAGGACCCGGTCGAGACCCGATTCATTCAGAGTTTCAAAAGCTTCGCGGGGCAGGAAAGCTTTACGGAGACCCAGATTCTCGGTCGTCGTTATCGGTTCGAGGACCTGCTCTCGACCTTCCTGCTCAAGGTTCGCGACTATGCCGGCGCGGCGCTGGGGGCCTTGCCTTCGCGCGTGGTGATTGGGCGGCCGGTGCGGTTCGTTGGGGCCCGGCCGAGCGAGACCCTGGCGCTCTCGCGCTATGAGACAGCCTTCCGCCGCCTGGGCGTCGAGGAGATCCGTTTCGCCTACGAGCCGGTGGGCGCGGCGTTCTTCTTCGCCCGCGAGCTCGACCACGACGCCACCGTGCTGGTGGGCGACTTCGGCGGCGGCACCTCGGACTTCTCCATCATCCGCTTCGAGCGCGACGCCGACGGCGAACGGCGCGCTCATGCCTTGGGGCGGTCCGGTGTCGGCGTGGCGGGTGATGCCTTCGACTACCGGATCATCGACAATCTGGTGTCACCGGCGCTGGGCAAGGGCGGGGACTACGTCTCGTTCGGCAAGACCCTGCCGATTCCCAACAAATACTATGCGGCTTTCGCCCGATGGGATCAGCTGGCCCTGCTGCGCGCCAGCCGCGAGATGCGCGAGATCCGCGCGCTGGCGCGAGAAGCCAAGGCGCCGGAGCGGATCGAGCGTCTGATCGAAGTGCTCGATGAGAACTACGGCTATCGGCTCTACCGATCGGTCTCGCGGCTGAAGGAGGCGCTATCCGGCCGGTCTCGAGCAGAGTTCCGCTTCGAAGCCGGATCGATCTCCATCGTTCGCGACGTGGACCGCACCGAGTTCGAGTCCTGGATCGGGCCGGAACTTGCCCAGATCGATGGCGCCGTCGACGCTGCACTGGCCGACGCCGGTCTCGCCGCCCACGAGATCGATCGCGTGTTCCTCACCGGCGGTTCTTCGCTGGTCCCCGCTGTGCGCGATATCTTTCACCGCCGGTTCGAGTCGGGGCGCATCGAGACCGGAGCCGAACTGGAGTCCATCGCCTCCGGCCTGGCCCTGATGGCGCGCGAGCGTGACCTCGACCGCTGGACCTCGACCCCCATCGTCGACCGACACTAGGGGCCGCGGGCGCGCTACCGATTGGCCATCCCCGGGCTGACTCGGCCTGACTGTTTCACGTGAAACACGGCCGCTGCAACCTATGGGATCAAGAGGCTCGCGCCCACCGTGTTTCGGGCCTCCAAGGCCTCGTGAGCCCGGCGCGCGTCCGCCAGAGGGAAGGTCTGGCCGATCTCGATTGCGATCTTTCCGCTGGCGACCATGTCGAATACGAGGCGGGCGCTCTCTTCGAGTTCGGCTTGGGTCACCACATAGTCAAAGAGGGTCGGGCGCGTGATGTAAAGCGATCCCGCCGCCGAGAGTCGCGCCGGGGCGAAGGGCGGCGCCGGACCGGACGCATTGCCGAAGCTGACGAACAGGCCGCGCCGCGCAAGGCTTCCCAGAGTTCCCTCGAAGGTGTCCTTGCCCACGGAATCGTAGGCCACCGGCACGCCGACGCCGCCCGTAATCCGCCGAACCTCGGCCGCCACGTCCTGCTCGCGGTAGAGGATCACGTGATCTGCGCCGAGCGCGCGGGCCTTGGCGGCCTTGGCTTCTGAGCCCACGGTGGCGATCACGGTGGCGCCGATGGCCTTCAGCCACTGGGTCATGATCTGGCCCACGCCGCCCACGGCCGCATGGACCAGAACCGTCTCGCCCGCCTTTACTGGATAGGTTCGCCGCACAAAGGCTTCGGTCGTCATGCCTTTCAGCAGCACCGCCGCGGCCGTTTCGAAGGACACCCCATCCGGGATTGCAACCGCTCGGTCGGCGCGACAGAGGCTGGCCTCGGCATAGGCTCCGCCGGTTCCGTTCGTCGCGACACGGTCGCCGACCTTGAAGCGCGTGACGCCATCGCCCACCGCCTCGACCACCCCGGCCGCCTCGCCGCCGGGTATCGCCGGCAGCTTGATCGGATAGAGTCCCGTCCGATGATAGGTCTCGATGAAGTTGATTCCGATGGCCTTGTGTCGGATGAGGATCTGGCCAGGGCCCGGCTCAGGCGTCGGCACGTCGACCAACTGGAGGACTTCGGGTCCGCCGGTCGTCTCGAATCGGATCGCGCGCATCAGCCCAGAGCCTTTCCAAAGAAGGCAAGCGAGCGAGCGCCGGCCGCCTCGGCATCAGCCGCATGATAGTGCTCGCCCCCGACCCGGGCGAAAGCGTGGTCGCGCCCGGGATAGCTATGAATCGTCACATTCCCGGCGCCCGAGAGCGCGGCCTTGATCGCGGCCTGCGCGGCCGGCGGCACGAACTGGTCGCCCTCGGCGATGTGCATCAGCAGGGGGGCCCGCGGCTTGTCGGTCAGGCGCCCCTCGATGCCGACGCCATAGTAGGAAACCGCGCCATCCGCGTCTGTCAGACCCGCCGAGAGATAGGCGAGGAGTCCGCCCAGGCAGAAGCCGACCGTTCCCACCTTGCCGTTGCAGCCAGCGTCGGCGCGCACAGCGCTGATCGTCGCCTGGATGTCGGCTACGCCCTTATCGACATTGAACTTTCCGTAGAGATCGAAGGCCTTCTTCCACTCGGCTTCTGACTTGTCGGTGATGTCGACACCCGGCTCGATCCGCCAGAAGAGATCCGGACAGATCGCCAGATAGCCCTCGGCCGCGAGGCCGTCGGTGATGTCCCGCATCACCTCATTGACCCCGAAAATCTCCTGAATCACCACCACTGCCGGAGCCTTGGCCGCCGCCGGTCGCGCCACATAGGCCTCGAACGCGCCGTCCGGCGTCTTCACGCTGATCCGCTCACCCATTGTCGTCCATCTCCCGTCTTCGGCTGGGGCCTCTGGTCATCCGGCCCGGCGCACGTCCATATGGAGGCAGACAAGTACGAGGACCAGACGTCATGAAGATGACCATCGAGGTCGACTGCACCCCGGAGGAAGCGCGCCGGGTGATGGGCCTGCCGGATGTGAGCGCGCTCAACGACCACCTGGTGGCGGAGATGAGCAAGCGGATCGACGCCAACATCAATCTCCTCAATCCGGAAGACTTCCTGAAGAACTGGATGGCGCTGGGCGCAGGCGCCCAGGACCAGTTCCGCCGCTTCATGGACGCCGCCACCAGCCGGAAATGACCGACACCGTCTTCGCGACCGCCACCGCCGGAGGTCGCGCGGCGCTGGCGGTGGTTCGAATCTCGGGACCTGGCGCACGGAACGCGGTCGCCGCGCTGGCAGGACAGGTTCCGCCGCCCCGCCGGGCCAGCCTTCGGCGGTTGCGCGCGCCGGACGGCGGAGTAATCGATGAGGGGCTGGTGCTCTGGTTCCCGGGCCCGGCGAGCTACACCGGTGAGGACAGCGCCGAGCTTCATGTGCACGGTGGACCCGCCGTTGTCGGCGCTCTGCTGGACGCCTTGCATCTCCAGGGTCTCCGGCTCGCGGAGCCCGGTGAGTTCACGCGCCGCGCATTCGAGAACGGTCGGCTCGACCTGGCGCAGGCCGAAGCGGTCGCGGACCTGATCGACGCGGAGACCGAGGCCCAGCGCCGTCAGGCGTTGGATCAACTCGACGGTCGTCTGAGTCGCGTGCAGGCGCGCTGGCGGGAGATGCTGCTTGACGCCCTGGCGATGCTCGAAGCCGCCGTCGACTTCGCGGACGAAGAGCTTCCGGCCGATGTGGCTCAGCGCGCGCGTCCGTCCCTCAAGGCGCTGCGCGACGAAGTCGCGGCGGCGCTGGCGGACGCTCGCCGAGGCGAGCAGGTGCGGGAGGGCTACAGGATCGCCCTGGCCGGGGCGCCGAACGCAGGAAAGAGCACGCTTCTCAACGCCTTGGCTGGCCGGGACGCCGCCATTGTCACCGACATCGCCGGAACCACGCGGGATATCATCGAGGTTCCGCTGACCCTGGCTGGACACCGGGTGATCCTGGCCGACACCGCCGGTCTGCGCGAGACGACCGACCGGGTGGAGGTCGAGGGCGTTCGCCGCGCCCGCGCCTGGGCGGAGACCGCCGACCTGCGGATCTGGCTGGTCGAGGCCGGCGATGCGGGTTCCACGCCGCCGGCGGGCTACGAGGAAAACGATCTCGTTCTGCTGACCAAGCGGGATCTCGGCGACCCGGCGCCGGAAGCCCTGGGGCGGCCCTTCACCGTCCGCGACCCCGGCGACCTCGCCTGGCTTCTCGACGTCTTGTCGGACAGGGTGACCCAGGCCCTGAGCGGCGGCGGGCCGCCCGCGGCCACGCGCCTGCGCCACCGGGAACACCTGGCCGAGGCCGCCGATCGCCTGACCTCGGCGCTCGCCCACGACGAACACCTGGAACTCGCGGCCGAGGACGTGCGACTCGCCGCACGCGCGCTTGACCGGATCACGGGACGGCTCGACCCCGAGGCGGTGCTGGGCCGCATCTTCGCCAGCTTCTGCATCGGCAAGTAGCGCCGGTCAGACCGACGACCCGAGTGTTTCACGTGAAACACTCGCGCTTTTCGCCTATAGCCCGCCCGGTATGAGCAACTGGGATGTCATTGTGATCGGCGGCGGACACGCCGGCTGTGAAGCTGCGGCGGCCGCCGCGCGCTTCGGCGCGCACACCCTGCTGCTCACCCATAAGCTTGAAACCATCGGCGAGATGAGCTGCAACCCGGCCATCGGCGGTCTGGGCAAGGGACACCTGGTCCGCGAGATCGATGCCCTTGACGGCCTGATGGGGCGGTTGGCCGACAGGGCGGGCATCCAGTTCCGCATGCTCAATCGCTCTAAAGGCGCCGCAGTTCGCGGGCCCCGCAGCCAGATCGATCGGCGGCTCTATCGCGAGGCCATGCAGGCGGAGCTCGCGGCGACCGCCAACCTGGAGATCCGCGCCGAGGCGGCTGAGGACCTGATCCTGTCGGGGGGCCGCGTGGACGGGGTGATCTGCGCAAGCGGCGCGGCCTATCGTGCTGGCCGCGTTGTGCTGACCACCGGCACCTTCCTCAAGGGCGTGATTCATCAGGGTGAACAGCGCATCCCGGCCGGTCGGGTCGGTGACGCGCCGGCCATCGGCCTGTCAGACCGGCTCTATGGGCTGGGCCTTGCCATGGGTCGCCTCAAGACCGGCACGCCGGCGCGACTGGACGGCCGCACCATCGCCTGGGACCGCCTGGAGATGCAGGCGGCCGACGCCGCGCCGATCCCCTTCTCCTTTCTGACGGACACGATCACGACGCCGCAGGTCGAATGCGGCATCACCTGGACGACCGAAGACACCCACCGGATCATCGCTGAGCGGCTCGGGGAGAGCGCCGTCTATGGCGGTCGCATCGCCGGCCGGGGTCCCCGCTACTGCCCCTCGATTGAGGACAAGGTCGTGCGGTTTCGCGACAAGAGCGCGCACCAGATCTTCCTTGAGCCCGAGGGACTGGAAGACCCGACGGTGTATCCCAACGGCATTTCCACGTCCGTTTCTGCCGAGACCCAGGACCTGTTCCTTCGCACGATCCCGGGTCTGGAGGCGGTGCAGGTGTTCCGGCACGGCTACGCCATTGAGTACGACTATGTGGATCCCCGCGAACTCGACCCCTCCCTGGAGGTAAAACGACTTCCGGGTCTCTACCTCGCCGGCCAGATCAACGGCACAACCGGCTACGAAGAGGCCGCCGCCCAGGGGCTGGTGGCGGGGCTCAACGCGGCGCGGGCCGCCGGCGGGTCCGAGCCCGCACAGTTCGCCCGCGACGAAGCCTATATCGGTGTGCTGATCGATGACCTGGTCACCCGCGGAGTCACCGAGCCCTATCGGATGTTCACCAGTCGGGCGGAGTTCCGGCTGATCCTCCGCGCCGACAATGCCGACCAGCGTCTGACCGCGAGAGGCGTCGATCTCGGCGTGGTCGGAAGCGCGCGCGCGTCTGCGTTTCAGATCAAGGCCCGATCGCTGGCGGCCGCCCGCGTCGAGTCGCGCCGCCTGACGCTCACACCGGCCGAGGCGGCTCGGGCCGGACTCCCCGTCAAGGCCGACGGACAGCGCCGCACCCTCTCGGATCTGCTCGCCTACCCGACCATCGCCTTCGAGGATCTCGTCCGCATCTGGCCCGAAATCGGCGCCTGGTCGCCGGAGGTGCGCGAGCAGATCGAGATCGACGCCGGTTACGCCGGCTATCTCGACCGTCAGGCGGCCGACGTCGAAGCCTTCCGGCGCGACGAGGCGCTGCGCCTTCCGGCGGCGCTCGACTACAGCGCCATCGGGGGCCTTTCCAACGAAGTGCGCGAAAAGCTCGCCGCCATCCGCCCCGCCACCCTCGGCCAGGCCGGCCGCATCGAAGGCGTCACGCCAGGCGCCCTTACGGCTCTCCTCGCTCACGTCCGCCGCCGAGGCGCCGCATGATCCCCTCGGCTGTCGTCCCCAGCGCGCCCGACGACTTCGCCGCGGCGGCGCGGGCCACGCCCGCGCAGCTGGCCGATCTCGAGGTGTTCAGAACGCGTCTGGAAGCCGGAAACGCGGTGATGAATCTGGTCGGCCCCGCGACCCTGCCCGACTTCTGGAACCGCCACGCCTGGGACTCCGCTCAACTCCTCGACCTTGCTCCAGACGCTCGGACCTGGGCCGACCTGGGCGCCGGCGCGGGCTTTCCCGGTCTGGTGCTGGCGATCCTGGGCAAGGGTCGGGACGGTTTTCACGTTCACCTGGTCGAGAGCATGGCCAAGCGCTGCCGCTTCCTCGCCGAAGTCACGGAAGCGCTCGACCTGCCGGCCACCGTCCACAATGCGCGCGCCGAGGACCTGCCCCTGAAGGTGGACGTGGTCACCGCCCGGGCCTGCGCACCGCTGACGCGGCTGTTGGGCTATGCCCAGCCATGCCTTCAGCTTGGCGCGATCGGTTTGTTCCTCAAGGGCCAGGATCTCATGTCGGAGATGGACGAGGCCGCCAGGTCTTGGCGATTTGAGGCGGAGGTCCTGACGTCCCGCAGCGACCCGCGCGGCCAGATTCTGCGGGTGAAGGGACTCAAGCATGCCCGCCACTGACCGCTCCTTGCGCGTCCTCGTCGTCGCCAACCAGAAGGGCGGCGTCGGCAAGACCACGACCGCCATCAACCTCGGCACGGCGCTGGCCGCCGTAGGCGAGCGCGTGCTGCTGATCGACTCCGACCCGCAGGGCAATGCTTCCACCGGCCTGGGTGTCGGACGCGCGCAACGACGACACACGCTCTACGATGTGCTGATGGGCGAAAAGCCCCTGGCGGATGCGGTGGTCCGGACAACGGTGCCCGGGCTCGACCTTACGCCCTCTGACCCCGACCTCTCCGGCGTCGAGCTCGAACTCGGCCGCGAAGCGCGGCGGTCGTTCAAGCTGCGGGATGCGCTCGCGCCGCTTGGGGCGAGCGGCGCCTATTCCTACGTCCTGATCGACTGTCCGCCCTCGCTCAACCTGCTGACCGTGAACGCCATGGCGGCGGCTGATGCGGTGCTGGTGCCTCTGCAATGTGAGTTCTTCGCCCTCGAGGGCCTCACCCAACTCATGCGCACCATCGATCTGGTGCGTGGCAGCCTCAATCCCGGCCTTGAGCTTCAGGGCATCGTCCTGACCATGTTCGACCGCCGCAACAGTCTGTCCGGCCAGGTCGAGGGCGATGTCCGCGCCCACTTCGGCGATACGGTCTATCAGACCGTGATCCCTCGCAACGTCCGGGTCTCCGAGGCCCCATCCTTCGGCAAGCCGGCCCTGGTCTACGACCTCAAGTGCGCCGGCAGCCAAGCCTATCTGAAGCTCGCCCGCGAAGTGGTGCTGCGGGAGCGCCGCCGCCGGGCCAAACAACTGGAAGCGACTTGACCATGGCCGAGACCCGACGCGGACTGGGACGCGGGCTTTCCGCCCTCCTGGGGGAGGCGGAGGAAATCGCGCATGCGGTATCGCCCGACGAAGGCGTGCGCGAGATTCCGATCGAACTGGTTCACGCCAATCCCGCCCAGCCGCGACGCCACTTCGCCGAGGCGGAACTCGCCGAGCTTGAACTGTCCATCCGCGACAAGGGGGTGCTGCAGCCGATCCTCGTGCGGCCCTCGCCGCGCACGCCCGGGGCCTACGAGATCGTGGCGGGCGAGCGCCGCTGGCGGGCCGGACAGCGGGCCGGCCTGGCCTCGATCCCCGCCTTGGTCCGCAACCTCAGCGACGACCGCGCTTTCGAGATCGCCATTGTCGAGAATGTTCAGCGCGAAGACCTCAATCCGCTGGAAGAGGCCGGCGGCTACGCGGCTTTGATTGAACGCTTCGGACACACCCAGGATCAGGTGGCCCAGGCCGTGGGCAAGAGCCGCAGCCACGTGGCCAACAGCCTGCGGCTCAACCAATTGCCGGAAGCGGTCCGGGAGCACCTGATGACCGGCCGGATCTCTGCGGGCCATGCGCGCGCGTTGCTCGGCGCGGCGTCGCCCGAAACCCTCGCCGAAGCGGTGGTCGCCCGGGGTCTGTCTGTGCGTCAGACCGAGGCGCTGGTCAGGGGCGGCGGGATCACGCCTCGCAAGGGCTCCGGACCGCGCAAAGCGGCCAAGGACGCCGACACGGCGGCGCTGGAAAGTGATCTGGAAGACGCCCTGGGCATGAGCGTCGATGTGGCGGATCGCGGCGGCGTGGGTGAAATCCGCATCCGCTACGCCAGCCTGGAACAATTGGACGAGCTCTGCCGCCGCCTTACGCGGCGCTGAGTTTGTCTCCGGAGGCGCACAGATCGGCCACTGGGCACTCGGCGCACTTTGGTCGACGCGCCACGCATACATAGCGTCCATGCAGGATCAGCCAGTGGTGCGCGCGGGTCAGGTATGGCCCAGGTATGGCCGCCATAAGCTCCGCCTCGACCTTGTCGGGCGTCTTGGCCCGCGCCAGACCGAGGCGGTGTGACACCCGGAACACGTGCGTGTCGACCGCGATGGCCGGTTCTATCCCCAGTTCGTTCAGAACCACCGAGGCGGTCTTGCGGCCGACTCCCGGCAAAGCCTGCAGCGCCGCGCGCGCCAGGGGCACCTCGCCGCCGTGTTCGGCGATCAAGATCTCCGCCATGCGGATGACGTTCTTCGCCTTGGTGTTGAAGAGGCCGATCGAGGAGATAAGGCTCTTCAACCCCGCCTCGCCAAGGGCGAGCATGGCCGCCGGCGTATCGGCCTCGGCGAACAGCCTGGCCGTCGCCTTGTTGACCGATACATCGGTGGCCTGGGCCGACAGGGCCACCGCCACCACCAGCGTGTAGGGGCTGGTGTAGTTCAGCTCCGTGCGCGGATCGCTCTCCTGGGCCTCAAAGCGGGCGAACAGGGTCTCGATCCGCGCCTGTTCGGCGGCGGCGCGGGCGCTGCGCGGCGGCGATCGGGCCATCGCGAGACGCGCCCCGTCAGGTGTTCATCGACTGGAAGAAGTCGTCGTTGTTCTTCGACTGGCGCAGCTTGTCGAGCAGGAACTCAATCGCATCCTGGGCGCCCATCGGATTGAGGATGCGCCGCAGGATGTAGGTCTTCTGAAGGTGCGACTTGTCGGTGATCAGCTCTTCCTTCCGGGTGCCGGACTTCAGCACGTCGATGGCCGGATAGATCCGCTTGTCGGCCACCTTGCGGTCGAGCACGATTTCGGAGTTCCCGGTGCCCTTGAACTCCTCGAAGATCACTTCGTCCATCCGGCTGCCGGTATCGATCAGAGCCGTGGCGATGATGGTCAGTGAGCCGCCCTCTTCGATGTTCCGCGCGGCGCCGAAGAAGCGCTTTGGCCGCTGGAGCGCATTGGCGTCAACCCCGCCGGTGAGCACCTTGCCGGACGACGGCACGACGGTGTTGTAGGCGCGGCCGAGCCGGGTAACCGAATCCAGCAGGATCACCACGTCGCGCTTGTGTTCGACCAGGCGCTTGGCTTTTTCGATAACCATTTCAGCTACTTGAACGTGGCGGGTGGCCGGTTCGTCGAAGGTCGAGGAGATCACTTCGCCCTTCACCGTGCGCTGCATGTCGGTGACTTCTTCCGGGCGCTCGTCGATCAGCAGAACGATAAGGTAGCACTCGGGGTGATTGGTCTCGATCGACTTGGCGATGTTCTGCAGCATCACCGTCTTGCCGACCCGCGGCGGCGCGGTGATCAGGCAGCGCTGGCCCTTGCCGAGCGGCGCCACGATATCGATCACCCGGCCGGACCGGTCCTTCAGCGTCGGATCATCGATTTCCATCTTGAACCGCTGGTCGGGATAGAGCGGCGTCAAGTTGTCGAACAGCACCTTGTGGCGGACTGCGTCCGGGCTCTCGAAGTTCGTCAGGTCCACCTTCACCAGGGCGAAGTAGCGCTCGCCTTCGCGCGGCGCGCGGACCTCGCCGTCGACCGTGTCGCCGGTGCGCAGGCCGAACTTCCGAATCTGCGAGGGGCTCACATAGATGTCGTCGGGACCAGGGAGATAGTTGGCCTCGGGGCTGCGCAGGAAGCCGAAACCGTCCTGAACGACTTCGAGCGTCCCCGAACCGGAAATCGCCACGCCTTCCTCGGCCAGCACCTTGAGGATGGCGAACATCATGTCCTGCTTGCGCATCGAGTTCGCGGACTCGATCTCAAGAGTCTCCGCGAAGGCGAGCAGATCGGCGGGCGACTTGTCCTTGAGCTCCTGCAGGCTCATCCGGGTCAGGCCCATGGCGAGGATCGCCTTGGCGGCCTCAGAAGGCTCTTCGGTTTCCACCTCGACGGCGGCGTCCTCTGGCGCAGCGGCGGCCAGATCGATCGTGTCGGTCTCAGGAGCGGGCGTATTGTCTTGGGTGTCGTCTTGCATCTTGCACTCGCGGACCCTCGGCGGACGAATTGCGTCCGCGCGGCGGGTCGATGGAGGGCGCCATTCGGGCGCCGGTCTGTTTCATTCGGGAACCGTCCGGCGAGGAGTCGCAGCGGCCGGTTGAAAGGCGGGGCGCGCCGGATCCCCGACGCGTGAGGTCACGGGAACCACACTATGGCGGCCCGGGTCAAGTTTTCTGGCCGTTCCCACGCAGCTCCGCGAGGATCGCCATCACCTGCCGGCGCGCGTGTTCAAGACCATGGCCGGTCTCAACAACATAGTGGGCGCGGGCTCTTTTCTCAGCGTCCGCCAGTTGCTGGGCGAGGATCGCATCCAGCCGATCCGGCGACATGCCCGGCCGGGCCAACACCCGCTCGCGCTGCATTTCAGGGGGCGCGGACACCACGACGATCGCATCGACATTGGCGTGACCGCCCGTCTCGAACAGCAGAGGCACGTCCAGCACCACCCAATCCGCCCCCGCGGCTTCAGCCGCCTTGAAGAACCCGATGCGGTCCTGGCCGACCAGCGGATGCACAATGGCGTTCAGGCGCTTCAGCTCGTCCGGCTGGCCGAGAACCCTCTGCCGCAGCCGTTCACGATCCACCCGACCCTCAACCACGACGCCGGGGAACGCTTCCCCGACCGGGCCGACAGCCGCGCCCCCCTCGTCGTAGAGATCATGAACCGCCGCGTCGGCGTCATAGACGGGAACGCCCGCGTCTCGGAACATCGCCGCCGTGGTCGATTTGCCCATGCCGATAGATCCGGTGAGGCCGATGGTTCGCATGTCAGGCTCCAAGAGCGGCCAGGGCCAACGCCCGGACATCGACGCCCGAAGGCGCCGGACAACCATAGAAGGCGCTGAAGGCGGGCCGAGCCTGGCCGATCAGCATCTCCAGCCCGTCCACCGTCGGACGGCCCAGAGATCGCGCCATGGCCAGCAACGGCGTCTCCAGCGGTTTGTAGACCATGTCCATCACCACAGCCCCGGCCGGCGTCGCCGCTAATGGCGGCTCGAAGGCTTCGCCGCCCGTCAGTCCCGCCGACGTGGCGTTGATCACCGCACTCACGTCGGCGAACGCCTGCGCGCTATCGACCTGAGCCCAGCCGGTGACACGATCGCCCAGGGCCGCCGCCAACCCTTCGGCCCGCGACAGGGTTCGATTGATCACCCGGACCTCTGGAGCGCCGGCGGCGATCAGCGCCGCAGCGGCGCCCCGCGCCGCGCCGCCGGCGCCCAAGAGCGCGATCGGGCCGCTCGTGACCCGCCAGTTTGGGGTCTGGCGGCTGAACGCCGCCAGCAGGCCGACTCCGTCGGTATTGTCCGCCAACACACGGCCGTCCGGCTCGAAGATGAGCACATTGGCCGCCGCCGCCGACCGCGCCGCAGCGGTCGCCTCATCGGCGAGTTCAAGCGCCTGTTCCTTGAACGGCAGAGTCACATTCAGGCCGCGGATCACGCCGCCGCGGAGACCGGCCACCAGTCGCGCGAACCCATCGGGCGCCGGCGCGAAGGGCGCGTAGACACCGTCGACGCCTGCGGCCGCCAACCAGGCGTTGTGCAGGATCGGCGATAACGAATGCGCCACCGGATGACCGACAACGCCCGCCACGATGGCCAGGCCACTGATCATGCCGCCAGCGCCCCTTCGGCCCTCAGCCGGGCCAGCAGGCCCGTCATGGGCAGCCCCAGTATGGTGAAGTAGTCACCCTCTATCGCCTCGAAGAGCTGCACGCCCAGGCTCTCCAGGCGATAGCAGCCCACAGAGCCCAGGGCGGCTTCGCCCTCGGCGTCGAGATAGGTTTCGAGGAATGCGTCGGAGAATGGCCGCATCACCAGACGCGCGCTGACAGTCTCCCGCCAGATCACCGCGCCGTCCCGGGCCAGAGACACCGCCGAGTGCAGCGCGTGAGCGCGGCCCCTGAGGGTCTGCAGGCGCACCCGCGCGGCCTCTCGGCTCTCCGCCTTGTCGTGCAGCCGCCCCTCCAGGTCGAGGGTCTGGTCGGCGCCGATCACCAACCCGTCACGCACAGCTGAAACCGCCAACGCCTTTGCATCGGCCAGCGCCTGCGCGATCGCCGCCGGTCCCTCTCCCGCCAGGAGCATGCGGGCTTTCAGCTCGTCTTCATCGACGCCGGAAACGGTCGCCTCATGGGCCACGCCGGCGCCGGCCAGCAAGGCGCGTCGGGCCGCGCTCTGGGACGCCAGGGTGATCCTCACGCCGTCGCCTCGACGTGGCCGTAACCTTTTTGCAGCAGGTTCATCACCGAAGCGGCCGTCTCCTCCACCGAGCGCCTCGAGACATCAATAGTCGGCCAGCCATGACGCTCATAAAGCCGGCGCGCGGCGATGATCTCATCCCGGACCGCGTCCTGGTCGGTATAGCTGGTGTCGCGGGTCTCTTTCAGGCTCAGCAGTCGGTTGCGGCGGATCTGAATCAAGCGGTCTGGTGAAATCAACAGGCCGACGATCAGCGCATTCTTCAACTGGAACAGCTTCTCGGGCAGCGGCCTTCCGGCCACGAGCGGCACATTGGCCGCCCGGATCCCACGGTGGGCCAGGTAGATGCAGGTCGGGGTCTTGGACGTTCGCGAAACGCCCAGCAGCACCACGTCAGCCTGATCAAGATCCTGACCCCCCTGACCATCGTCGTGGCCGATGGCGTAGTTGAGGGCGTCCATGCGGTTGAAGTAGTCGTTGTCGAGTCGGAGGTGGGCGCCGACGCGGCTGGTGGTCGCTGCGCCCAGGTAGCGCTGCATGGCGCTGACCAGCGGATCGAGGGCCGGCAGGCACGGCATTTCCAGTCGTCGGCAACCTTCCTCCAGTGTCGCGCGGAGGCCTTCGTCGACGATCGTATGCAGCACGATGCCCGGCGCCTCTTCGATATCGGCCAGCGCACGGTCCAGTTGGCGCTTCGAGCGGACCAGGGCGTAGATATGCTCGATCGGCATCACATTTTCGAAGCGCGCGCAGACAGCACGCGCCATGGCGTTCAGGGTCTCGCCGGTCGAGTCCGACACCAGATGCACATGGAAGTAGGTGGCGAGGCGGGGCGGGGTCGAGTTCGGCACGGGCGCTCCGCAGATTGGGACCCCTGAAAGAGTCCTGGGGACGATTCCTGTGGACACCCCTTTAGCGAAGCTGAACGCTGTTGGGGATAGGCAGCCGTCGCGAAGCGATCACGAGCCTGGCCTGGGAAACACCGGGAGAAACCGCCAGGTTGAGTCCCGACTCCTGCACAGGAATCGGGCCCTGGGGAGCCTGCGGAGGCGAAACAACCCCCAGCCTGGACATAGGCCAGGTCGGTCAACTGCCGTCCACGCCATGTGCTAATGAAACCTTAACGGTTCCGCCGTGATCCGACGCCATCCCCGTCTTCCACAGGTGATCCCTGCCTCGGAACACCGCTGGGGGCTGATCGGGGACAGCTCGTGGACTGTCAAAGGATTGTTAAGGTTTTCCCTCGGCTCGACAGGCCCTCTTGTCACTTCAATCCTTCGGACTTCGTCCTTTAAACTTCAGGAAGAAGGGCGCCGATAACGGCTTGGCTTGAGCCCGATGCCGACCTGGTCTTAAGAGCCCTGCATGACCACGATCCCGGCCCGACAGCCCGCCCTTCTGAGAGTTCTGGCTGGTGAAACCCTTGAGCGACCGCCGATCTGGTTCATGCGCCAGGCCGGCCGCTCACTGCCGGAGTATCTGGCGCTCCGAACACGTGCGAAGGACTTCATCGCCTTCTGCCTGAACCCCGAGATGGCGGCGGAAGCAACCTTGCAGCCGATGCGGCGGTTTCCGATGGATGCGGCGATCGTCTTCGCCGACATCCTGCTGATCCCTCTCGCGCTCGGCCAGGAGGTCTGGTTCGAGGCGGGCGAGGGCCCAAGGCTGGGCGCGCTTCCGCCCATCGAAGCGCTTCGTGATGCGGTCGAAGGCTCGACGGCCAAACTGGCCAATGTCGGGGAGACCCTTTCAAGGGTTCGCAGCGATCTGGAACCCGAGCGCACGCTGATCGGGTTCGCCGGCGCGCCCTGGACTGTAGCCACCTACATGCTGGAAGGTCGAGGCTCCCAACGCGAGGCCGCGCGAGCCTACGCCTATGCGCAACCGGAAGCCTTGGATGCGCTGCTGGACGTCCTCGTCGACGCCACGGCGCGCTACCTGATTATGCAGGCGCATGCTGGGGCCCAGGTCCTCAAGCTGTTCGAGAGCTGGGCGGAGAACCTGGCCGAGGATGTGTTCGAGCGGATCGTGATCGGCCCTCACGCCCGCATCATCGCTCAGGTGCGGGCCGCCGGCGTCACCGCGCCGTTCATCGGTTTTCCGAGAGGCGCCGGGGCCTTGGTGGAAAACTACGCAGCGAAGGTTCCAGTGGCGGCGGTGGCGCTCGACACCCAGGCCAGCGCCATGATGGGCCGCCGGATCCAGGGCGACGGCAAGGCGATCCAGGGTGCGCTCGACAATCTGCTGCTGCGCGAGGGGGGCCGGGCGCTCGACGCCCGGGTCGAGACCCTGCTCGAGCAGTGGTCGGGCGGGCCCTACATCTTCAACCTCGGCCACGGCGTCATGCCCGACACGCCGATTGAGCACATCGCGCGCGTCGTCAGCCGGGTGACCGGGCGATGAAGCGGGCCGTCGTCCTCTTCAATCTCGGTGGACCCGACGGACCCGACGCCGTCCGCCCGTTCCTGTTCAACCTGTTCCGGGATAAGGCGATCATCCCCCTGCCGGCGCTGGCGCGGTACCCGCTCGCAGCGCTGATTTCGACGACCCGCGCCAAGGGGTCCCGGGCCAACTACGCGATCATGGGCGGCGGCTCGCCGCTGCTGCCGGAAACCAAGGCCCAGGCTGGCGCGCTGGAAGAGCGACTCGCCGGCCGTGATCCCGGGGTCGAGACCCGGGTGTTCATCTGCATGCGCTACTGGAAGCCGCGCGCCGCGACCGCCGCCGCCGAGGTCGCGGCGTTCCTGCCGGACGAAGTGGTTCTGCTGCCGCTCTATCCACAGTTCTCGACCACCACGACGGCCAGCTCCATCGCCGACTTCCTTCGGGCCTATCGCGGCCCGGGCGAGATCCGCCAGGTTTGCTGCTATCCTGACGTCGAAGGCGTGGCCGCCGCCCATGCTGACGCCATTCTCGAGGCCTGGTCCAAGGCTGGGCGGCCGGGCAACGTGCGTCTGCTCTTCTCCGCCCACGGCCTGCCGCAGCGGGTGGTTGATGGCGGCGATCCCTATCAGGTCCAGATCGAGGCGACGGCGCGGGCGATTGCGGCGCGCGTCCCGGAACTTCCCGACTGGCGGGTCTGCTACCAGAGCCGGGTCGGCCGCCTGAAGTGGCTCGAACCGTCAACGGAAGACGAGATCCGACGGGCTGGCTCTGAAGGGCTCGGCGTATTGATCGCACCCATCGCCTTCGTCTCTGAACATGTGGAGACCTTGGTCGAGCTCGATCACGAGTACCGCGAGGTGGCTGACGCAGCCGGCGTCAGTCCCTATCTGCGCAGCCGCACGCCCGGTGTGCGAGAGCCGTTCATCCAGCTTCTGGCCGAGGCCGTGTTGGCGGCGACAAAGGGACCGGCCGCACACGGTGGATGGGTCTGCCCAGCCCATTGCGGCAAGTGCCCCACCCGGGCCAAGGTGGCCGCATGAGCCTCTACGATCTCCTCCGCGGGCTGCACATCATCGCGGTCATCGCCTGGATGGCGGGCATGATGTACCTGCCGCGCCTTTATGCCTACCACACGGAAACTGCGCCCCCGGGGACCGAGTTCGACGCCCATTTCCAGGTCTGGGAAGCCAAGCTGCTGCGGATCATCATCAACCCGTCGATGGTGGTGACCTGGGCGCTCGGCTTGGCGCTTATCTGGTGGCATATTGAGGCAGCCGGCCAGGGCTGGGCGTTTCTGGCTCAGCCTTGGATAGCGGCCAAGCTCGTCCTGGTGATCGTGCTTTCGGGCTGGCACGGCATGCTGGCCGGCGCTCGGCGAAAGCTCGCGGCCGGAGAACGTCCCCGTTCTGCCCGGTTCTGGCGCGCCACCAACGAGATTCCCTTCCTGATCGCCGTCGCGGCGGTTCTTCTGGTCACGCTGCAACCCGGCTGATCGACTGCGCACCCTGCCGGAAACGCATCGTGTGGTGCGTCTGGAGAGTGATAGTCTCCTCATGTCCGTGAGGGAGCCTACCGTGCGTGAACTGGTGAAACGCCATGGCCGGGTGACGCGTCTGACCCACTGGGCCAACGTGCTGGCGATGCTGGTGCTGCTGACAAGCGGCCTGCAGATCTTCAACGCCCATCCCGCCCTCTACTGGGGCCATGCCTCGACCTTCGCGAGTCCATGGCTGTCGATGTCGAAACAGGAGATCGGCGGCGAACCACGCGGCGTCACGACCATCGGCGCGGTCCGCCTGGACACCACGGGCGTGCTGGGCTGGTCGGGTGCGCCGGGGGCTCGGGAACAGCGGGGCTTTCCGGCCTGGATCACCCTGCCCAGCTATCGCGACCTCGCGACCGGGCGCCAATGGCACCTGTTCTTCGCCTGGGTGTTCGTGGCCAACGGCCTGATCTATCTCGCCTGGAGCCTGATCTCAGGCCATCTGCGGCGGGACCTCTGGCCGACGCGCGACCAGTTGCGGCCGTCCCATATCTTGCATGAGTTCGTCACCCATGCGCGGTTCCGATTCCCCAAGGGCGACGCCGCGCGGCGCTACAACATCCTTCAGAAGCTGGCCTACCTGGTTGTGATCCTGGTCCTGCTGCCGCTGATGCTGGCCACGGGCCTCTCCATGTCGCCGGGCTTCAACGCCGCTGCGCCCTGGCTTGTTGATCTTCTGGGCGGCCGCCAGTCGGCGCGCTCGCTGCACTTCATCTCCGCGCTGCTGATCGTCGGTTTCGTCGCCGTGCACCTGATCATGGTGCTCGCCACCGGCCCCTGGAACCAGATCCGCGGCATGATCACCGGCCGCTTCGCCATCGACACCGGAAAGGACGCGGCATGAGCATCGATCGTCGTCGTTGGCTCGCGCTCGCCGCCACCGGTCTGGGGTCCGCCTTCCTCAGCGCCTGCGACAGCCTGGTTCAGAACCGCACGATCTCGGGTGCGCTCCGCAACACCGAACGGTGGACCAAGACCGCGCAACGGCTGGTCATGGATCGAAACGCCCTGGCCCGCGAGTTCACGCCCGCGCAAATCTCGCCCGACTTCCGCGCGAATGGCACGCGGCGTCCGCGCGAGCCCGAATACGAAGCTCTGCTGGCCCAGGCGTTTCAGGATTATCGCCTGACCCTCGACGGGCTCGTGGAGCGGCCGCTGTCGCTCAGCCTCGCCGACCTGCGCGCCGCTCCGGCGCGGACCCAGATCACCCGGCACGATTGTGTCGAAGGCTGGTCGTCCATCGGAAAGTGGAAGGGCGCCCGCCTGTCGCCGCTGCTCGATCGCGCCGGCGTCAAACCCGAGGCGCGCTACATCGTCTTTCATTGCTTCGATGTTCTGGACCCGACCGCGGTCGACGGCGCGGGCCGCTACTATGAGAGCATCGATCTGGTCGACGCCCATCACCCGCAGACCATCCTCGCCTACGATATGAACGACAAGATCCTGCCGGTCGGCCACGGCGCTCCGCTGCGGCTGCGGGTCGAACGACAGCTCGGATATAAGCACGCCAAGTACATCCAGCGGATCGAGGTCGTAGCCTCGCTGGAGGATATCGGTCGCGGCCGCGGCGGCTTCTGGCCTGACCGCGGTTACGAGTGGTACGCCGGGATCTGAGGCCCGGCGCCCTTAGAGCCTGACAGCCTCAAGTGGAGACCGGATCAGACGTTTCCATCTGATCCGGACAGGCTCCGGCTATTCCCCGCCGAACCGATAGGTGATCGTACCCAGGATCGTCCTCGGCCGACCGATCGCGCCGAAGGTCGAGTTTAGCGCCTGAATGTTGGTCTTCTGGTTGTAGTAGGTGTCGTTGGTCAGGTTGCGCACCTGCAGCGCCGCTTCCCACCGCCCGTTCGTGGGGATGAAACGCACCGACGCATTGAGATGGCTGCGGGACTTGAGCTTGGTCTCCGCATTGGCCTCGATGGTCGACCACTGGGTGTCGGCGTAGCTCCAATCCAGGCGCGTCGAAACGCGGCCGCTCTGGCCCAGGTCGGAAGACAGGGTCACGCCCAGATTGCCCGTCCACTTGGGCGCATAGGGCAGAGGATTGGCTGTCGTGATGCCGTAGGAGCCCGTTGCGACCCGACCCCCGAGGATCTCCTGGATCTCGGCGTCGAGATAGCCGACCGACCCGTCCAGCTTCAGCCACTCGGTGATGCGGCCGTCGAATTCGACCTCGACGCCCTTCATGTCGGCCTGGGCCAGGTTGAGGATGGTCGACTGTTGCGAGGTCTGCAGCGAGGGCGGCACCGTCGCGTCAACCTGCAGGTCCTTGTACTTGGTGGAGAAGGCCGCGATGTTCAGGCGGAGCCGGCCGTCGAACAGGACATTCTTCGAGCCGATCTCAAACGCCTCGACGAACTCCGGATCATAGGACGGCAGGATGGCCGGAAGCACGCCGAGGAACCGCGCCGCGAAGCCGCCATCGCGGAATCCCTCGGAATAGCTCGCAAAAAGATAGGATCGCTCGGCCGCCTGCCAGCCCAGGGTGACCATCGGGGTGAGCTTGTCGACCTTCTTCACGCCCCGGTACGGGCCGTCCGTGGCGCCCGTCGGCAGGATGTTCTTGATCCTGAAGCTCTTGCTGCTGTCGGTGTATCGCAGGCCGCCGGTGAGGGTCACGGCGTCGGTGACATGGAAGGTCAGCTGTCCGTAGGCGGCCTTCGAGGTGTTATCGATGTTGCGCGAGATATCCTGTGCCAAGGCGCCGGGATTGGTGATCGCGTTGAAGGCGGTGATGATCTGGTTGTCGATCTGCTCCAGGCCCTCTTCCTCGAAATAGTAGAGGCCCAGCACATAGTCGAACCGCTTGTTTTCGGTCGACCCGACGAGCTGCAGCTCCTGGGAGAACTGGTTCTGTGAGTATTCCGGGTGATTGTTGGCGAACAACAGGAACGGCGTGAAATCGAGGTCGTTGAAGGTCACCGCGTCAAAGTCGCGATAGGCGCTGATCGACTTGATCTGACCGATCGGCGTGTCGGCGGTCAGGGTGGCGCTGACGCCGTTGGTGTCGAGCTGATTCTTTGGATCGACCTTTTGGCCCAGGCGGTTGGTGAACACAGCATTGGACGCATAGCGCGAACCGGGCAGCCAGACCGGGCCGAAGCAGCGCGCGTTGGTGGCGTGGCCCGCCGTCGTGCGGCAGGCGGCGTCGCCGGACAGCGCGAGATTGTTGTTGAAAAACGTGTTGAACGGGCCGGTGCCGACCGTGCCGACGGGCTGCAGGGTGTTCAACACCGTCGGAACCACGGGTCCCGGCGTGTTGCGGGTGCGGGCCAGATCGCCCGCCAGCTCCAATGTCACGTTCGAGGAGATGTCGAAGGCGACCTTGACGCGCGCGCCTTTCACATTGTCTTCGCCCAGATCCACATCGGTGTACTGCAGCGCCTTTACGAACCCGTCCTGGTGACGATGGAAGGCGCTGACGCTGGCGCGAACCCGGTCAGAAAGCGGCAGGTTCACCGAACCTGAGATCTCGTTGTAGCCGTCTTCGCCGAGACCGCCCCGCACCGACCCGCCAAAGGTCGCGCTGGGCGACTTGGTCACCACGCTGATGGCGCCGCCGATGGTGTTGCGCCCGAACAGGGTGTTCTGCGGTCCGCGCAGCACTTCGACCCGTTCGATTTCGACCAGGTCCATCAAGGCCCCGATCGAACGACCCACATAGACGCCGTCGAAATAGATGCCGACGGCAGGATCGATGTTGATTGTGAAATCCCGCTGGCCGATGCCGCGGATGAACACCGCCGTCGCACCCGAGAGGCCCGAGGTCGGCTGGCTGGCCGAGAAATGGACGTTGGGCGCCAGGGTCTCGATGGAGGTCAGGTCGACGGCGCCCCGTTCCTGCAGCGCTTCCCCGCCGATGGCCGTGATGGCGATCGGCGTGTCCTGCAGGTTTTCCGCCCGCTTGCGGGCCGTGACCACCACTTCCTCGACCGCGAGGCTGTCGGTCTGCGCGATCGCCGGCGCGGCGGCTCCGACACCGGAGAGCGCCATCACGAGCGCCAGGCCAAGATGATAGGGCGAGCGAGAATTGGTGAACATATGTTCCTCCCCAGGACGTCCCTGTCGCGGCCGCCTCTTGTTGGGCGGTGTCGACTGACGGATTGAATACTGTCCGCTTGTCCGATGCATATTGTCAACCAGATTGACTAAAAGTCGGGGCGACCTAGTCTGACCCTGTGGCTGCGCCACATTCGGGGGGGCAAGCGATGCGGGGCCGGCAGGCGATGCGCGTTGGAATCTGGCTCGCGGCGGGGTTGGCGCTCGCCGGTTGCGCGGTTGATCGACCCGCTGAAACGGGTGTCGCCAGCAAACCCCGAGCTGCTGTGGAATGCCCCGGGGCGGATCCGGCCATCAAGCGCGTCTACTGGGGCGATTTCCACGTCCACACCGCCTATTCGCTCGACGCCTATGGGTATGGCACGCTGCAGACGCCGGCCGACGCCTACCGGTTCGGCAAGGGCGAGCGTGTGATGCTGGATGTCGGGCCCGTCCAGCTCGAACGGCCCCTCGACTTCATGGCGGTGACCGACCATGCCGAGTGGCTCGACCTGATGTTCATCTGCAGCGGGCCGCGCTCGGAGCTCTATCCCGCCTGCAAGGACCTCAAGGCCAAGAGCACGCGGACCACCGGGGGCGAGGTCTTTCGGGATTACGTCAATCCGACCATCACGCTCGACAAGCCGGCGCAGACCCAGCTCTGCGCCGAAAACCCACAGCAGTGCCTCGACGCGCGCGACAGCCAGTGGGCCCGCCTCCAGGCCCAGGCGAACGAGGCCGACGAACCCTGCCGCTTCACGGCGTTCATCGGGTTCGAGTGGTCGGCCACGCCCAACGCCTCGCACACCCATCGCAATGTGATCTTCGCCAGCGAGAACGTGACCCCGATCGCCATCGACTACATTCGCTATCCCAAGACGAGCCAGCTCTGGGACGCGCTGGCGCGGATGTGCCGGCCGGAGGACGGCTGCGACGCCATCGCTATCCCGCACAACATGAACATGGGCGACGGCATCAGCTTCGATATCGAAACCGAGGAGGAGAGCGAGCTGGCGTTGCGGATGCGCTATGAGCGGCTGGTCGAGATCACCCAGGAGAAGGGCGCCAGCGAGTGTCTTCCGCCCTATGGTGACCGCCAGACGAGCCGCGATTGCGAGTTCGAGGCCTACATTACCTCCAAGAGTCGGCCCAAGCCCCTCGATGACTACAAGTTCGAGGAATGGGAGCGCATGCGCGCGACCTACGCCCGCGGGCTCCTGCGGCGCGGTTTGCTGGCCCAGGCCAAGACCGGCAAAAACCCGCTGGAGGTCGGCTTCATCGGCTCCACCGACGCTCACACCGGCCTGGCCGGCTATGTTGATGAGGCGACCTGGCAGGGCAGCGTCTTCGGGATAGGGAGCTTCGATCGCAACATGTCGCGGCTCGGGTTCAATCCCGGCGGGGTGGTCGGCGTCTGGGCCGAACAGAACACGCGCGCGAGCCTGTTCGCCGCCCTGAAACGGCGGGAGGTCTACGCCACGAGCGGCCCCCGAATCCAGCTCCGGGTCCACGCTTCGGCGGGCGGGCAGGGGCTGTCTTGCGAGAGGCCCGACGCTCCTGGGTCGCGCGCCACGCCTATGGGCGGACGCCTGCCGGCCAATCGCGACGCGCCAACCTTCCGCATCGAGGCGCGCGCGGATCGCACGCCGTTGGCGCGTATCGAGATCGTTAAAGGCGCCACCTCAAGAGACGGCTTCAAGGAAACCGTTGAGACGGTCTGGCGCGCTGGCGACGGCGCCCGAAGCGCCTGCGTGCTTTGGCGCGATACGGGTTTCGATCCCGGCGAGGGGGCTTACTGGTACGTTCGCGCCATAGAGGCGCCATCGTTGCGGTGGTCGGCGGTGCTATGTCGCAGGGAAGGCCGCTGCGCGGAGTTTCCCGGCGCCGATCGGACGGTGGAAGAGCGGGCCTGGGCCTCGCCGATCTGGTACGCGCCGGCCTGATGCCAGGGGTTCGCCAAAAGTAACGACTTGACGAGTTTTGTCAGTTTACTTGACTAAT
>NZ_JBILUK010000165.1:0-7079 GCF_044371015.1 Phenylobacterium sp.
ATGCTTGAGCAGGCTCGGGCTCGGGCCTCGGATATCGAGCGCTATCGCGAGCAGCTGGAGCGGGATCCACGCGACTTTGTGGTGAACCCGAACGGCGCGTTCACCCTGGTGCAGTTCTTCGACTACCGTTGCGGCTACTGCAAGGTCGTCGCGCCTGAGATCCTCAAGCTCGCGCGTGAAAATCCAGACGTCCGGGTTGTCTTCAAGGAGTTTCCGATCTTCGGCGCCGCATCCGACAGCGCCGCCCGGATCGCTCTTACGCCCCAGGTCAAAGCCAAGGGGGTCGATCTTCATCAGGCCATGATGGCCGATCGAGGACTGGATGAGGCCGCCCTGGACGCCCACCTTCGACGGGTGGGCCTTGATCCCGCCGCTGTCCGACGGGCCGCAAGCAGCCCCGGCATTGCGGCGCAGATCCAGGAGACCCGCCTGCTGGCCCAGGCCCTGGGCCTGGAAGGAACGCCGGCCTTCATCGTCGGCGACTATCTGATCCCTGGCGCCGACATGAACGCCGTGCGGGCCGCATTGGCTCGGGTTCGAGCCGGGGGCTTGAAGAAGCCGCCTTCCGCGCCGACCTGATCTGTTGAGGAGCGGCCCCGACGTCAATCGGAGGCTCTGCTAAGAGGGTGCCCGCGATGTTGAGGAGTCTGGGATGAATGAGCGCGTGCTGGTGATCGGCGCGGGAATGGCGGGGCTCTGGACCGCCATGGCCTTGTCAGGCTCCGGCCGGGAAATCACCCTCCTGGAGCGCGATCCTCCACCGCCGGAAGGCGGTCCGGATGCGGCGTTCGAAAGCTGGCGGCGACGCGGCGTAGGCCACCTCAGACACAGCCACGCCTTCCTGGCCCGGCTGCGAACTCTGGTCCGCGACGAACATCCGGGCCTCCTCAAGGCCCTGCTTGACGGGGGATGCCGGGAGCTCGGCTTCGAGGGCGGGCTCACCCCCGCCCACAAGGCCAACTATACGCCCAAGCCCATCGATGCTGATCTCGCTATCCTGACCAGCCGGCGGACGACGCTGGAAACCACCATGCGCAGCTATGTGGAGGGCCTGCCGGGCGTCGCGATCCGGGGTGAAACCTATGTCGAGGATCTGGCGATTGTGACGGGCGCGCCGTCACGGGTCACCGGCGTGCGGCTTGAGGACGGAACGGTTCTGGAGGCCGACATCGTCGTTGATGCTGCGGGGCGCAATTCCCAGGCCTTCGAGAGGCTGGCCGGCCTCGGCGTGGCGATACCGGAAACGTCCGAGGCCTGCGGGGTCATTTACTTCACGCGACACTATCGACTGAACCCGGGTCAAACAGAGCCGCCACGCGGCAAGGCCGGCACGACAGGGGACCTGGGCTACCTGAAGTTCGGCGTCTTCCCGGCCGATAACGGGTGTTTTTCGATCACGCTCTGTGTTCCTGAGGTCGAGGAGGCCCTGCGGTCGGCGATCGTCAATCCTGAGACCTTCGACGCCATTTGCCGTCAACTGCCTGGACTGGACCCTTGGGTCGATCCGGCGACCGCGACGCCGACCAGCAAGGTGTTCGGCATGGGCATGCTTGAGAGCCGCTGGCGCGACCTGGCTCACGAGGGGCGGCCCGCGATCGAGGGCTTCTTCGCGGTCGGCGACAGTGTGGTGCGGACCAACCCGCTTTATGGCCGCGGTTGTTCATTCGCAGCGGTCAGCGCCTATCTGCTGCGGGACGCTCTCGCGGCCGCCAGCCTGCCGGGCGCGCGCCTGCTGGTCTATCGGGACAGCCTGGAGCGTGAGTTGCGCCCCTACTACGAGGCGATGCGCAAAGCCGATCGCTCGGCCATCCGCCGCGCCGAGGCGGTCTTGACGCCGGGCCACAAGCCTTCCGTGCGCGGTCGCCTGGCGCGCAGCTTCCTTGAGGATGGCGTCGCCATCGCCATGCGCCAGGATGTCGAACTGCTGCGGGAGTTTCTGCGTGGGTTCCACATGTTGGAGCATCCGGACGCGTGGCTGAAACGCCCGGCCAACCTCGCGAAGATCGCGCGGGTGTGGGCGCGCGGGCGCAAACGCAACGCCGAACTGTATCCGGCAAAGGGCGGCCCGGAGCGCGAAGAGATGTTCCAGCGGGTCGGGGTCTCGGCCACGGCGGACCTGCGCGCGGCGGCTTGAAGCCGTTGGGCGCGCGAGACGTCCTTTCATCGTGCGGCCACAGGCTCTAAGGACGCGCGATGACTGATGAGCCGATCCGCATCCTGATCGTCGAAGCGCGCTTCTATGACGATCTCGCAGACGCCCTGCTGGAGGGCGCGACCTCAGCGCTGGCCGCGTACGGGGCGGAGTACGACGTTGTGACCGTGCCGGGCGCGCTCGAGATTCCCGGCGCCATCGCCCTCGCCGACGAGGCGGGGCGCAGTCCAACCGGGCGGGCCTACGACGGATACGTCGCGCTGGGCGTCGTCATCCGGGGCGAGACCTACCACTTCGAGATCGTCTCCAACGAAAGTGCGCGGGGGATCATGGATCTGGCCACCGGCAAACGCCTCTGCATCGGCAATGGCATCCTGACCACCGAGGACGACGAGCAGGCCTGGGCGCGGGCGCGGATCAGCGAGGGCGACAAGGGCGGCGGCGCGGCCCGCGCCGCGCTGACGATGGTGGCGCTTCGACGGCAGCTGTCGGGCGGCGCGCGGTGAGCGGCCGGACGGCCCGGTCGGTAGCGCGGCTGGCCGCCGTGCAGGCGTTGTACCAGATGGAGGTGGCCGCCGCGGGCGTTGAGGGCGTGATCCGCGAGTTCAGCGAACACCGCTTTGACCGGGACATCGACGGCGTCACCCTGGCCTCGGCGGACGAGGCGTTCTTCGCGGATTTGGTCCGCGGCGTTGTGGCGGTGCAGACGAGCGTCGACCAGGCGGTTGTGCGGCGGTTGGCGGAGGGCTGGAAGCTCGACCGGCTGGACGCGACGGTGCGCGCGATCCTCAGGGCGGGCGCGTTTGAGCTGGCGCATCGTCCGGATGTGCCGACCGAGGTGGTGATCGACGAGTATGTCGAGGTGGCCAAGAGCTTCTTCGAGGGAACCGAGCCCGGGTTCGTGAACGGGGCGCTCGATGCGGTGGCGCGTGATGTCCGACCCGGCTGACCGGCTGGATGAATTTGGCGATATCGCGCGGCTGTTCCGGCCGCTGACGCGGGGAGCGCCGGGCGCGCTGGGCTTGCTGGACGATGCAGCCCTGATCCCGGAGGCGCCGGGGTTTGATCTGGTGATCACCAAGGACGCCATCGTGGCGGGCGTGCATTTCCTGGCCGATGAGGCATGGGACCTGATCGGCGCTCGGTTGGCGGACGTGAATGCATCCGACCTTGCGGCCAAGGGCGCCGAACCCTTTGCCGCGCTGCTGGCGGTGGCTTGGCCGCACGGCGCAGGGCGCGCCGACCGTGAGGGCTTTGCGCGCGGCCTGGGCGCGGCGCTGGCCCGCACTGGGGTTGCACTGATCGGCGGAGATACGGTTGCGACTCCGGGTCCCTTCGTCGCCAGCCTGACGCTGTTGGGGCGGGTTCCGACGGGACGGATGGTGCAACGCGCGGGCGCCCGGCCAGGCGACCGGCTGATGGTTTCCGGCGTGATCGGCGAGGCGGGTCTGGGCCTGAGAGCCGCGCGTGGCCTGATCGATGATCCGACAGGGGCCTTGGAAGCCCGCTATCGACGACCCCGCGCGCGGCTCGACCTCTGCGGCTTGATACGCGACCACGCCAGCGCCGCAGCGGACGTATCCGACGGCCTGATCGCGGATGCCGGGCACATCGCCCGGGCGAGCGGCGTCGGGTTGCGCCTGGACCTCGCGGCAGCGCCCCTTTCACCTGCGGCGCGGAGGTGGCTGGCCGCCCAGCCGGATCGCGCCGCGGCCCTTTTGGACCTGGCCTCCGCCGGTGATGACTACGAGATCGTGGCGACCGCCGCCTCGGCCTTGCCGGGCTTCACCGTGATCGGCGAGGTTGTGACCGGCGAGGGCCTGCATGTGACCTGCGATGGCCGGGAGGTCGAGGCTGGACCGGGCGGCTGGCGTCATGGCGGCTAGAAAGGACACCTGGGCATGAAGCGACCCAACATCATCGTAATCCTGGCGGATGACCTGGGTTATGGGGACATCGGCTGTGACGGCGGGCGCTTCATCCGCACGCCGAATCTGGACGCGCTGGCCCAGGAGGGTGTTCGACTCACCGACTTTTACGCCTCGGCCAATGTCTGCACCCCGTCGCGCGCCGGACTGATGACGGGTCGCTACGCGATACGCTCGGGCCTGGCGCACGAGGTGCTGCAGCCGCCAGACACCAAGGGCCTGCCGCTGAGCGAGATCACCATCCCCAAGGCGTTGAAGCCGGACTACGCGACCGCGCTGATCGGCAAGTGGCACCTGGGTCACGTGGCGCCGCACTGGCCGCCGATGGTCTATGGCTTCGACGAATTTCATGGCGTGCCCTACAGCCACGATATGCGCCCGTTGGCGCTCTATGACGGCGTCGGCGACGACCTCTCCGCCCATGACGGAAAGGTGGATGTTTCACGGCTGACCCAACGGTTCTTCCAGGACGCCCTGACGTTCGCCGAAGCCAACAAGGACCGTCCGTTCTTCGTGCTGTTGGCGCTGACCGCGCCACACATTCCGCTGGTGGCCAATCCGGATGACGTTACCGAGTCTCCGGCCGGGCTCTATGGCGACATCGTCGAGGAAATCGACGTCAATGTCGGGCGTTTGATGGCGCGGCTGGAGGCGCTGGGCATCGCCGACGACACACTGGTGGTGTTCACCTCCGACAACGGCCCCTGGTTCGAGGGCTCCTCGGGCCCGTTCCGGGATCGGAAGGGCGGTTCGGCCTGGGACGGAGGGTTCCGTGTGCCGAGCCTGTGGCGCTGGCCCAACGGACTGCCGGCGGGCCGCGTGGAGAACGGACTGGCCAGCAACCTCGATATCCTGCCGACGGTGTTGGGGTTCGCCGGCCTGCCGCTGCCGGACACTGAGTTGGATGGACGCGACATCGGGCCGATGCTGAGAGGCGAGGGGCCCTCGCCGCACGACGAGATCCTGCTGTTCAACAACAACCATGTGGCCGGTCTCCGAACGGAGCGCTGGAAGCTGGTGGCGCGCTCCTACTACCGGACCTATGACGCGCCGCTGGACCAGTTGCCGCTGCTGTTCGACATGGCGGCCGACCCGGGTGAGACCTACAGCCTCGCCGCGCGGCATCCCGAGGTGCTGACCGACATGCGCGCGCGGATCCATCGGGCGCGGGAAAAGTACGAACCGATCGCTCAGCAGTTTCCCAGGCACGTGGCGCCGGCCAGCGCGGCGGATCACCCGGACTGACCGTCTACCTCCGCCCGGATCGGATCAGGGGGGCGATCTGATCGAGCCTGTGAATGATGTGATCGGGCCTGCAGTCCGTGTCGGCCGGCAGGCCCTGTACGAAGCCGTCGCACCAGATCGCGGTCATGCCGAGACGCTGGGGCGCACGGACCTCCCACTCCAGATCATCGCCGACCACCCAGGTTTCGGTGATCCCGACACCAAGTGACTCGGCAGCGTGGTGGTAAGCGCGGGGCTCCGGCTTGCCGAAGCCCATCTCACCCTCGATCTGGATGTGATCAAACCACGGAGCGAGATTGAAGCGTTCGATCTTGGCGCGCTGGCCCGGACCGTCGCCATTGGTGATCAGGCCCAGCCGCAGGTCGAGGTTCCGCAGGCTCTGGAGCCCTTCAAGGGCGCCTGGAAACAGGGTCGTCATCGCTTCGCGGGTGGCGCTGAACCGGTCGGCGAAGGCGTCGGCGAATTGCGGCGAGAGGCCCTCCAAAGACTCGAAGACTTCGCGAACCACGCCCCGGCGGGCGGCTGCAACTCCGAAGCGCGCGACCTTGTGGCGTGCGGGATCTGACCAGAACGCCCTGAACGCAAGCTCGAGGCGCTGGGAAAGCTCATGCGGATCGTGGCCGTTGAGCGCACCCGCAAGGTCGAGCGCCACCTGGCGCAGGATGTCGGGGCGCCGGGCCCCGCCCAGGATGGTGTCATCCATATCTATGAGCACCGCGCGCGGCGGCCCGATCGACAGGCTCACACGTATTCGAAGCGAACGCGGGAGCGACCGAAGTCGAGCGCCACCTGTTCGAACTGGCTCAAGAGGTCGATGCCGAGTACGAGCGCGGGCGTGTCCTTCAGATTCCAGATGTCGAACACATGCATGTCGACACAGGACACCTGGACGTTGCCCAGATGCAGCCCGCCGAGCCGCAGGAACGGGAGGAATACCGTCTCGCCGGTGAACACCTCTCCGGCCAGCGTCTCCATCCGCACGCTGCCCGGGGCTTCGATGCGGCCCTTCTTGGCTTCCTCAGCGCGGACAATGTCGCGGAGCTTGGTGTTGCACAGCGTGCCCTGCGCGCCGGAGTCGATGATGGCGCTGATCCGTCGACCGCCGAGATCGGCGTCGACGATGGTGAGCTGACCATGACGGCGGCGGGCCGGGACCACCACCACCCTTCCGGGCTCGGACTCATCCTCGCGGGACTTTGTGATCTCCATGCGGTTGTTCTTGAAGTCGAGCGTCAACCGCTGACCTTTGAGCCAGTCCACCCCCAGCACGCCATCCACCTCCATGCCCTTGATCGGAAGGGCGGGCGCGCGGACCTTTCGGCGGATGCGAGGGCCGATCTGGAGTTGATCCAGCGTCACCATCGGCCTCTGGCGCACGCCCACGACGGTGTGCACCGCCATGGTCTCGGTCGACTCGAGGTTCAGCCGTTCGACGAGTGTGTTGGAGACGCAGCTGATGTTGGCGCCGGTATCCAGCAGGAAGCTGAAGGGGCCCTGGCCGTTGACCGACACCGGAGCGAGCATGTGCTCGTAGCGGGACTCCTCAAGCGGGAGATCGGTCGTAGGGCCGTCTTCGTCCGGCATTTCGATGGCGGACGTCGGATTGGTCTCGGCGGAGGCCCTGGCGAGGGGGGCTGCCGCGGCGCCGGCGGCCATCAGGCCCAGTGCGGCCTCTCGGCGGGTCGTGGTCATGTTCGGGCGTTCCTCCGCAAGGTGGACACATCCCCATGTGCAGAGCGGTTAGTAGCATCGTT
>NZ_JBILUK010000022.1:0-24777 GCF_044371015.1 Phenylobacterium sp.
GCCGACTGCGCCCACGCCTACGGCTACTACGACAACTCCGGCGCCTGGCACGCCACCAGCGTCCGCCGCGAGAACGCCCGCGGCTATTTCGACCGCCAGGGCGCCTGGGTCGAAGGTGCGCCGGCCGGCCACTACAATCGAGACGGCGACTGGGTCCAACTGACCGAGGACGCCACTGCGGGCGGATACCGCGATCGCAGCGGTCGCTGGATCCCAGCCTCGGCGAATGGCTACTACTCCGCCGAAGGTCGCTGGGTCGCCGCAGCCGCCAGCGGCCACTACGACAGCCGGGGGCGCTGGATCGCCGGTCCCGCCAAAGGCCGCTACGACGAACGTGGCCGCTGGATCCCAGGTCGTCCCGCCCAGGTTACGGACATGCAGCCTGGATACTACGACCAGGGCCGGTGGAGGCCGGGTCCGGTCTATGGCTATTATGACGCACGCGGCCGTTGGGTCAGCGTCGACAACGGCGAGAACCCCGGCGGGGGTTGGAGGGGGCGTGATATCGCATCCCACGAAGCCTGGCTGGACACCCGCATCCGCAGCGGTCTGAGCGACGGCAGCCTCACCCGGAACGAAGGAAATCGCGCGCTCCGAACCCTGGCCTCGATCCAGCGCGACGAACGCAACCTGCGCAACCGGGGCGGCCAGCTGCGCCCGCGGGACCAGGCCACCATCCACGCCCGGCTCGACGCCCTGGCCGAAAGCGTCCGGATCATGGGCCGGGGCCCGGTCCGGCAGTACTGATGTCTCCGGGGCCCGCGCCGGACCGGCGCGGGATCGCCGGCCTGCCGGCGTCGCCGGTCGTCCTCGTGCTGTCCGATATTCTCTGCAATGGAGCGGGCGAGGCGATTCGAACGCCCGACCCCAACCTTGGCAAGGTTGTGCTCTACCCCTGAGCTACGCCCGCGCTCCGAGGGGGTGATGGTCGCCCCCAAATGCGAGAGGCGGCCTTATGGCAGAGGCCCGCGCGGGACGCAAGCGGCTGTCCGGGGCGCCGGGTTCAGCGATAGCGCGGGGCCTTCAGGCGTCGCTTGTTGACGTGCCCTTCCGGGTTGGGCGCGTCGATCTCCTCGGGAAACTCGCCTTTGAAATAGTAGCGCTGCCAAGCGGCCTTGGTGGCCTCTGGGTCGCCGCGGAAGATACGCTGGTTGAACTCGCTGCGGTGTTTTTCCCACACGTCGTACTGGTGACGAAGTTCGGGGTCGGCGTCCATGCGACGGATCACCGGCTGAATCTCGTGCAGGGTCTTGTCCTGCAGCAACGTGATGAAACAGAAGGGTTCGCCCTTTTCGAAGCGTATGCGCCCCGGCCGGGTGAACAGCCAGTTCATGGTGAACGGGAACGGCAGCCAGTCGGTCTCGACCACGCCGGCCAGGGGCTGGATGCCGTCCTTGGCGTGATTGGGCGGGCCCATCACCCACATCGACCAGCCGGGCGGGGTGCGGAACAGATAGCCCGGGTGCATCGTCAGCACGCCGTGGCTGAAATGGCTGGTGGCGAGGCGGTGGAAGTCCGGGTTGGGCGTGTCGGCCCGCAGGGTGATGTCGGCCTGCATCGGTCCGCCGTTCCACTCGGCGGTGAAGGCCACCGGCGAGAGCAGCTCCCAGCCCGACGAATTGGCCATGTTGAGCGGCAGGCAGCGGTAGGGGTGGCGTGCGGTGAACGCGTCCATCCAGGCCCGGTCCTGGCGCCCGGGCACCAGCTCCGGCGGCCGCTCGGTGGTGGGAAAGCATTCCAGTTCCATCGGGCCCTCGCGCGGGGAGTTCGCTTCTCCCGAGGCATAGGGCGCGCCCGACCGCCGGGCAACGAAAACCCCGGCCGCCTTGCGGCGACCGGGGTGATCAGAGCGTAGCTGCGTCGCGCCGGATCAGGCGGCGAGCGCGGCCCGACGGCGACGGATCATCGCGCCGGCGCCGCCGAAGCCCATGATCATCAGCGCCCAGGTGCCGGGCTCGGGAACGACACCGGCCAGACCGTCGAACTCGAACGCGTTTGAGCCCGACTGGAAGGTGATCGAGGAAACCTTCGCGCCGTTGAAGTCATAATAGACGCGGAAGCCCTTGGTGCGATCGCCGTTGCCGACAACGCCATTGCCGCCCCAGATGGCGTCACCTTGGAACACCTGCGAGCCGCCGCCGACGAGGTTGAACGTCAGCTTATTGTAGCTGTCCGGCGAGCCCATGTAGAAATTGAAGGACCGGAAATACCGACCGCCGAGCGCCGCATAGGTCGACGTGCCGCCGCCCTGGACAGAGGCGTAGCGCGTGGGGTCGCTTTCTTAGGGGTTGCCGCCCTGGCAGCAGGATGTGAGCGAGCCGGGACCGGTGTACGGCGGCGGCGCGGTTGTGCTCACGTCGAAATCGCCATCGCCATTTTCCGTGAACGGTCCGACGACGTTGCCCGTGAAGCTGGTGTACGGGCTATCGATGGAGTCGAAGTCATCGAGAATCTGGCCCACGTTGGTGGTGTAGAGCTGGTTCGCGACGGCGGCTGAGACGACGATTGCGGCGTTCGCGCTGGTCGCTGCGAAAGCCATCGTCGCGGCGGCGGTCGCCGCCAGAAGGCGCATCTTCATGTAACTATTTCCCCTGACATCGGGCCGCATGGACGCGCGCTTAACTTTCCTTAACACGTCCTCCCATGGGGGCGAAGCGGACTCGCCCCTCAGGGGAACCTGCAACCCCGCGTTGGCGTCGCGTCGGGAGCCGGAAGGCGCTATGGCCTCGCCGCATGATGGGGCGTGAACAGCTTCTGGCCTATCTGGCCAAGATCGGCGTGGCGGCGACCACGTATGACCACCCGCCCGTATTCACGGTCGACGAGGGCCCGGAGATCAAGGCGGCGATCCCGGGCGCCCACAGCAAGAACCTGTTCCTGAAGGATGCGAAGGATCAGCTCTGGCTGATCTCCGCCGAAGACCGTGCGCGGATCGACCTCAAGCGGCTGCATACGGTGATCGGCTCGGCGCGGCTCTCGTTCGGTCGGGCGGAGCTGATGGCCGAGGTGCTGGGCGTGACGCCGGGCTCGGTCACCGCGTTCGCACTGGTCAACGACCGCGACCGGCGCGTCCGGTTCGTGCTGGACCGAACCCTGGCCGAGGCGGTGGCGGTGAATTTCCATCCGCTGGTCAACACCGCGACGACGACCGTCAGCCGGCTGGACTTCCGCCGCTTTCTGGAATCCCTGGGCGTCAGACCCATCGTGGTGGATTTCGTCGCCATGCAGGTTGTGGAATAGGGCTCCCTCGTTGCGGCGGCCGCCGCGCGAGACCATGTTGGCTGCCGCGACAGGTGCGCGACGGGGAAGAGGAATTCGGGCCATGACGCTTATCGGGTCCACTCAGACAACGAATGCGAAGACGGCGAACGCGGCCGATCTGGCGGATCTGATCAAGGACGCCACGGACCAGTCGTTCATGGCCGATGTGGTCGAGGCCTCGAAGACCACGCCGGTGATCGTCGACTTTTGGGCCACCTGGTGCGGTCCGTGCCGGACGCTGGGGCCGTCGCTGGAAAAGGCCGTTGCGGCGGCCAAGGGCAAGGTCAAGCTGGTCAAGGTCGATATCGACCGCAACCCGGCCTATGCCGGCCAGCTGCGGGTGCAGTCCATCCCGGCGGTGTTCGCCTTTGTCGACGGCCGGCCGGTGGACGGCTTCATGGGCGCCCTTCCCGACAGCCAGGTGAAGGCCTTCGTCGACAAGCTGGCCAAGATGGCCCCGGGGGGGTCGCCGGTCGACGACCTGCTCGGCATGGCCAGGGAGTCCCTGGACCTCGGCGACCTCGGGGGCGCGGCCCAGGCTTTCGCCCAGGTGCTTCAGATCGAGCCCGACAACCTCAAGGCCATTGGCGGCCTCGCGCGTCTCTATCAGCAGGCGGGCGACCTTGAACGCGCCGCCGACGTCCTGGCCATGGCGCCGGAGGGCGCGCGCGACGCGGAGATCGACGGCGTGCGCGCCGCCCTGGCGCTGGCCGCCGAGGCGCCTTCCGAAACCGCCGCCTTCGAGGCCCGCATCGCCGCCGATCCGGACGATCATGAGGCGCGGCTCGAACTGGCCAGGGCGCTGGCGGGCGCCGGTCGGATGCATGAGGCGGTGGACGCTCTGATCGAGAGCATCGGCCGGGACCGGGAGTGGAATGAGCAGGCCGCGCGCAAGCAGCTGCTCACCGTCTTCGAGGCCGCCGGACTGATGTCGGATGTCACCAAGCAGGGCCGGCGCAAGCTGTCGGCCATTCTGTTCAGCTAGGTTGGTGAGCGCCTACCGACAGATCGGCGACCTGCCGCAGCTGATCCCGGTGTTTCCGCTGGATGGGGCGCTGCTGCTGCCTGGCGGCGAGTTGCCGCTGCAGATCTTCGAGCCGCGCTATCTCAACATGGTCGATGACGTCATGGCCGGCGACCGGGTGATCGGCATGATCCAGACCCGCGGCGGCTCGCGCGAGCGGCCCCGGTTGGCGGTCGTAGGCTGCCTGGGTCGGATCACCAGCTACGCCGAGACCTCCGACGGTCGGTATCTGATCACGCTGACCGGCGTCTGCCGCTTCGAGGCGGGAGAAGAGCTGGACCTGCGCCTGCCCTACCGCCAGCTGCGCGCCCGCTACGATCGCTTCGAGGGCGACCTGGCGGATGACCAGGAAGTGGAGGCCGACGACGAGGAACGCGCCCGGTTTGGCGCGGCGCTGAAGCGCTACCTCAACCGCCGCGAGCTCGACATAGACTGGGAGACCGCACAGGACGCGCCGCTGGAATCGCTGGTCAACAGTCTCTGCATGGGACTGGCCTTCGCGCCGGCCGAGAAGCAGGCGTTCCTGGAGGCCCCCGATCTCGCGGCCCGGTTCGAGGTGCTGACAACGCTTCTGGAGATCGATGTCGCCGATCCGGATGACGAACGGCCGCAACTCCAGTAGACCGACGGCCATGAGCGATACCCCCGTCGAGGTCGATCCCCGTCTGCTGGAGATCCTGGTCTGCCCGGTGACCCGTGGGCCGCTGACCTATGACCGTGGCGCGGCCGAGTTGATCAGCAAAGGCGCGCGGCTGGCCTACCCGATCCGCGACGGCGTCCCGATCATGCTGCCAGAGGAAGCTCGCGAACTCGGCGAGGGCGAGTAGGCCTACAGGGCTTCACCACGCAGCAGGCGCGGCAGGTCACCGACGGCGCCGCCGGCTTCATGCATGAACGCCCGGCGCGCCGGCCCGATGCGATTGACGATGGCCATCCCCGCGCCCCGCGCCAGCCGGAGCAGCGGATTGTCATTGGAGAACAGGTGGACGAAGGCGTCCATGCCGACCGCCAGGGCCTGGGTGTCGAACCGCCGCCAGGCGGCGTAGCGCTCCAGCGTGGTCTCGGCCCCGATGTCCTCGCCGTTGCGGCGGGCGTCGACGATCACCTCAGCCAGCGCGGCGGCGGCCTTGAGGCCCAGGTTCAGGCCCTGTCCTGCGATGGGGTGAACGCCGTGGGCGGCGTCACCTAGCAGGGCGGCGCGCGGCGCGGTCAGCCGTTCGGCTACGCGCAGGCTCAGCGGATAGGTGAACACGGGCCCTTCGACGGAAACGTCGCCCAGAAAGTCGCCGAACCGGCGTTCGAGATGCGCCTGAAACATTTGCGGCGAGGCGCCAGCCAGGGCGGCGCCGCGCGCCAGGCTCTCTGTCCAGACCAGGCTGGCGCGGTTGCCGGTCAGCGGCAGGATGGCGAAGGGCCCGCCGGGCAGGAAGTGCTCGTGCGCCACGCCCTCGTGCGCGAGGGCCATGCGCACTGTGGCGACCACGCCGGTCTGGCGGTAGTCCCAGCCCACTACGCCGATGCCGGCCGCGTCACGCACCACCGAATTGCGGCCCTCGGCGCCTACGACCAGCGGCGCTCGAAGCTCGCGACCGTCCGCGAGCCTCACCCGAGCCGCGCGCGCCTCGAAGGCGACACTGGCGACCCGCGCCGGCGCCATCACCGGTACGCCCGCCGCCGCCAGCGCTTCGGCCAGGGCCGCGCGCACGTGGCGGTTTTCCAGCAGGTATCCCAGGGGTTCGCCTTCGGTGCGGTCGGCGATCTCGTCACTGTCGAAGCGCAGGTAGAACGGGCTCTGCCCCCCGGAGGCCGCACCCGGCGCGCGACCGTCGGTGACCAGGATCTGCTCGATGCGCTGGGCGTGTGGCTCCAGCGCATCGGCGAGGCCCAACGCGCGCCACTGGCGGAAACAGGCATAGGCGATCGCCCAGGCGCGGCCGTCGAAGTCGGGCGCCAGCTGGCGTTCGAACGGTTGGGGGTCGACCAGAACGGGCGACAGTCCGGCCCGCGCCAAAGCGAGCGCCAGCGTCGCCCCAGCCACGCCGGCGCCGGCGATGATTACGTCAGGTTGGTCCGGAGTCATCGGTGGGGATAGGCCATGGAACACCCTTTGACGTCCAGTCGGGCTTAAATCTGGACCCGCGCGTCCAGATTTCGCTTGGCCTGCGTCGCCGCGCGCGCAAAGCTCAAGTTGGACTGCTGAGTCCAGTCTTCACGAGTGCGTCGCCACCATGCTCAAGACCCTGAAAGATCGTTGGCTCCCCATTGCCTCGGTGGTCCTCGTGACCCTGGGGGTCGGGGTCGGCGTGGCGTTCTGGTGGATCGACCGGCAACGTTTCGAGAGCACTGATAACGCCTTTGTCCAGGCCGACAACGCTCCGGTGGGCCCGCTGGTCGAAGGCTATGTCACTGAGGTGCTGGTTGACGACAACACCCCGGTCCATACCGGCCAGCTGCTGGCGCGGATCGATCCGGCGACCCTTCGGACCCAGCTGGCCCAGGCCGAAGCCAACGCCGCGGCTCTTGAGGCGGCTGTGGCTCAGGTCGACGACCGCGCCCGCCTCGGACAGGCGATGATCGCCCAGCGGGCGGCCGGTCTCGCCAGCGCCCGGGCTCAGGCCCGGTTCGCGGAAGCCGAGCGCGACCGCTATGGCGCTTTGGTGGCTTCCGGCGTGGTTCCCGCCCAGCGGGCTCAAAGCGCAGGCGCGGCGGCCGACCGCGCGGCGGCCGACGTGGCCCAAGCCGACGCCGCACTGGAGGCCGAGCGGCGGGCGGCCGCATCGCTGGGGTCGGCGCGCGACCAGAGCCTTGCCCAGGCGCGCGCCGCCCGGGCCGCTGTGGATCAGATGCGGCTGGACCTGTCGCGCACTGAAATCCGTGCGCCGGCGTCCGGGGTGGTCGGAAACCGCGGCGTCCGTGTGGGCCAGTATGTGCGGCCGGGCACGGTGATGATGACCATTGTGCCGCTAGGCGAGGCCTATGTGATCGCCAATTTCAAGGAGACCCAGGTCGCCCGCCTGCGCCTTGGCCAGCCGGTGACCATCCGCGCCGACGCATTCGGAGGCGAATCCATCCGCGGTCGGGTCGAGAGTTTCTCGCCCGCCACAGGCGCCGAGTTCGCCCTGATCCCGGTGGAGAACGCCGTCGGCAACTTCACCAAGATCGCCCAGCGCCTGCCGGTGAAGATCGCCATCCAGCCCGGTCAGGCCTTGTCCGGCGGTTTGAGGCCCGGGCTCTCGGTGGATGTGAAGGTCGATGTCAGCGGCGACACCGGGCCGAGCTTCGCCGAGGCAAGCCGCGCGCCGGCTCGCTTGGCCGGCGAGTCGCAGGCGCGCTAAGCGACCATGTCCAACGCTGCGGCCATAGCCCCCGCCGCCTTCCAGCCCGCCTATCTGGGCGCCGATGGCAGCGCCGTGAACTGGCGCAGGGTCTATCTGGGCTTCGCGGGGCTGGCGGGCGGCCAGTTCATGGCGCTGCTGGACATCCAGATCGTGGCCTCGGCCCTGACCGAAGTGCAGGCGGGCATAAGCGCCTCAGCCGACGAGATCGGCGCGATCCAAAGCATCTATCTGGTGACCGAGGTCATCGGAATTCCGATCAGCGCCTACCTGTCGAAGCGATGGGGTGTCCGCCCGTTTTACATGTTCGCCACCCTGGCGTTCATCCTCACCTCCATTGCGGTAGGGCTGGCCGCGAATCTGGAGGCTATGTTGCTGGCGCGCGGATTCCAGGGTCTGGCGGCCGGAGCCATGATTCCGGCGACCTTCGCCATAGCCATGACCGCCTTTCCGCCGGAGCGGCGCCTCTCCGCCAATGTGATCGTCAGTATGATCGTGACGCTCGCGCCGACCATTGGCCCGACCCTCGGCGGCCATATCGTCGACTCGCTCGGATGGAGGTGGCTGTTCTTTATCAACGTCCCGCCTGGGCTGCTCGTCCTCTACCTGGTCGGTCGCTACCTCGATTTCGACAAGCCGGATCCCGCCGTCGGTAAGAACGTGGACTGGTTGGGCCTGGGACTGATGACCGTGTTCCTGGTCTCCATGCTCTATGTTCTGGAGGAAGGGGCGGAGAACAGCTGGCTGCGGGACGATGTGGTGCTGTGGGCTAGCGTGGTCACCCTGGTCGGGGGCGGTTTCTTTGTCTGGCGACAACTTTCCTACAGACAGCCGATCGTCGTTCTAACCCCGTTCCGCGACCGCAATTTCAGCCTGGGAATCATCATCTCGTTCATCTCCGGCGCGGCGCTCTACGGCGGTACGTTCCTATTGCCGCTCTACCTTGGTCATGTCCGGCAGTACTCGGCCGGGGAGATCGGCAACGTGATGCTGGTCTCGGGCCTCGTGATGTTCCTGAGCGGTCCCTTTCTCGGTCGGATCGTCCGCGCGTTCGACTTCCGCGTTTCACTCGGGCTTGGCATGGCGCTGACCGCCTGGGGCATGTGGCAGGGCGTTTATCTCACCGACCAGTGGGGATTCTGGGAGTTCTGCGCCATGCAAGTGGCGCGGGGGCTGGGCGCTATGGTCGCCATGATTGCGGCGTCGCAGATGTGTGTCGCCACCATGTCGCCGGCGCTGATGAAGGACGCTTCCAGTCTGCTGAATCTGATCCGCAATATCGGCGGGGCGTTCGGCATCTCCATCATGTCGACGGTGCTGTTCCAGTCGACCGCGGTTCACGCTCAGGCGCTGGCCTCCGGCGTGTCAGCGAGCGGCGCCCTGGCGCAGGCCTTTCTCGGCGAGATGACCCAGCGGATGGAGGTGATGGGGGCCAGTGATCCCGGTGGAGCGGCGCGCAAGATGATCGGTTTCATGATCCAGCGAGACGCTGCTGTGCTGGGTTATATCGACGCCTTCGCCGTGGTGGCCGCAGGCAGCCTGCTGGCGGCGGTTATCGGGTTCCTCGCGACGCCCGCCGGGCTGCGGGCCCCGGCCATCGCGCCTGAACCTGAGCGTCCGGAGCCCGACTGATGCCAAGGCTTACGGGACAGATCGACCTGTCGAAGAACGAGGCGATCCTCGACGCCGCTGTGGCGGTGCTTGTCGAACGCGGCCTAAGCGCGCCGGTAGAGGCGATCGCCCGTCGGGCCGGTGTTTCCAAGCAAACAGTCTACAATCACTACGGCTCGAAGGCCGAGTTGCTGCGTGCGCTGACCGCCCGCCGCGTGCATGAGATCGTCGCGCCTCTGGAAGAGGCTGAAGCGGCCGAGCATCCCGAGGCTGCGCTGATCGGTTATGGCCGGGTGATGCTCAGCGCATTGCTCACTCCGACGGCGACCGCGTTTATGCGCATGGCCATGGCTGGGTCCGCGGAGACTCCAGAACTCGGCGCGGCGATCTTCCAGGCCGGACCGCGCGCCAGCCGGGGCCGACTGGCGATGTTTCTGGCGCGAGAAACAGAGGCGGGGCGGCTGGCCTGTCCCGATCCGGCCCAGGCGGCGGAGTTCTTTGCCGGAATGGTGGCCGGTTCCTACCAGACCGCCGCGTTGTTGGGGGTCAATCCCGAGCTGAGCCCCTCGACGGTCGACGCAATCGTCACCGAAGCGGCGCGGCGCTTCCTTCGGGCCTACGCCGACTAGACTCAAACGTGCTCGGCCCACTGATGGCGAGGCCGTCCGTTTCAGGCCTCGTCGTCGTCGGAGAAGCCCATGATGTGGAAGCCGGCATCCACATGCACGCACTCGCCGGTTGTGGAGCGCCCGAGGTCGGACAACAGCCACAGCGCGGCGCCGCCGACACCCTCCATCGAGGTGTCCTCTTTCATGGCCGAGAGCGAGCGGCCCTTGGCCAGCATGCCGCGTCCGCCGGAGATCCCGGCCAGGGACAGCGTCTTCATGGCGCCGGGCGAGAGCGCATTCACCCGGATGCCCTTGGGGCCCAGGTCGCGGGCGGCGTAGCGCACCGCCGCCTCAAGCGCCGCCTTGGCGACGCCCATGGTGTTGTAGTTCGGGATCGCCCGCTCGGAGCCCATGTAGGTGAGCGTCAGGATCGAGCCGCCAGTCTCGGGCATAAGCGCCGCGGCGCGCCGGGCGCAGTCCACAAAGCTGAAGGCGGAGATGTTCATCGCCCGCAGGAACCCGTCTCGGGTGGTGTTCTCGACGAAGCTGCCCTTGAGCTCGTCCTTGTTGGCGAATGCGATGGCGTGGACGAAGAAATCGATGGTTCCGAACGCCTGAGCGACGGTTTCAAACGCCTGATCCATGGCCGCATCGTCGGTGACGTCGACCGGCGCAACCACCTTGACGCCCAGGCTCTCGGCCAGCGGTTGCACGCGGCGCTCCATGCCCGGCAGGTGCAGGAAGGCCATCTCCGCGCCCTGGGCGGCGAGCTGGCTGGCGATGCCCCAGGCGATGGACTGGTGATTGGCGACACCGGTCACCACGCCGCGCTTGCCGGCCATCAGTCCGCCCTTGGGCATGTCGAAGTCTTCGGCCACGGAAGGCTCTCCCTCTAGTTTGTGGGGGTTTTGGCCGATCAGCAGGGGGCTGTCATCCCCACCCGCACCGCACTGAGGTGAGTTCAGCTCGCGGACTTGGCCGGGAATGAGGTGATCCGCATCGCTTCTTCCTCCAACCGCTGGCGACCGATTTCCTGCAGTCGGCGAATCTCCTGCTGCAGGTAGGGGGCCATGAAATCGATGAAGGCGCGTACGCGCGGCGTATCCTTGAGTTCCCGCCGGGTGACGATCCACGAGGTGGCGCGCGCCTCGGTGATCGGCTCAGAACAGCGGATGAAGTGCGGGTCGGGGTCCGCGATCGTGCAGGGGATGGCTCCGATGCCAAGACCGGCGCGGACGGCCTGGACCAGGCTGCCCATGCTGTTGGAGCGCGTGATCGGGGTCACGCCGCCCGCATGGCGCATCATCCAGCTGGCGGCGGCGACTTCGCCGGTCTCCATGGCCATGTCGATGAGGTCGTGGTCCTTGAGTTCGTGCAGGCTTGCCGGGACTCCCCGCCGCGCGGCGTAATCCCGACTGCAATAGAGCGCCAGGTCGTGGTCGACGATCTTGCGGGCCACAAGGTCCGAAGGCGCCAGCGCCTGGGAGGTTCGGATCGCTAGATCCGCCTCGCCGTTCTGAATGTCGAGGGTGCGGTCGGTGACCACAAGGTCGACCTGGACCGAGGGATTGAGTTTGCGAAACTCGCCGAGCGCCGGGATCACCATGGTGTTGGCCACCAGTTCATTTGTGGTGAGCCGCAACGCGCCGGTCGCGCCGCGCAGTTGACCTGAGACCTGATTGGCGAAGCGGATCGCCGCGCGCTCCACCGCCTCGGCGTCGGGGATCAGCGCCTCCCCGGCGTCGGTAAGGCGGCTGCCGGTCTGGCCGCGCTCGAACAGCTTGAGGCCGAGCGCCTGTTCCAGCGCTTCGATGCGGCGGGCGACGGTGGTCTGGTTGACGCCCAATGCGCGCGAGGCCGCCAGTGTGGAGCCCCCCCGGGCGACCGCCAGGAACGCCTTGAGGTCATTCCAATCGAACATGATCCTATGTGGGGGCGCGTATGGCCATACCGCAAGGGCAGGGTCGATCAGCGCCGTTCGACCGCCACCAGGATGTGGTCGGAGCCTTTGCGCGCCACCACGTCGGCGAAAGCGGCGGTGGGGGCTATGTGGTCGCGCAGGTTGACCAGATTGATCTCGCGCCAGGCATGGTCGATCACCAGGCGCCGCCGCTCGGCGTCGCCAACGCGGGCGATGAAGCTGTCGGGTTCGGAGGCGGCGATACTCTCCAGTCGGGCCTCGAACCAGGCCCGGACATGGTCGGGATCCGCGTCGAGATAGACCGAGAGATCATAGCGGGCGCGCGCCTCGGGGGTCTGAAGCGTGTTGATCCCTTCGACGATCACAATATCGGCGGGCGGCACGACGAGCGTCTCCTCTGGCGCGATATCGTAGGTGACGTGAGAGTAGACAGGGCTCGCCGCCGGTCGCCCCTCGGCGAGGTCGGCCAGGAACCCGTGCAGCACCGGCCAGTCGTAGCTCTCCGGGAAGCCCTTGCGGGCCGACAGGCCGGCGGCCTCAAGTTCGGCGTTGGACTTCAGGAAGCCGTCGGTAGCCACGACCTCGACCCGGGCGGGCAGGGCCGCGGCGAGCTGGCGGGCTAGCGTGCTCTTGCCTGCGGCGACTCCGCCGGCCAGGCCCACGAGGCAGGCGCCCGGTCTATCGCCTCTAGCCCGGGCGCGGGCGTCGACCAGGTCCGCAAGCTCCTGCAACAGGTCGGCCATGCTCAGTCCTCGGCGATGCGGCTATGCCGCCGGGTGTCGGGCATCAGCAGATAGACGACCAGCGACGCCGCGATGATCAGCGAAACATAGGTGAAAAACCAGGTTTCGTTACCGGCCTGCTTGAAGGTCAGCGCCACATACTCCGCCGAGCCGCCGAACGCCGCATTGGCCAAGGAGTAGGGCAGCGCCACGCCAAGCGCCCGCGTGGCGGTGGGGAACAATTCAGCCTTCACCACGGCGTTCACTGAGGAATAGCAGGCCATCATCACCAGCGATGCGGTGACCAGCGCAAAGGCCGGCAGGACATCGCGGGTCGCGGCGAGCGTCGAGAGGATCGGCCAGGTCAGGGTCGCGCCCATCACGCCGAACATGATCAGGATGGCGCGGCGACCGACACGATCCGAAAGCGCGCCGATCAATGGGTTGACCAGCATGAAGACCAGCAGACCGCCGGCGACGATGAGGTTCGCCTGATCCTTGGAGAAACCCGAGGTGTTGACCAGGAACTTCTGAATGTAGGTCGTGTAGGTGTAGTAGCCGAGCGTGCCGCCGGCGGTCAGGCCAATGACCGTCAGGCTTTCGCGCGGATGGCTGGCGATCAGCCCCCAGGTGCTTGCGCGCGGACCGGTCCGGGCGTGAAACGACGGCGTCTCGTCCATCCCGCGCCGGAGCCAGAAGACCGCCAGCGCCAAACCGCCGCCGATGAAGAACGGCACGCGCCATCCCCAAGCCTGCATGTCTTCCGGCGACAGCAGGTTGGTGAGCGCCAGCAGCACCAGCATGGCCGCCAGCTGCCCCGCGATCAGGGTGGAATAGAATATCCCCGACCAGAACCCCCGCTGATGGCGCTGCGCCATCTCCGACAGATAGGTGGCGCTGGCGCCGTACTCCCCGCCCATGCTGATCCCCTGGAGGATGCGCGCGAAGACCAGGACGGCAGGCGCGGCGAGGCCGATCTGGTCCGCGCCCGGGCAGATCGCGATCAACAGTGAGCCGAAGCACATCAGGCTGACCGAGGCGACCATGGCCGCCTTGCGCCCGACCCTGTCGCCATAAAGCCCCATCATCCACGCGCCTACGGGGCGAGCCAGAAATCCCACGCCGAACACAGCGGCTGCGTTCAAGAGCTGGGTGGTGCGGTCGCCCTCCGGGAAGAACACCTTGGCGAAATAGAGTCCGAACGCGGCGTAGACGAACCAGTCGAAGCTCTCGACCAGATTGCCCGCCGACCCGGCCAGGATCGACCGCAGGCGCGCGGGCGGCCTTCCGGCGGCTGCTGAAGCCTGTCTGGTCACGCGATCCCCTCCACCCCGCCCGACCCCTAAGCGGCGACGGATCAGCGTCAAGTTCCCTCGGCGGTCTTGCACACCGGCCCGGCAGCGGCGAGGGTCGGCCCATGCTGACGCTCTACACCGCCTGGGGCACCATCGGGCTCGCCTGCGAGATCGCCCTGGAAGAGGCCGGCGCGGCCTATGAGGCCAAGCGCCTGAGTTTCGCCGACAACGCCCAGCGGGCGCCGGACTTTCTGGCGGTGAACCCGAAATCCCGCGTGCCGGCGCTGGTCACGGACCGTGGCGTGATCACCGAGGCGCCGGCGATCCTGGCCTATGTGGCGCGCGCATTTCCTAAGGCGCACCTGGCGCCCGAGGGTGACGCCTTCGCTTTGGCCCAACTGGAGTCGTTCGCGGCCTACCTTTGCTCTTGGGTGCATCCTGCGGCGGCGCACCGACATAGGGGCTATCGATGGGCCGATGATCCGGCGGCGATCGCCGACATGCGGCGCAAGGCGCCGTTGAACTTCGCCGAAGCCTTGGACCTGATCGACCGCGAGCTGTTCCTTGGGCCCTGGGTGTTGGGCGACGCCTACAGCTACGGGGATCCCTACCTCTACACGGTCGCGACGTGGATCTCCCGTGACGGCTTGGACATGGCCGACTATCCGAACATCGCCGACCATTGCGCGCGGATGGAGGCCCGTCCCGCCGTAATCGCCGTACGCGAGCGGGTCCAGGCCGCTCGGGTCGCGGCGGGATGACAGGGCGCGGCAAAATCGCCACAGCCTTACGGTTGTCGCGCCGTCAGGATAGGTTCGCGCCATGACGACGCTCACCCACCCGCCGCGCCATTATCCCACCGCCGCCGCCAAGTGCGCGGATCTTGTGGTGCACGTCATTGGACTGACCCTGGCCCTGATCGGCGGCATCGTGCTGCTGATCCTCGCTGTGCGGGCCGGCTCGATCTCGTTGGCGGTGGGCGTGGGCATCTACGCCGCCGGTCTGCTGGCCATGCTGGCGTTCTCAACCGCATATAACTTCGCCCCGGCGCGTCGGAGACCGCTGCTGCGCCGCCTCGACCACGCCGGCATCTTCCTGATGATCGCCGGCTCCTACACCCCCTTCACCACTCAGAGCCTCACCGGCGGCTGGGCGATCGGAATGACGGCGGCGGTGTGGTCGATCGCCGCGTTCGGGGCGCTCGGAAAGCTGTTCCTGCCGGGCCTCGGCCGTCGGTTCTGGGTGGCGGTTTATCTGGCGCTGGGCTGGCTGGTGGTGGTGGCGCTGAAACCGATGATCGACGCCATCGCGTGGTACGCCCTGCTGCTGCTGGTGGCGGGCGGCGTACTCTATTCGACCGGCGTGGTGTTCTACGTGAACAAGCAACTGAAGTTCGCCCGCGCCATCTGGCACGGCCATGTTGTGGCCGCCGCCGCCGCGCACTGGGCGGCGATCCTGCTCGGCGTGGTGCTGGCGGCGCGATGATCGCGGCGTTCAGTATCGCCGCTCCATGAACACGTCGGCTCGGATGTAGGGCGTGTCGGCGGGGGGCAGGTCGCGGAAGCCCATGGCGCGGTAGAGGCCGAGCGCGGGGCCGAGGCCGGAATTGGTCTCAAGGTAGAGCCGCGTGGCTCCCAACTCTTTGCCGGCGTCGATACAGCGTTGCATCAGCGCCCGCCCGAGCCCCGAACCCCGCAGGGTCTCGGACACGGTCATCTTGGCCACCTCGAAGCCGCCGTCGGTCATTTTCATCAGGGCGACGCAGCCGACCGGTTCGCCATCCTGAATCGCCATGAACACCCGCCCGCCCTTGTTGATGATCTCGCCTTGCGGGTCGCCCAGCACCGCCTGGTCCTTCGGTTCCAGCGCGAAGTACTTCGAGATCCAGGCCTCGTTGAGCATACGGAACGCCTCGGCATGGGCCGGCGCGAGATCGACGATCTGATAGCGGGTCTCTAGGCTGGTCATGGCCGGATGTTGCAGCCAATCTCCCGGCCATGGTCAACCCGATCTATGCGGCCATGCCGCGCACAGTCTTCTCGGAAATGAGCGAGCTCGCCACCGAGTTCGGCGCCATCAACCTCGGCCAGGGCTTTCCGGACGATCCCGGACCGGAATCCGTCCGCGCCAAGGCGGCCGAGGCGGTGCTGCACGGCGACAACCAGTATCCGCCGATGTCAGGCCTGGCCTCACTGAGGAAGGCGGTGGCGGCGCACTACGCCGCACGACAGGGCCTGGACCTGGACTGGGTGGGCGAGGTCACCGTCACGTCCGGCGCCACCGAGGCCCTGGCCGCGACCTTCCTGGGCCTGATCAGTCCGGGCGACGAGGTCATCGTGCTGCAGCCGGCCTATGATTCTTATGCGCCGGTCATCCGCCAGGCCGCCGGGATTCCGCGCTTTGTGAACCTGGCGCCGCCGGACTGGCGCCTGGATATCGGGGCCATCCGCCGCGAGATCACGCCGCGCACGCGCCTGATCGTGCTGAACAACCCGATGAATCCGACCGGAGCGGTGATGTCGGACGCCGACCTTGGCGCTCTGGCCGAGCTCTGCGTCACGCACGATCTGATCGCGGTCTGCGATGAGGTGTGGGAAGAGGTGGTTGCGCCGGGCGTTCGTCACCGCCCGCTGATGGCCCTACCCGGCATGCGCGAGCGCTGCGTCAAGATCGGCTCAGCGGGCAAGATGTTCGGATTGACCGGCTGGAAGGTCGGCTGGATGTGCGCCGCGCCGGCGCTCACGCACGCCATCCTCAGGGCCCATCAGTTCCTCACCTACACGACCCCGCCCAACCTCCAGGCGGCCGTGGCCTGGGGCCTGGAGCACCCCGCCGACTGGTTCGACGCCATGCCGGCCGATCTGGCCCGCAGTCGGGCGCGGCTGACCTCGGCGCTGGAGGCGCAAGGCTTCGTCGTGCTGCCGGGCGAGGGCACATACTTCCTGAACATCGACCTCGCCGCCTCCGGCGTGGACCTGGATGACCGAACCTTCTGCCTGCGGGCCGTGCGCGAGGCGGGCGTGGCGGCGATCCCTGTCTCAGCATTCTATGAAGAGGCGCCCGTGCGCCACGTGGTGCGTCTCTGCTTCGCCAAGGGCGACGCTGTGCTGGACGGCGGCGCGGAACGGCTGGGCGTGGCGCGAACGCTCAGCGTCAGCGCTTCCTAGGCTGCGCCCGGCGCACTCTTCGATCCCGCTCTAGGTCGATTGCACGCCTCAGCAGGTGCTCCCGCCGTCGACGATGATCGTCTGGCCGGTGGTCCAGGCGCCGGCGCGGCTGGCGAGGTAGATCGCGGCGCCGGCCAGGTCGTCGGGTTCGCCAAGGCGCCGCAGCGGCGTGCCGGAGGAGGCCCGCGCCTCACCGGCCGGGGTGTCCCACAGCGCCTTCGCGAAGTCGGTCTTCACGAGGCCCGGCGCGATGCAGTTGACGCGAATGTTGTCCGGCCCGAGCTCCTGAGCGAGGTTGCGGGCCAGCTGCATGTCGGCGGCCTTGGAGATGCAGTAGGCGCCGATCACGGTTGAGCCGCGCGTGCCGCCGATCGACGAGACGATGATGATCGACCCGTCCTTCCGCGCCCGCATCTCCGGCGCGACCATCTGGATCATCCAGTTGTTGGCGACGATGTTGTTGTCGAGGATCTTGCGGAACGCGTCGTCGGTGATGTCGAGCTGGGAGCCGTAGAACGGGTTGGAAGCCGCGTTGCAGACCAGGATGTCGATCTGGCCGAAGGCCTTGCGGGTCTCGTCCATCAGCCGCTGAAGATCATCCTTTGATGAGATGTTGGCGGGCACCGCGATGGCGTGGCCGGGGCGTTCGGCGTTGATCCCGGCGGCCACCTCCTCGCAAGGGCCGGGCTTGCGGGAAGAGATCACGACCTTGGCGCCTTGCTGGGCCATGCGCTCAGCGATGGCCCGGCCGATACCGCGCGAGGAGCCGGTGATCACCGCCACCTTGCCGGTGAGGTCGAACAGGCCGCCGGCCGACACCTTGGGGGCTTCCAGAACCTGGCTCATGCGCGTCTCCCGATCCGTATTTCGAACGTTTGTTTGAGGGTGACGCCATTTGCGATGCCGCGCGCGTCCCGGTCAAGCAAGGGGGGCAAGCAAAGGCGGTCAAGCGGCTGGACGCGCCGGCCGGATGGCCTATCGTTCCGCTGAAGCGGCCTGTGAGCGCCGCAGCCGGGGGGCAATGCAGATGGGTCGTTTTGGAAACGTCGCGGGTCTTGTCGCGACCGCACTGTTGTTCGCCGGCCCCGCAATGGCCCAGACCGCCCAGCAGATGCCCCACCCTGGCCAGGCGATCTACCGAATCGCTTGCGCCGCCTGCCACGACAACCCGGTGGATACCAAGTCGCCTGCGCGCGCCACGCTCTCTGCCATGGCGCCGCGCGTCATCGACTTCGCCCTGACCGGGGGCAAGATGCAGGCCCAGGCGGCTGGGCTCTCGGCGGAGGATCGCGCCCAGCTGGTCAGCTACCTGACCGGCGGTCGGACGGCGGTGCAGGAAACCTGGAGCAAGGCTATGGCCTGCGACGCCCGGCGCGCTCGGGTGGACGTGAGGCCCGCCGCATCGGTCGCCACCTTCGGCTTCGACGCCCGCCAGACGCGAACCTTGACCGCCCGGCAGACCGGCCTCTCCAAGGCGGCGCTGGCCAGGCTGGAACTCGCCTGGGCCATCGGCTTTCCCGACAACACCATGATGCGTGCGCAGCCGGCGGTGGTCGGCAACACCGTCTTCCTGCCGGTGGCGGAGGCCTCGGCGGTCTACGCCTTCGATGTCAGCGTGCCCGACCAGCCCTGCGTGAAGTGGGTCTATGATGCGCCGGGCGGCGCGCCGCTGCGGACCAGCGCGGCCTACGGGGTGATCGCCGACGGCACCCCGGTTCTCGCTTTCTCCGGCCTCGACACGACAGTCCATGTGCTGGACGCACGGACCGGCAAACCACTGTGGACCCGCACGGTCGGGGTCTATTCCTACTCGCTGACCACCGGCACGCCGCGCGTCCTGAAGGATCGGATCATTGTGCCGGTCAGCCAGTTCGAGATCATGCAGGCGGCGGACAATCGCGTCTCCTGCTGCACCAACCACGGCTATGTGCTGTCTCTGGACCCCAAGACCGGCGTTCAGCAGTGGCGGTACGACACCATGCCGGATGCGCAACCCATCCGCGATCGTGGCGACGGCAAGCCGCTCCTGGGACCCTCCGGCGCGCCGATCTGGAATTCGCCCCTGGTCGATGAGGCGCGCGGGCTGATCTACTTCGGCACCGGCGAGGCCAACTCGCCTCCGGCGCACCGCAACACCAATGCCTTGATCGCCATCCGGCTTTCCGACGGAGCCGAGGTCTGGAGCCACCAGGCGACACCGGACGACATCTACAACGCCGGCTGCGGACCCAATCCCCGACCGACCCAGCTCAACTGCGTCAAGGAGACCGTCTATCGCGACGTTGACTTCGGCGCCTCGGTGATCCTGGCGAAGCTGAAGTCGGGACGCGAGCTGCTTCTGGCCGGCCAGAAGTCGGGCACGGTCTGGGCGCTGGAGCCGGCCACCGGCAAGGTGGTCTGGCGGCGCGACATCGGCACGGGCGCGCCCAACGGGGGCATCCACTGGGGCATCGCCTTCACCGACGACACGGTGATCGTGCCTGTGGCTCAGATCGGCCGGCCGCTGCCGGGCGGGCCGCCGATAGACCCTAAGCTGACCCCCGGCCTCTACGGTGTCGAGGCCAGCACTGGCGAGATCCGCTGGCAACATGCGGCCACGCCGGACTGCGCAAACGGTCGCGACAAGACGGCTCCGCTATGCGAACGACTCTACGGCTTCTCCGGCGGTCCGACGGTGATTGACGGCGCCGTCCTGCAGGGCAGTCTGGACGGGCGGCTATTCGTGATCGACGCCCGCACCGGCCTGGAGCTTTGGCGTTATGACAGCCTGAGGGAGTTCCAGACCCTGAACGGCGTCGTCGCCAAAGGCGGATCGTTCGACGCCGTGTCGATCGTTGGCGTCAACGGCCTGGTCCTGGCCGGGTCAGGCTACGGCATGTTCGGACAGGCGCCCGGCAACGCCCTGCTGGCCTTCCGGCCCAAGAAGTAACGAGACCGCAGCATGCGCTTCTTTGGAACGCTGATCGCCCCCGCCACGCGGTCAAGGCGCGCGTTGGGCTTGCCGGATGGGGCATTGCCCCATAACTCGTGGCGTCAGAACCCGAACTCCCGACCAAAGGCGCCGAGACAATGCTGAAGTGGACCTCTTACCTCGACGACGAGGACGGCGACGAAGACGGCGCCCGCAAGCCCGACATGCCTATGACCGCGGGTCCGGTTCAGAACGCGCTGTTCAAGAGCCGCACGGTGCTGATCTTCGGCGAGATTGACATGCGTCTGGCCGAGCGGGTCACCGCCCAGATTTCCGCGTTCGTCGCGGAGAATGACAAGCCGATCCGGGTCATCATCAATTCGCCCGGCGGTCATGTGGAAAGCGGCGACACGATCCACGACATGATCCGCTTCTGCGGCGTGCCGGTGAAGGTGATCGGCACCGGCTGGGTGGCCAGCGCCGGCGCGAGCATCTTCCTGGGCGCGATCAAGGAAAACCGTCTCTGCCTGCCCAATACGCGCTTCCTGCTGCACCAGCCGGCCGGCGGCGTTCGCGGCCAGGCCTCGGACATCCAGATCGAGGCCGAGGAAATCGTGAAGATGCAGGAGCGCGTGAACCGGATGATCGCGCGGGAAACCGGCCAGACCTATGAAAAGGTGGTCAAGGACACCCAGCGGAATTTCTGGATGAGCGCTGAAGAGGCCGTAGCCTACGGCCTTGTCGGCAAGATCATCACCGACGCCAGCGAGGTTTAGCGTCGGGGGGTACGAGGTTGGCGCAATCCCCCAACACGCGCTTCGGCGAGGGTTTCGTCACCGACGCCTGGTACCTCGCCGGCCTGTCGTCGCAGGTGCGCGCTGGGCGGCTGTCGCGCCTGGAGCTGATGGGCGAGCCGCTCGTGCTGGGTCGCGGACCTTCCGGCGGCCTGTTCGCGCTCCGCGACATCTGCCCCCATCGTGCGGCCCCGCTTTCGGCGGGCGGCTTCCATCGCGAGGCGGATGGGTCTGAGACCCTGGCCTGCCCCTATCACGGCTGGCGGTTCGGCGCGGACGGCGCCTGTCGGGCGATCCCATCTCTAACTGATGACCAGGACTTCGACGCGGGGCGCATTCGGGTCCGGCGCTATCCGGTCGTAGAGCAGCAAGGCATGGTGTTCGTCTGGTCCGGCGCGGATCCGGCCTCCGAACCCGATCACGCGCCGCCGAGCTTTCCGGGCGTGATCGGCCCCGTCCGACTCCGGGATGAAATGACCTTCGCGGCCCATATCGACCACGCCGTGATCGGCCTGATGGACCCGGCCCACGGACCGTTCGTGCACCGCCAATGGTGGTGGCGCACCGGCGCGAGCGTCCACGCCAAGCAGAAACGCTTCGAGCCGCGCGAGCTGGGCTTCGCGATGGTCCGCCATGAGCCCTCGAAGAACAGCCGCGCCTACGCTGTGCTTGGGGGCGAGCCCCTAACCGAGATCACATTCCGGCTTCCGGGGTTTCGCTGGGAGCACATCCAGGTGGGCCGCAGGCAGGTCCTGGCCCTGACCGCGCTCTGGCCGTTGGATGCGAACCGCACGCGGGTCATCCAACTGGTCTGGTCCGATCATCCGGCGTTGGCGATGCTCAAGCCGCTGGTCGCCTGGGGCGCCCGCATCTTTCTGCGCCAGGACGCCCGCATGGTCGATCTTCAGGGGGCCGGGCTGGCGCAGGAGCCGACGCTCTTGTGGATCGACGACGCTGACCGCCAGGCGAAATGGTATCAGGCGCTGAAGCGGGAGTGGGCCGCCAGCCGCAGAGATGGCCGGGCTTTCGTCAATCCCGTCGATGCGGCGACCCTTCGTTGGCGTAGCTGAAGCGTAGACGCGCCGAGCCTGGTCAGCCTAGCTTAGGGTATGGCCAAAGCGACATTGAACGGCGTTGAGCTCGCCTACGACGACATCACCCCGCCCGGGGCCGCACAGCGCACTGTGCTTTTGCTCCACGGCTATTCGTCCAACCGAGCCGAGGGCTGGAAGAGAACCGGCTGGTACACGGCCATGGAGCGGCGCGGCATGCGCGTGATCGCCCTTGATCAGCGGGGCCATGGCGAGAGCGCCAAGCCGCATGATCCCAGCGCCTATGGCCGACTGGCGCTGGCCGCCGACGCGCTGGCGCTGCTGGACCACCTGGGCGTCGGGCGGTGTGACGTATTCGGCTTCTCCATGGGTACGCGTACGGCGTTGCAGATGGCCATCGACGCGCCCCACCGGGTCTCGAACCTGATCCTCGGCGGCGTCGGCGAGAAGCTGATGGAGCCCCGTGGGTCGGAGTTGCCGCCCGATGCCATGGCCGAGGCGATGCTGGCGGAAGACCCCGAGAGCATCACGCACCCGTTCCTGAAAAGCTTCCGGCAGTTCGCCGACGAGCAGGGCGAGGATCGCGCCGCGCTGGCCGCCTTCACCCGCGCGGACAACCCCCCGCTGGATCGCGCGGCTATGGGCGCCCTGCCGATGCCGGTTCTGGTGGTGGCGGGCGCGCGGGATGAGGGCGCGGGCGACCCTGCCGGCCTCGCACGGCTGTTCCCGCACGGCCATGGCGTCACCCTGCCGGGCTGCGACCACTTCTCGGTGATCCCGCACGCCTCCCTGAAGGCCACGGTGTTTGACTTCCTGGACGGCGTGCTTGGCCTCGACGACGAGTTCCCACCGTTCGAGTAGCGTCGTCTATGCGTAGGCGTAGGCGCCGCCCTTCTCAAGCGCCCGCGCATAGGCAGGGCGCGCCTGGAACCGGGTCTTCCAGGCCGCCATGTTCGGGTAGGCGCCCAGCCGTCCGAAGGCGCCCATGATCTCCGCCACGAAGCTGAGGTTGATGTCCGCGCCGGTGATGTCGTCGCCGACCAGCCAGTCGCGACCGGCCAGTGCGGCTTCCACATAGCCCATGTGGTTGGCGATCTCGCTTTCGATACGCGGCGTGAGTGGCGCGGCGGCCTCGCCCAGCCGACCTGTATAGAGCTGCAGCATCAGCGGCAGCATCGCCGAGCCCTCGGCGTAGTGGAGCCACTGGTTGTAGGTCTCGTAGTCGTCGCCGCCGACCGGCGGCGCCAGCCGCCCGCCGCCGTGCCGACGGATCAGATAGTCGACGATGGCGCCGGATTCGTTCACCACCCGGTCTCCGTCGGTGACCACCGGCGACTTGCCCAGCGGGTGGACCGCCTTGAGTTCCGGAGGCGCGAGCCGGGTTACAGCGTCGCGCTGGTAGAACTTGATCTCGTAAGGTGCGCCCAGTTCCTCCAGCAGCCACAAGATTCGTTGGGAGCGGGAGTCGTTGAGGTGATGCACGACGAGCATGAGGAGGTCTCCGAGTTTGGCGTTGAACAAAGCCTCGTGACCTGACGCAACGCAAGTCTGGCATAGTGGCGACATGAGCCTGATCCTGCCCAATCTCACTGATCTGCTGGACGCCGCCGCACACGAAGCGGGCGCATTGACCGCCTCGATCGCGTCTGCGGTCGGTGGTCGCGTGCGACTTGAGGGTCGGCTGGATCGCGCCCGTCTGGATGAAGAACAGCATGTGGCCCATGGCCTCGCCTGGGTCGCCGCCTATGCCGAGACCCTCCGCCAGACTGCCATCTGGGCCCATGCGCTGGAGGTCGAGAAGCGGTTGACCGAAGCGGAGGCGCTGCCGGCGCAACTTCTGGCTCATGAGTACCTGAGCCAGTTGGCCGGCGGTCTGCCGATGAACCAGAGCGAGATGTTCCGGCCGGACGATGTGTTCGCGCCCGCCGAGCGTTTGTCCCATGTGCTGGGCCGTCTGCGGGCTGGCGCGTCCCAAGCGGTGAAGGCGCGGATCGTCGAGTTGCTTGAGGCCGCGCGGGGGCGGCCCTCGCTGGAGGCGTCCGGGTTGGATGAAACGCTTGAAGCGATCCGCGACCAGTTCACCGGTTTCGCGGCGCGGCGCATCACGCCCTATGCTCACGGCTGGCATCTACGCGACGAACTGATCCCGCTGCAGCTGTTGGAAGAACTGGGCGCGCTCGGCGTCTTCGGGCTGACAGCGCCGGAGATCTGGGGCGGGTCGGGTATGGGCAAGACCGCCATGTGTGTGGTCTCCGAGGCGCTTTCTAGGGGCTGGATCGGGGCGGGGTCGCTGGGCACCCGTTCCGAGATCGCCGCCGAGCTGGTGCTGGGTCATGGCACGGAGGATCAGAAGGCGCGGTTTCTTCCCGGCATCTCGTCGGGCGCGATCATCCCGACGGCGGTGTTCACCGAACCCGAGGCCGGCTCTGATCTGGGCAGTCTGCGCACCCGGGCGGTGCGGGACGGCGAGGTCTGGCGCATCTATGGCGCCAAGACCTGGATCACCCATGCCGCGCGAGCCGATGTGATGACACTCCTGGTCCGCACCGATCCGGCCAGTCGCGATCATCGGGGGCTTTCGATGTTCCTGGCCCAGAAGCCGCGCGGGTCGGACCGTGAACCGTTCCCAGCGCCCGGCATGTCCGGTGGTGAAATCGGGGTGATCGGCTATCGCGGCATGAAGGAATACGAGCTGGCGTTCGACGGGTTCGAGGTGTCGCACGCCAATCTGCTCGGCGGCGCCCCGGGCCAGGGGTTCGCTCAGCTCATGGCCACCTTCGAGAGCGCCCGAATCCAGACTGCGGCGCGGGCGATCGGCGTGGCGCAGAACGCGCTCGACCTGGCCTTGGACTACGCCCTGCAGCGCCGCCAATTCGGCGAGCCGCTGGTGCGCTTCCCCCGCGTGGCCAACAAGCTGGCGATGATGGCTGCTGAACTCTTGGGAGCTCGCCGCCTGGCCTGGTTCGCTGCCGCCGCCAAGGACGAAGGCCGCCGCTGTGACCTGGAGGCCGGCATGGCCAAGCTCACCGCCGCGCGCATCGCCTGGGCGGCGGCCGACAGCGCGGTGCAGATCCAC
>NZ_JBILUK010000166.1:0-6941 GCF_044371015.1 Phenylobacterium sp.
CGCCCCCCGGCTCCAGGCCGTGCTCGCCGCCACAGCCGGACAATTGGCTGCAGGCGCCGCTCCGCCCCCTGCCCTGACCGAAGCCAAGGCGGCCATCGAGGCGGCCGGGTTTGATCGCGTCGAGTACCTGGAGCTCCGCGCCGCGGAGGATCTCTCGCCCCTCGCCGCCCTGGACCGCCCTGCCCGCCTGCTGGCGGCGGCCTGGTTGGGAGACACCCGTCTGATCGACAACCTGGAAGTCGGACAGGTGAAGGCCGCGCCGTCTTCCTAGCTCACCTTCTCGACCCTCGCCGACAGCCTCGGCCGCGAATAGGCCTTGCGGCTGAATCGGATGGTGTCGGGCAGGAACAGGCCGAAGGTTGGACGGTAGTCGTAGATCACGTCCGTGACGATCACGCTTTCATTGGCCAGCAGGTAACCCGTCGGAACGCTGGGGCCTCCCGACTGCGTGTAATCCCGCTTCGCCGTCCAGTCCGTGCTGACGGCGCCCCCGCTGTTTGCGCTTAGGCTCGAGACCCGCTGCTGCAGGCTCGCAGTGGGGAACGGATGGATCATCACGGTCGACGCGCCCAGGATGTCGGTCAGCTCCTGATCTGTCACCGTGCGGCTCTGGGCGGTGATATCGGCCATGGCGGCGGCGATGTGCGCGACGTTGCGCTGCGCCTGATAGACCATCAGCGCCTCGGCCGCGGCGATGTTGAGCGCGAACAGCACGGGGAAGATCAGGGCGAACTCGATCGCCGCCGCGCCCCGGGCCTCGCCCACGAAACGTCGTGCGCAACGCCTCACTCGAACGGCTCGTTCTTGAACGCCACCCGGGACGCGATCACCACGCTGGTCGGCCCGTCGCGTCCGTTGGTCGTGGCCAGGAACGGCGTCATCAACGGCCAGGAGTAGTTGGCCTTGACCACGATGATGTCGCCCGCGCCGCCGCGATTGAACGACCCATTGGGCGCCGCGGCCGCCACCGCGGCGGCGTCGGCGAAGCGCGGGAAGGTCTGCACGCTGATCTGCAGGCGCCCCCGACAGGCCGTCAGGCTGCCGCCCAACCGGGCGCAGATCTGGTCCTTGAAGTCCGAAGCGCTGGCGGCGGCGTCATCACGGCCGGTGCGGATGCGGCGCGCGGTCTCGACCACCGCATTGTTGACCCCGCTCGTCATCATGCCGAGCATTCCGATTTCAATCAGTGACAGGATCGAGAACACCAGCACGGGCGCCACGAAAGCGAACTCCACGGCGGTGGCGCCGCGGGTGTTTCGCCCCAGACGACGTAGCAGGGATCGCGACGGGTGCCACAAGCACATGTCGTGATTATGGGCGAGGTCGGTAGATGAACTGTTAAGCTCCGTGAATTTACGGTAAATATCGTTTAACGTACTCAGCCAATACTCGATTATCCGCGAAATCGTAGTCTGGCCGCCTCTGAACAACATGGGCGCGCACGATGCGGATGCGGTTCCCCTTCTCTTCCGGCACACCCTTCTTCCTCGATAGGCGGGGCAACGTGGCGGTCGTCGCCGCCCTATCCATGGCTCCGCTGGCCCTCGCCGGTCTTGGGGCGATCGATCTGGCGCGGGTCACCAGCGCCAAGTCGCAGCTTCAGGACGCCCTGGACGCCGCCGCTCTGGGCGCCGCCCGCACGACCGCCACCACCGACACCCAGCTTCAGGCCGCGGGTTCCCGGTTTCTGGCGCAGAATCTCAAGCTCAGTTCGGACTACCAGCTTCACGCCCAGAGCTTCCGCTTCGGCGATGGAGGGCGGGTCGAAGCCACCGCCCAATTGCGTTTCACACCGTTCATCGCCGGCATGGTTTCGGGCGGGACCATGACCGTCTCGGCGGTCTCCCAGGTGGTCCGCGCCGATATGAAGGTCGAGATCGCGCTCGTGCTCGACACCACCGGCTCGATGAACGACGGCAGCAAGCTCCAGGACATGAAGGACGCCGCCAAAGCGTTCATCGACAAGATGGAGGACGCCTCCGACAAGGCCATCGAGCCCGACTCGGTGAAGATCTCCATGGTGCCGTTCGCCAACGCCGTGCGGATCGACGGAACGCTCTTTCGGAACGCGGTCTGGATGGACCAGGCGGGCGTCGCGCCGGTCAACAACCAGATCTTCACGACATCCAGCGGAACCCAGTTCGCCAATCGCTTTACGCTGTTCAACACCATCGGGACGGCATGGCGCGGCTGCGTCGAAATGCGGCAAGCGCCTTACGACATTCAGGACACGGCGCCCTCGGCAGGCGTCCCGGCGACCCTCTACACGCCCTACTTCGCGGTCGATGAACCCGACAGCAAGACGAGCGGCTACGGCGACGACTATCAGAACGACTATCTGAAGGACGGCACCACCAGCTCCAACTGGCGGGTCCGCCAGGGCATGGTGACCAAGTACAAGTCCACCAGCGGCATGAACACCGACTTCGGCCCCAATCGCGGATGCAAGATGGCCAGGCTGATGCGGCTCACCACCGACTTCAGCGCCCTGCGGACTGCGATCAACAACCTGTCGGCGGACGGCAACACCAACATCCCCATCGGCATGTCGTGGGGCTGGAACACCCTAACTTCATGGGCCCCGTTCAGCGACGGCGTTCCCTACGGCACAGCCAAGCACAAGAAGATCATCGTGCTGATGACCGACGGCGAGAACACCATCGCCCAGCGCGATACGCCCAACGACGGGACCTATGCGGCGACCGGCTACATCTGGCAGGGCCGCGTGCTGAAGTCCAACGGACAGCCGCTGCAGCAGGGCGCTTCCAGCGCTGAACGGACCGCGGCGCTGGATTCCCGGCTGGCGCTCATGTGCGAGAACATCAAGGATCGTGAGATCGAGATCTACACCATCCGCGTGGAGGTGGAGACGGGAAGCAGCGAGCTGCTGGAGACCTGCGCCTCAGGCCGGGACTACTACTATGACGTGGACGACTCCTCAGACCTGACCAACGTGTTCGAGTCGATCGCCGGCCAGATCGCGGCGCTGCACCTCTCGCGCTAGACCCCAAGGCGCCCTATGCCGCCGTCATGACGACGCCGGTGATCGAGGTGGACGCGCGCGGGCACCGCTGCCCCGTTCCAACCCTGCGCCTGCGTCGCGCGATGGAAGCCGCGCCGGCGGGCGCGACCGTGCGGCTGCTGGCCGACGACCCCCTGGCCCGCATCGACGTTCCGCACTTCGCGGGACAGTTCGGCGCGACCCTTGTTTCCGCCGAAGAACTCGACGGTCTGCTGACCTTCGTGCTGGAGAAGCCGCCTACATCGACGGGCGCGGGCTGATCGGCGTGCGGCGGGCGTGGGCGGCCAACTCCACTTCGGTGGCCAGGGCCCCGCCGAAAAACACCGCGTTCACGTTCCAGGACAGCCAGATCAGGAAGATCACCACCGTGGCGACCGAGCCGTAGGTCGCGCCCAGTTCGGCGATCTGCTCGACATAGAAGCCCAGGCCCCAGGATGCGAACAGGCAGAGCGCCGCCGCCGCGACTCCGCCCAGCAACGAGGCGCGCCAGTCGACCGGCTCGCGCGACATCGCCCAGCGATAGATCAGCGCCATGCCCAGCGTCATCCCGACGCTGGCCCAGGTCCACTCGCTATAGAGCCAGGGCGCGCCGCGTAACGGGCGAAGCTCAAAGGTTTCGCCGAGGATCCGGAAGGCGAAGAACACGCCCGACAGCGCCCCCAACGCGGCCAAGGTGGCCAGCAGGACGGCCAGCGCCAGCAGGTTGAAGCCGACGAATCCGCGCGGCTTGTCCTCGTCGTGGATGAACGAAAGGCCGGCCAGCAGCGCCTTGAAGCCGCGATGGGCCGCATAGGCGCCGATCACCAGGGCCACGCCGCTCTGGAATGAGACCGTGCCGGCCGGCGCCTGCGACAGCCGCATCAGTTCGCTCTGCAGGATCATCCGCGCGGCGTCCGGCATCACCTGGGCCAGGGCCTCGCCCTGCGCCGCCACCTGGGCCGGGTCCGACAGGAGACTGTAGAGGCCCATGGCGATGGCCAGGGCCGGGAAGATCGCGAGCATCACGAAGAACGACACGCCGCCGTTGAACAGCATGACGTCCCGGCCCCACATCCGGGTGAGCGACCGGCCGATCACGGTCAGCGCCAACCGGACCGCGAACAACGGATCAAGGTCCTTAAGGCGTCGGCGACGGGGCGACTCGGCGGGGTTCATGCCCCGACAGGGTGATCGGGCGCGCCGCGCCGGACAAGCGCCCTACCCGATCAGGTCCCGCACGATGCGGATCAGGCCGGTCCAGGCGCGGCGCAGACGGGCGCGGCGGAACTCGGTCTCGTAGAGCTGGGCGTAGTCGAGGACGGGCATGGGTGTCTCCTTGGCTGTGTGAGCACCCTGAACATCCGGTACGTCAGTTTTGGACGTGTGCTCGCATGGCCGCCGCCAGCTCGCCCTGCATCATCCGGCGAAGGCTCTCCGGTCCCAGGATCTCCACCTTGTCGCCCCAGGTGAACAGATGCCAGGCGAGCTCCCGCATTCCACTGGCCCGGAACCGCACGATCACCGACCCGTCCGGCCGATCCTCCAGGCTCTGGCGCGCGTGGAACCGCCAACGCAGCGCGTCCTCCCGCCCCTCGGGCGTGATCCTCAGTTCCACGTCCTCGGTGTCGTCCTGGTAGATGCCGAAACTCTCATCCGCATAGGCCTGAAGCGAGAACCCCGGCGGCGGACGCCCCGGAGCTTCCGTCACCTCCACGTCGAACACCCGGTCCAGCCGCCAGTTGCGGGGCCCTGCATCTTCGGTCTCGATCGCCACCAGGTAGTTCGAGCGACCGAACAGGATGCCCAGCGGAGTCACTTCCCGCACCCGCCCCGGCGTTGAGCCGCCCTCGTATCGGAACCGGATCGTCGAGACCGCCTTCAGCGCGGCCCGCACCGCCGCCAGCACCCGATCGTCCTCGAACGGTCGGGGACCCGCCTGCACCGCGATCGTCTCGGCCTGCAACAGCGCCTCCAGATCAGGCGCCAGCCGACGCCGCGCCGAGGCCCGGGTCGCTGACATGATTTTGCGCTCCAGGGCGCGCAAGGCCTGGGCGCGCGAGCCCGCCCCCTGCCGCTCGGCCAGTTCCGCCGAGCCGGCCAGCGCGGTCATCTCCTCCGCCGTCGGCGCCTGGAACAGGCCATCCAGCCCGGCGGGGATGCGAAACCGCCGCATCGGCGGGTCGTCCAAGGCCTCCATCTCCGGGAACAGCATCCCCACCGCATCGCGCATCCGCTCGGTCGTGCGACGGCCGACGCCCAGGCGCTCCGCCATCTCGTCCAGGGTCAGCCCCTCGGCGCTGCCGGCCATCATCCGGGCCATCTCGAGCAGTCGCGCGCTTTTTTCCTGCCGCATGATTCAACGCGTCCGTTTTTGACGTAGCTACAAGACAGAACCAGAACCATCGCAAACCCGCAAGGCGTTCCAGACCGATGGCCACCACCTTCCGCCCCGCCGCTCGCCGCGCCCAACCCTACAAGCCCGGCCGCTTCTCCCCTGCGCGCTTCACGCCCCATCCGGCCAGCCCGCGCCCCACGCAATCGCCGCAGCGCCCGACCCTGCCGCCGGCGGCGCTGGTCGATGCGGTGCTGCGCTTTCACGACGTCGCGGTCGACCAGGGCGGCGAGCGCACCCTTCTGCGCCTCTCCGAGCACCGCCTGCGCGAACCCGAGGTCAAGGCTGCGCTGGGCCGGGAAACCGATCGCGCCGCCAATGTCGCCATCCTCTGGAACGAGCGCGAGAGCCAGATCATCCGGGTGCTGGAGGCGGCCTAGAGCCTGTCCGGTCTTGATGGAACCATCAAGACCGGTCGAACAGGCTCTATCTCTTTGAATTAGAGCGCGTTCTCGCGGCGAAATCGGCTTCCACTTTCGCCGAACGCGCTCCAGGCATGGCTGTCCAGGCCGCGCCGGCCGCCGCCAGCATGACAGCGAAAAGCCCGCCGATCTGCGCCAGGGTCAGGCGTTCGCCCATGAACGCAAAGCCCGAGATCGCGGCGAAGGCGGGCTCCAGGCTCATCAGCACCGCAAAGGTCCGCGCCGGCATCCGGGGCAGCGCATAGAGTTCGAGCTGGATCGGCAGGGCCGTCGAGACCACCGCCAGCACCAGTCCCAGCCCCAGCAGCGTCGCCGACGAAAGCACCGGCAGCGCAGACTCGCCGCCCACCGGCAGCAACAGGACCGCCGCCATCGCGATGGAAAGCGCCCCGGCTGAGGGCCCGAGGTCGCCGCCCGCCGTCCGGCCGAACAGGATGTAGCCCGCCCAGCCCGCGCCGGCGCCCAGCGCGAACAGCACGCCGACGGGATCGAAACTCACCGGTCCGGCGCCCGGTCCGACCAGCCCCCAGACGCCGGCCCCGGCCAGCGCCGCCCAGACGACGTCGCGCGGCCGCCGCGAGCCGAACAGCGCCACCGCCAGCGGCCCCAGGAACTGCAGCCCCACCACCACGCCCTGCGGCAGCCGCTCCAGCGCCTGGTAGAAGAAGCCGATGGACGCGGCGGTTGAGACGCCCAGTCCGATCAGCGCCGGCCAATGCGCCCGCTTCGGCCAGGCCCGCCAGGGCCGCGTCAGCGCCAACAGCAACAGCCCGGCCAGCGCCAGCCGCACCACAGCCGTCCCGTCCGCGCCCAGCACCGGGAACATCGACTTGGCTAGCGCCGCGCTCACCTGGAAGCACATCATCGCGATGATGACGGCGGCCAGCGGCAGCCCCCAGGATCCCGAATGGGGGCCGGCTGTCATGCCCGGCGCTCAGGTCCCGGGCGGAGGGGTTCCCTCCGGCCGGTAGCTCGGCTGGTCGATGGCGATCTGCCGACGCGCCATGGTGGTCAGCGCATCCAGCAGCCCCGGCGTCTCGACGCTCATCGCCCCGGTCCGGATCGCCTCGCAAAGCGCCGCGTTCAGCTCGGCGTGGGTTCCGCTGCGACCCAGCAGGCCCGACAT